>CAZXQD010000149.1:1414-5736 GCA_964643405.1 uncultured Hyphomonas sp. | reverse complement strand
GTCTGCGCTTCCTTGAAGGAGAGTTCCGGCGTCTCGTGCAGCTGCTTGTAGAGGGCGACGAGATTTTCGTCAGCGACGCGCAAGGGGCCGACCGGCATGCCGGGAATGCTGGCTGTTGCAGCGGTGGCCGAGGTTTCACCATTGGCACCTGCGTCGCTTGTGCCGGTGCCGGTTTCACTGCCGCAGGCCGCGACAAGAACCAGCGCGCTGACGGCGAAAAGGAGATTCTTCATGCCCGTTACCCCATGGAGACGATGTTGGACGCGAGCGTAGCGGTATGGGTGTGTGGGGGGAAGGGCGGATTTGGGCGGCACCTTCCCGAGTCTTCAGTTGGTGAATTTTCGCAGATCCCTGTGCGGAGGTGTTGCGCAAGAGCCGGCGGCGGGTTTCGCAAGGCCTTGGCGGGGATGGGTTTTATCTCCGCGCTGTGCAAGCACAAGTTCCTGTCCGGCACTCAAAAACGGCCTCAGCCTGTTGCAGGCTTTGTATTCCGCGTGTCGATTTTCTCTCATTCATTCTCATTTTCTATCACTTGGTATCGATCTGTTCTCACTGGCTCTCGGGAGTGCGGGAGTTCAGCCTTCGGGCCGTGTCCGGCCTGCGGTGTGGGGGTGAGGCGGAGTGTAACCCCGGATGGAGGGGTGTGGCGCAAGTTCTTCGGAGAAAACCCTCAGGCGCTTGATGCGTCTACGGATTTCATTCCGGCGAGTGGTGCATCCTGTTGGCACAACACCGGCGCGGGCTTTTCCCAGCCCAACCCAGAAGTCAGGCCGTCTCGGGCGCAATCACGCGGACGCCCTTGTCGCCGCGGTTGAGGATCGTGGTGACGGCAAGGTCGGCGGTGACATTGCCGACCGTCCGGAAGATGTCGGGGATGATCTCGACCGCGAGGAGGAGTGGCAGGAGTTCGATGGGCGCGCCGATGGCGAGGCAGATGGGCGCGACCGAGACGAAGAAGCTGACCTGGCCGGGGAGGCCGACCGAAGAGATCGAGACGGCAAAGGCGACGAGGCCGGCGGCTATGAACTGGGCGGGCGTCGGCTCGACGCCTGAGACATGGCAGATGAAGAGGACCACGGCGAGATTGGCCACCGGGCTCGTCAGGCGGAAGACAGCGACGGCGAGCGGCAGGACGAGGCCCGCGACGTGCTCGGGCACGCCCAGGTTCTTGCGCGCGCATTCGACCATCACCGGCAGGGTGCCGATGGAGGATTGCGTGGAGAAGGCAACGACCTGCGCAGGGGCGATGCCACGGGCAAAGCGGAAAAGGCCGACACCGCCAAACAGGACGGCAATCGGATAACAGGCCAGCACGACAGCGATGCAGCCTGCCGAGACAAAGACGATGTAGTGGAAGAGCGCGCCGGACGCGCCGAGCCCGCCGCGCAGACCTAGAGTAAGCGACAGGGCGAACACGCCGATCGGCGCCGCGAGCAGAACCCACTTGACGATGACGATCATCGTGTCGGCCACGGCATCGAAGAACTTCACCAGCATCACGCGCTGCTCTCCGGCGAGGCGGGTGACAGCGAACGCGAAGAAGAGCGCGAAAATCACGAGCGGCAGGATGGCGTTTCCGGCGGCGGCAGCGACGGGGTTCGACGGGGCGAGGGATTTCAGCCAGGCGCCGAACTCGATGGCCTGCGGCGGAGGCGCGTCTGCGCCGGTAGCCCCTGCAACGAGCGCGCGGGCGCTTTCGGCATTTACCGGCCAGGCGGCAAGGACGGCTTCATAGCCGAGGATCGTGACCACTATGGCGCCGGTGAGCAGGATGGCGAACCAGCCCAGAGCGCGGGCGGTGAGGCGGCCGGCGGAGAGTGCGTCAGAGACTGCTGCGACGCCGACCACCAGCAGGGCGAAGACCAGCGGGATGACGGTCATCTGCAGGAAGCCGAGCCAGAGCGAGCCAATGGCTTCGGTGACGGAGACGAGGTCGCCCGGCACTGCAGGGTTGCCGGAAAGCGCGGCGCCAAGACCGAGGCCAAGCGCGAGGGCGATCAGCACACGGGCAGACAGGGATTTGAAGATGGTCAACAGTCACGCTCCCACAGCTTGCCCTGTTCAGAGCATCGCCGGGCGTGGGGCGCAAGCTTTGGACGGGCGAAATGTTGCGCCCTTCAGGCCCGGTCTCCCAAAGGAGAACGGGCTTTCAGCTGACTATCGCCGCCCGCGTTTCAGGTCGTCACCGAGCTGGATGTCTGCCGGCTCGCCGGTCAGGCGGTGGCGGTAGACCTGGATGTTTTCGAGCACACGCTGGACGTAGTTGCGCGTCTCCGAGAAGGGGATGAACTCAACCCAGTCGATGGGGTCGATCTGGCCGAGGCGGGGGTCGCCATAGTCGCGCACCCACTGGCTGGGGCGCGAAGGGCCGGCGTTATAGGCGGCAGCGGTCATGATGTAGCTGCCGTTGAACTGATTGAGCAGCGTATCGAGGTGCAGGCCGCCGAGCGTCATGTTGTATTCGGGGCGGCTGGTCAGCCAGGCCTGCTCGTAGGGCATGCCGCGCAGGCGCGCTTC
Source organism: uncultured Hyphomonas sp. (assembly GCA_964643405.1). Classification (GTDB taxonomy): domain Bacteria; phylum Pseudomonadota; class Alphaproteobacteria; order Caulobacterales; family Hyphomonadaceae; genus Hyphomonas. The sequence continues at coordinate 3,219 of CAZXQD010000149.1, read as the reverse complement.
GTTGCGGGCTGTTGCGGGCATGAACTGCATCAGGCCGCGCGCGCCGACCGGGCTCTGGGCGTTCGGATTGAATTCGCTTTCCTGGCGCGTGATGGCAAGAACGAAGGCCCGCTCGACCTGCGGCTGGCGGCTGATCGGCAGGGTCAGGACCGGATAGGCGGCGCCCGGCGCGACGACGCCGCGCTGGAGGCCGGCTTTGCCGATGCGTACACCGACATCCGGCGACGTGTATTTTGCCGACAGGGCCGAGAGCATTTCATAATCGACCGGCTGGTCGAGCTGGTCATCGAGGAAGAAGGCGAAGTGGCGGAAGCTTTCCGTTTCGCCGGCCTCGCCGAGCAGCTGCATCGCCTGCACGACCGGCATGGCATTGAAGCGGGCGAGATCTTCCGCCGTCGGAAGGGGCGGCGCGCCGAGCGTGACTTTCTTGTCGCCGATCCGTTCGGAAGCGAGCTGGCCATAGTAGGTGAACTTGTGCGTGGAGGCGGCGCCATAGGCGGCGAGCGCGGGTTCAGTCTGGCCTAGGGCGTCGCGGGCGCGTCCGGTCCAGTAATAGCCGCGGGCGAGGCTGACGGGGCTTGCGACACCGGCCGTCATCGTTTCGAAATGCCCGAGGCTGCGCGTGGCGTCGCCGTTGAGGCGCAGCGCGATCCAGCCGGCGAGCCATTCGGCTTCGGCGAAGTCTGCGCCGGAATTCATGCCGTGCGGGGCCGTGAGCTGGTAGGCGCGGGAATAGTTGCGAAGCTTGAGTTCCTCGCGCGTGGCGATGGCGCGTTCGTCCCAGAGCTTCGAGCGGCCGGCAGCGGGCACCTCCTTGCCGTCAATCTGGCGCAGGAGATCGGTGACACCGTCGACCTTTTTCTGGCGGCGCCATTTTGCGCGCTCGTAGAGGAGGCCGGGATGGGCCTGAAGATGGTCCGGCACGGCGGTGATCGCCGCATCGACATTGCGCGCCTTCTTCGCCACCGCGATGCGGGCCTCGACCAGCTTGCGGTGGTCTGCGGAGAGTTGGGGCTTCAGCTGATCGGCGGCGCTGGTCTGGCCGGTCCAAAGAAGGAAATCGACGCGGGCGCGGTGGTCGTCCTGGCTCAGCGACTGGCCGTAGCGCGCAAGCACGATGCGCTGGAGGTCGCTGTCCAGTGTATTGTTGCGCCAGACATCCTTGATGACTTCATCGGCGCGGGCGCGGTTGCCGGTCTCGCGCAGGGCGTTGGCGAGCGCGACCTTGCCGGCGCCGGTGGCCGGGCCGGACTTCTGGAGCCAGGCAACGCGGGCGGCGGCATCGAGCGAGGAGAGCTCGATGATCTCCTCGGCGCGCTGGCGCATCTTGGACGTTTGCGGCCAGCCCTCCAGCATGGTGAGGGCGAGGTCCAGTTCATCGAAGGTCATGCCGGGCACGCCTTCGCTGGCGCGCTTCCACATGATGAGGTTTTTCAGCACCGGATCCGGGGCGCTGTACTGGAGCTCCTGGAGTTCGGACCACTGGTTGCGTTCGGCGGCGCTGAGGGCGCGTTTCAGGTACTGCACGCTGGCCGATTTCTGGGCGAGCGCCGGGGCGGGCACCGTGGTGGTGGTGGCCGGGGCGGCAGGGGCTGCCACGTTAACGCTTACGACCGGCGGCTGGGCCACCGGAACGAGATTCTTGCCCGGCTTCAGGCTGGGCGTTTCAGGCGCAATGGCCGCAGCGCTGCTGGCGACCAGCGCGGCCAGTGACACAAAAACTGCGAGATTCCGGGCAAGTGTCATGGTGGCCTATGTTTATTTCTGTCTCAAAGCGTGACAATCCAAGCTTCGCAGCCTAGCAC
>CAZXQD010000149.1:0-1404 GCA_964643405.1 uncultured Hyphomonas sp. | reverse complement strand
CTAGCACGCATATCCCACGAATTCCTGAAACGATTCCCTGAAAAACAGGCAATAATAAGATGTTTTCCGGTTCCATTCCTGCCCTCGTTACACCTTTCCGGAATGGGAAGGTGGACAAGGATGCGTTTGCTGCGCTGGTGGAGCGCCAGATTGCGGGTGGTTCCGCGGCGCTGGTGCCTGTCGGCACGACGGGCGAGACCTCGACGCTTTCCACAGAAGAGCACAAGGCGGTCGTATCACTTTGTGTTGAAGTGGCTGCCGGCCGGGTGCCGGTGATCGCGGGCGCGGGCTCGAACGCGACCGACGAGGCGATCGACCTGGTGCAGCATGCGAAGGCTGTGGGCGCGGATGCGGCGCTGGTCGTGTGCCCCTACTACAACAAACCGAATCAGGCGGGCCTGTTTGCGCACTTCAAGGCGATCAATGACGCGGTGGCGCTGCCGGTGTTCCTGTACAATGTGCCGGGACGGACGATTGTCGACCTCATGCCGCCGACCGTTGCTGCGCTGGCGAAGCTGCCGAACATCATCGGCATCAAGGATGCGAGCGACGAGATGGAACGCGTGGCGCTGCACCAGCACCTCATCGGGGCGGACGAACAGTTCATCCAGCTGTCGGGCGAGGATTCGAGCGCGCTGGCGCACCGTGCCATGGGCGGGGCGGGCTGCATCTCGGTGACCGCGAACGTTTTGCCGGAGGCCTGCGCCGCGATGCATGCCGCGTTTGATGACGGGGACCTTGAGACGGCGCGGGCGATCAACCAGCGGCTCGTGCTGCTGCACAAGGCAATGTTTTGCTCGCCGTCGCCTGGGCCGGCGAAGTATGCGCTGTCGCGGATGGGCCTGTGCACGGACGAGGTGCGCCTGCCGATAACGACGCCGGACGCCGAGGCGCGCGCGCAGATCGACGCGGCGCTGCGCCATGCCGGCGTGAATGTCTGACGACGATGGCCACGAAGCCAAAAGCCCCTGCCGTCAAAGGCCGCACCGACGGGCTGGTCGCCGAGAACCGGCGCTCCCGCCGCGAGTATTCCGTGGAGGATACGCTCGAGGCTGGCGTGATGTTGGTCGGATCGGAAGTGAAATCGCTGCGCGACGGCAAGGCGAACATCGCAGAGGCCTATGCGTCTGTGGAGCAGGGCGAGCTGTGGCTGATCAATGCCGAGATCCAGACCTATGGCGGGGCGAACCGCTTCAACCACGAGCCGCGCCGCAAGCGCAAACTGCTGGTCTCGAAGCGGCAGCTGGCGAAGCTGTCACAGGAAGTCGAGCGGGCGGGGCGCACGATCGTGCCGCTGAAACTCTACTTCAATGACAAGGGCCGCGCGAAACTGCTGATCGGCGTCGCGACGGGCCGCAAGGCGCATGACAAGCGCGAGAACGAAGCCAAGCGCGACTGGGCGCG
>CAZXQD010000148.1:0-5758 GCA_964643405.1 uncultured Hyphomonas sp. | reverse complement strand
CGAGCGTCACCGCATAGGTCTCGAACAGGTCAGCCGCCATGCCGGCGCAGTCGCCGACGTTGTCGCCCACGTTGTCGGCGATGGTGGCGGGGTTGCGCGGATCATCTTCCGGGATGCCGGCTTCGACCTTGCCGACCATGTCGCCGCCGACGTCCGCACCCTTGGTGAAGATGCCGCCGCCGAGACGGGCGAAGATCGAGATCAGCGAAGCGCCGAAACCGAGCGCGACGAGCGCGTCGATGATTTCGCGTTTCTGGCCTTCGTCAGTCAGCGAGAGGCCGAGCGGGCCGGTCAGCAGGCCGTAGTAGCCAACGATGCCGAGCAGTGCGAGGCCGACCACCAGCATACCGGTGACGGCGCCCGACTTGAACGCCATCTGCAGGCCTTCATTGAGGCCCTTGCGGGAGGCTTCCGTGGTGCGGACGTTGGCGCGGACGGAGACGAGCATGCCGATGAAGCCGGCGAGGCCGGACAGCACGGCGCCGATCACGAAACCGACGGCGGCTTTCCAGGTCAGGGCAAAGATCAGGACGATGGCCACGCCGACGCCGACGATGCCGATGGTGCGGTATTGGCGGCTCAGGTAGGCGTTGGCGCCTTCCTGGATGGCCTGGGAAATCTCGATCATCCGCGCGTTGCCCGCGGGCGCCTTCATGATGGAATTGATCTGCCAGTAGCCATAGGCGACCGACAGTAGCCCTGCACCGAGTGCAAGCATGTACCAAGTCATTGGTGTTTCCTTCCTTTAACCCCTAAAGCCTGAAACCCCTGCAAATGCGGGGCTAAGGCGCCTTGTATCGACGGTTCTGCCTGCCAGCCGGCCCCCTGGGGTGCAACCTGCCTCGCGTCAGGGGCGAGTCGCAGACATTCCGATTTTGCCATGCTCGAAGGCGACAGTTTCAGGGAGGTTAACGAGGCCGCTTTCCGCTGTCACAGACAGACCGGGTTCGGCCCGGATCTGGCCTATGCGCGTGACCCGGAAACCGTGCCGGGACGCCCCGGCCAGCACCTGATCACGACGGCTTTGCGGGGCCGTGAAGAGGATCTGGTAGTCATCGCCCCAGGTCGACAGGTCGATCCGCTCGGCAAGGCTATCGGCCCCGCCGGCGAACGGCACTGATTCGAAATCGATATGGACGCCGGCCCCTGACGCATCGGCCAGAGAGCGGGCATCACCCAGAAGGCCGTCAGACACGTCCATGGCTGCCGTCGCGAGCTGCGCCACTAGCCCGGCTACAGGCAAGGGCGGCAGCAGGGGAGCCTGAAGCACACGGGTCCACGGACTTTCCAGACCGGCGGCCCGCGCAAGGAAGCCTCGCCGGGCACCGCCGATTTCGCCGGTCACCCACACGTCGTCGCCTGCTCCGGCTCCGCCGCGCCGGACGGGTGCCGCCCCGAGGCATCGGCCGGTCAGCGTGATCGACAGAAACAACCCGCCGGGACTGGACACTGTATCCCCCCCGATCAGCATTGCGCCCCAGGCGGCAAGTTCCTCACCCAGCGCAGCCGCGAAAGCGGCCAGTTCCGTCTCTGGCCGGTTGCCCGGCCAGCCGAGCGTCAGCAGGGCTTCGGCAGGCTCTGCGCCACTCGCCAGGATGTCCGAGACATTCACCCGCACCAGCTTTCGCGCGATGCTGTCGATGGGGTCGGCGGCCAGGAAATGCACGCCTTCCACCATCGCGTCGGTGGTGATGACCACGGGTCCGGCCGCCCCAGACAGCTGCGCAGTGTCATCGATCAAGCCCGCCGCACCGGGCGCGGTCGCAAGGGGAGCGAAATAACGCTTGATCCAGTCGCGTTCAGCCATGCCGGCGCACCGGAACCGCGAGGGCCTCAGAGGCCCTCACGGCCAATCGCGTAGAACCGGTCACGCCGCTGGCGGCGGAGTTCGGCAGGGGTCATGCCTTCGAGGTCGCGCAGAGCTGCATCGAGGGCCTTGGCCGCCGAAGCCATCGCGCGCTGCGGGTCACGGTGGGCGCCGCCGACTGGCTCCTTCACGATGCCGTCGACAACCTTGTGCTTCAGCAGGTCCGGCCCGGTGATCGCCATCGACTGCGCGGCCTCGCTCGCCTTCGACGAGTCGCGGTAGAGGATCGAGGCGCAGCCTTCCGGCGAGATCACGGAATAGATGGCGTACTCCATCATCAGCACACGGTTGGCAGCTGCAATGCCGATGGCGCCGCCGGACATACCTTCACCGATGATAAGCGTTACGAATGGCACCCCCAGCGACAGGCCGCGCTGCGTTCCGCGCGCGATGGCCTCAGCCTGGCCGCGCTCTTCTCCACCCTTGCCGGGATAGGCGCCAGCGGTATCCGGGAAGGACAGGACCGGCATGTTGAACTTCTCGGCGAGGTCCATCAGGCGCACGGCCTTCCGATAGCCTTCCGGGTGGGCCATGCCGAAATTGTGCTTCAGGCGCTTCTCTGTGGTGCGGCCCTTCTCGTGACCCATGATGACAACCGAACGGCCCTTGAACCGGGCAAGGCCGCCAATGATCGCTTCGTCATTGCCGAAATGGCGGTCGCCGGCGAGTTCCTCGAACTCTTCGAAGATATTGCCAATGAAATCTGAAAAGTGTGGGCGCTCGGGGTGGCGGGCCACCTGCGTGATGCGCCAGGCATCCAGATCGGAATAGATCTGTTTCAGCTGCTTGGCAGATTTGGTTTTCAGCCGGGTCAGCTCGTCCGTGATGGCAGGGCCGTCCTTGCGCGCGGCGAGGGCTTCCAGCTCGGCGATCTTGGAATCGAGTTCGGCGATCGGTTTTTCAAATTCGAGATAGGTCGGCATGCGCGTTCCCTAGCAATCCGAGGGCGCTTCGCCTAGCCCGTCATGACGGCAGGGTTCGACCCAGCATGACGACGGCCGGCAGCGTCAGCACCCCCAGAAGGACCGGAAACACGAAGAAAATCAAGGGCAATGTCAGTTTTGCGGGGAGCGCCATGGCCTTTTCCTCGGCCTGAAGGATGCGCCGCTGGCGCATGTCGGCCGAAAAAACGCGCAGGGTCTGGCCGAGGCTCGTGCCCATTTCTTCCGCCTGGCGCAGCATCGTGGCCAGCGAGCCGGCCTCCTCCAGGCCCAGCCGGTCGGCGAAGGCGCGCCATGCGGTTTTGCGCGCGCGCCCTGCACGCAGCTCCAGCGACAGGGTGCGCATATGGGTCGCGATGACCGGGTGGCGCAGTTCCAGCTCCTCGCCGACGCGCTGTACGGCAGCATCGAGACTGAGGCCGGCTTCAACACAGGCGACCAGAAGGTCCATCATGTCCGGAAAACCGATCGAGGCCGCCTGCTTGCGCTGGGAAATGCGCATGTCGAGATACTTGCCGGGCGCTGCGAGGCCGACCAGCACAAGCAGGATCGACGCGCCGATCGGCACGTATTTCGGATACTCGGCGAGGTAAGGCAGCGCGAAGAACAACGCGACCTGCGGGATCACCACACAGACGAAGCGTGCCGCAAAGTACCGCGACACGGCATTCTTCTGCGGAAAGCCCGCAAGGTTCAGCTTGCCGCGCACAGCGTTCACTTCCTCGCCTTCTGCCGGCGCGGCATTGTCGGCAAAACCCATCACTGCCTGCGCGATGAAGTTGCCGCGGCGCGGCTGGTCAATCGCCTTCGGATTGCGCCGCACGAGGCGGCGGCTGACATCCTCGGTGGCTTTCCGGTTGCGCAGGAAAGACACGACACCGGGAATCGCCGCCAGCATCGCCAGGAAGAACATCACCGCCGGAATCGCGGGGCCGGAGAGAAAAGACATGCTCATCGCCTCGGCCTCACATCTTGAAGTTGATCATCTTGTTCATGACGATGTTGCCGATAACCATCCACACGAACAGGCCTGCAAATCCATACTGGATCAGCGGATCGCCAATGACGTTGCCGTAGAACTCCGGGCGCAACATGTGGATGGCGCCCATCACCAAAAATGGCGCCGACGTGAGGATCATCGCGGAGGTGCGACCCTCGGACGAGGCCGCGCGGACCTTGAGGCGCATGGTCTGCCGTCCACGGATGGTATCGGTGTTCGACTTCAGGAGTTCGGTCAGGTTGCCGCCGGTCTTTTCCTGCAGGCGCACCGTCGCTGCAAAAAGCTCGACATCCGGATCACCCGCCCGCTCGGCCATGCGCTGCACGGCATTCGTAAGCGACATGCCGTAGGATACCTCATCCGCCGTCATGCCAAATTCGGTGCCGATGGGATCGGGCATCTCACGCGCCACCAGCGCCACGGCGGTCGCCACGGGATGACCGGCCTCGAGACTGCGGCACACGATCTGCAGGGCATCCGGAAGTTGTGTCGCCATCTTCTTGGCGCGCTGTCCGGCAAGATGCTTGATCACCACAAGCGGGGCGCCGAGCAGAAAAACAATGTAGACAGGCACCGCGACCCAGATGCCTCCAGCATAAACGAAGGCCAGCCCGGCGGGCACCAATGCTCCCGCGGCTGACATGGCCGCCCACTTTGCCGGCTCGAACTTCAGGCCGGAGCGGACGATCAGCTGGTTCAGCCAGCGCAGCGACATTGCGAGGTTTCCCTCACGGTCGAGGCCGCGGCTTTTGCGCAGCTCGATCATCGCTTCATTGTGGGTGGCGTATCGTTCCTTGAACTGCAGGCGCCGGTTGACGATGCGCTGGGTCTGCGCATTCGATACCAGTCCGAGTACGGACTGGATCGCCATGAAGACCGCGCCCATCGCCATCACCGCCGGGATGATCAGCTGGGCATCGAAACTTGTCAGATCCGGCAGACCAGGCACGTAGGCTTCCTTGTTCAGAAGCGGGTAGAAGGATCGAACATACCGGCCGGCATAAACACGCCCTTGCGCTCCATTTCGTCGAGGAACTTGGGACGAAGGCCTGTGGCGGCGAAATGGCCGAGCACCTTACCATTCTCGGCCGTGCCCGTGCGTTCGAAGCGGAAGATCTCCTGCAACTGGACGACAGAGCCTTCCATGCCGGTGATCTCCGCAATCGAGACCACTTTACGCGAGCCATCCGACAGGCGGGTTGCCTGCACGATGAAGTTCACGGCTGAAGCAATCTGTCCACGGATCGCGTCTTCGGAAATCTTCATGCCGCCCATCATCACCATCTGCTCGAGGCGCGTCAGCGCGTCCCGGGGGTTGTTGGCGTGGATAGTCGCCATCGAGCCCTCGTGGCCGGTATTCATGGCCTGCAGCATGTCGAAGGCTTCTTCGGAACGCACCTCGCCGAGAATAACGCGGTCAGGGCGCATGCGCAGCGCGTTCTTCACAAGCTCGCGCTGGCGGATTTCGCCTTTGCCCTCGATGTTCGGCGGACGGGTTTCCATGCGCGCAACGTGCGGCTGTTGCAGCTGGAGTTCTGCGGCATCTTCAATCGTGATCAGACGTTCGTCCGGGCTGATCGCGGAAGACAGCGCATTCAGCAGCGTGGTCTTGCCGGAGCCCGTGCCGCCCGAAATCACCGTCGAGGCGCGGCACTTCACGGCGCCCAGGATGAAGTCGGCCACCGGGCGCGGGATTGCCCCGAACTCCACCAGCTTGTCCATCGTCAGCGGTGACTTCGAAAACTTCCGGATTGAGACAAGCGGACCGTCAATCGCAATCGGCATCACGGCAGCGTTGACGCGGCTGCCGTCCAGCAGGCGCGCGTCGACCAGCGGCTGGCTTTCGTCTACCCGGCGGCCGACCGCCGCAACGATACGCTGCACGATGCGCAGCAGGTGATCATTGTCCGCAAAGCGCACCGGCGCGATCTGCAGCTTGCCGCGCCGCTC
>CAZXQD010000147.1:0-5891 GCA_964643405.1 uncultured Hyphomonas sp. | reverse complement strand
GACGCTGATAGCAGACGTCTGATGTAGCAAGCGGAAGGGCGGTTCTCGGCGATCTGCCGCCGACTAGCGACCCGGCTAGCCGATGACTGCATTGTGGTGACCCAGCCAGTGGGCAGCCTGGCGATCCGGTGCCGCATTGGCCTTAAGCTGTGGTTTGAGCTATGTAGAACGAACGCAGGACCAGCACGATTAGCGTTGCCCAGCAGGCAAATCCGGCAAGCATGCCTAGGGCATAAGCGCTCGCCCACCATGGCATCGCTTGCTCCCAATCGCTCGACGCCAAGATCACGAGACGCGCTCGCTCGGTGTAACTCAAAACGTGAGGATCCAGGCTCCAGCTCCAACCGGGCTGAGGGTGGAAAGCCAAGAACACTCCAAACCCTTCGCTCTCCGGCGAGTAGATGATTGCGGTGCAAGAATAGAACGCTACCGCAATCAAGCAGGCAACCAACAAACATGATTTTGGAGAGAGCAGCATCGACACGATTATACCAATGTCGCTAGCGTCCGCTACCGGCGAACTCCGGCCTGGTGTCGGTGAGGCAACTGAATGACAGGACTGAGGTGAGCCTGCCGGTCGCTTGATATGACCATCGGAGCCGGCCTGGCCAAGGGCGGACGTTGATATGCCGCCGACCTCTCGACATACTTGCGCGATGAAACAGCTTACACCTCCCCAAGCCGCGATCCTGAGCAGGGTCGTTGACGAGTTGACGGAATTGCGGGGCGTGGAGGCGATCGTCCTGGGCGGATCGCACGCACGAGGGCGCGCCCGTCCCGACTCGGATATCGATGTTGGTCTATACTATTTGCGCAGGACGCCCTTCGCCGTCGAGCATGTTCGTCGAATAGCGTCGCGCCTCAATGATGCGCCGGATCCCGTTGTGACGGGCTTCGGCGAATGGGGCCGCTGGATGGATGGTGGCGCATGGCTGACGATTGAAGGCCAGCGGGTCGATCTGCTCTATCGTTCGCTTGAAAAGGTCGAGGCCACGCTCACGGATGCAGTCGAAGGACGGTTCGAGATTGATTTCGACCAACAACCTCCATTCGGCTTCTTCGGGCCAACCCTCTTGGGAGAAGCATCAATTGCAGTGCCGCTTCACGATCCTCGATCCATCTTGTCGGCATTGAAAGCCAAAGTGTCGCCGATGCCGGAGGCATTGGCCAAAGCCGTCGTTCAGAGCCGGCTGTGGAGCGTGGAGTTCGGCTTGTCGGCGTTCGCACCCAAGTTTGCTGCGAATGGAGATGTTCACGGCGTAGCGGGATGCCTCACGCGCTTTGCGCAGGCACTTGTGCTTGCATTGTTCGCTCTGAACCGCGTTTATCCTGTTAATGACAAAACGGCGATTTCGGAGATCGATGAGTTCATGATCGCGCCGGCCAACTTCGGCCTTCGTCTGCGTGCGATTTTGTCAAACATCGGATCAACCGCTGACGCGCTGGCAGCCAGTGTAGGCGCCATCGGCTCGTTGTTTGAAGAGGTGCGTGCTTGTGCAGGAAAGTTATACGCGCCCGCTTGGCGCCTTTGAATCGAAGGCCGATGTGACTGCATTCGGCGATCTCCGGCCTGGTGCAGTCTGTCAGCCGAACGACAAGACTGAGGTGACCTTGCCGGACGTCGAAACCGACTATCGGACCCGACCTGGCCCGAATACGACGCTCACGAACTACCCGGACCTGTGATTTTTCTTGCGACCTGAATGCAATGGAAATGCTTTCGACCACAAGCGGTGCTCACCCGATTGCCATTTTGCATTGCCGAGCAGCCTCTTGAAACCTGCACAAATCCCAGTGTAGCCTCGTCAAATTTAGTGGCGACGGGCGCCGAAATTTGGGGGGGCTGGGATATGAGTTCAACAGTTCGGCGCAACCGTTTCATGGCATGGGTTTCAACGCTGGTCATGGCCGTGCTCGGCGCCTCTCTTGTGCCAGCCGCGCACGCTCAGGCATCTACTTTGCCGCCGCCCGAGAAAGTGCCCACCTTTCTTGGCATCGACCTACCGCTCCGGCCCGGAGAACGTCTTGTTCCCATCGGCAACGAGGAGTGTTCGTTCGTGGTTTTTGCACCCAAGCCGGAGCAGTTCGAAGAGTATCGGAAGGCTTATGAGAAATCGAGTTGGCTGGGCGCCTGCCGTTTTGGTCTCGCTCATGGGCAAGGGTTTTTCCAAAGTGAAGCTTCAAACACCATCGTCGAGGTTCAAGCATTATACGGCACAAGGCTCACTCCGGCGGTCAAACTTACGAACGCCGGACAATACGACTATTTTGTTAGTGGCCCTGCCTTCAACGACCTGTCGACGAAGACGCTCATAGCTTATGGGGTTGACGGCAGTTACAGCAAAGCCAGTAGGCTCCCACAACTCGAGGAATACTGGCTATGGCCGGGCTACCTTCAATACCTCGCCTACGATGAAGCCGGGAACATCAGAAAAATCTCGATCTCGTCACCTGACCTCTCTTATCTTTGTTTTCCCGACGTGCCTGCTGAGTACATGGCGGAGTACAAGGCGTTTGAAGGCGAAATCAAGAAAACGTGCAGACGAAAGAATGCAGACAAGCACATCATGGTCCGCCGAGAAGGGTTGGCTTCGAATTCTTCTTTCACCCCTCCAGTCGTCTGGATGAAAACCTGTCCCCTCTACAGTAAGTACACTGATGAAACGGTATGCGGCGATGTCCTACGCGAAGCGATCGGAAAGGACTATGCGGCGTTTGCGGCCATCGAAGCGGGCAGTCCTGCCGCGCGCGCAGCAGCCACGAACGAAATCTTCGCCCGCTTCGCCCCGTTGGAACAGGCGGTAGAGACGCGGCTCAGAAATGCGGGGGGTGGGGGACAATGAAGATGGCATGCGTGCTGAAATCGAAACTCCGCCTGATCGTCCTTGTGGGGATCATGTCCTTCAGTGCCGCCCCAATGCTTGCGCAAGGCAGCGGCTATGACGCCAACTGCAATCCGAAAGACTACACGGCTGATGAGCTCCTCCAGCAGGAGCTCTGCTCCGCGCATGTCGGCTGCCGCCTGACCATGAAGCTCGGCAACTCTGCTTGCAAGGTAAAGGACTTCTTCTCCAATCTTGGCGGCGTGCTCGGCGGCCGCAGCACGCCGGACAATTTTGATGTTCTGGAAGCCCTGAACCGGACGGAAGTCCCCCAGACATCCGGGGTCAAGAAGACCAATGCCAGTGCAAGGCCGTACTACGAAGGCTCGCGGCTGCCGTCTTATGACAGAACGAACGCGGCGCAGATCAGCATCGATCCGCCCACGGACGGCCGGCCGGCTGGTTACTTGAACCGGGACAATGACGGCACGGTCCGCTGGTTCGAAGGCAAGGGTGCACGCGGCACTTCCGGAAAACTGTCCGGCAATGGCGTCCAGATCGATTCCAAAGGCGATATCAAAGCGGGCGTCCTTGTCGATGACGCTTTGTCCGGAAATGCCCTGCGCCGCGCCTCTGACGGTTCATGGGCTGCGGGCAACTTTACGCCGAGCGGACTGAATGGAAACGGATATCTGCTCGCTCCGGACGGCAAGAACCCTGCCCCCGTTCTGGAAGGGACCTTCAAGAACGGGGTGGCGGATGGAATGATGCTAGTGACCTGGCCGGACGGTTTGTCTCGTAAGGAACTCTGGAGAGACGGCATGATGATCGCGGCAGGGCCTATGGCGCTCAAGGGGCAGGTGCCGAAGGATCCCAAGACACCCGAACAAGAAGCTGCCGAGAAAGCTGCTGCCGAGAAAGCCAAGTTTGAAGTCGATCTTGTGAAGCTTCCGAATGCTGGAGCGATCTACGCCTTCGCCGACGAATGGGCTTCCAAAGGCGATATGGACAAGGCGCGTGCCGCCTGGCGCAGTCTGATGACCCGATATCCGGATAGCCCGTTCGCGCTGAAGGCAGCAGATCGGCTGGGCGGAGGCGGCAGTGCAGGAAGCAACTCTGGCGCTGCAAGTATTGCGTCTTCTTCTGTGTCATCAAGCAAGTTTGGGGGCAGTGAGCTGTCGAACGGATACCATGATGTAACCCTCGTTGATCGCTGGGCTGGTACCTGGGAGAACAAGCCGCTCCTGCGTGTGCCAGAGTCGGCCTACGATCAAACCGTGGCGAATCTGAAGGAGTGCGGCTACGGTCGCCGATGCGACCCGATGTTTCCGTCTGAATCGCCGTACGCCTACGACGTAGGCGACATCGTCAATCCGTTCACTGTGAGTGGCAATCCTGGCAGCCAGACCCCCGCCTGCAAATATACACCCCAGGCTGGATATTCCCTCCCTTACCTTCCGGGCTCACGAAGCGCATTTGGCATTGGCGGCGGTGTGCCGGGGGAACAGACGTGCGCCTTCCTCCTGCAAGCGGCGATCCATGAATGGATGGAAAACAAGGTCGGCGGGAGCCGCGGCGCAAGTGCCCTCGTCAGTTCGGCTCCTGTGATGCCAGGCACGGCGACCGGGCAGTGTGAAGCCGATCTGAAGGCCTACCGCGACGGATCTGATGCGTTCGAGGGCCGAGTAGCTCCAATGGAGATGATGAAGAGCTTGCAACTGGCGATGTACCTTGAGGTCAACATGTACCGGATCCTGACGACGTCCTGCAAAGGCACCTCGCAGGCCGATCGCGCAGATTTTTATCTGCAGGCCGCCGGGCAGTCTCTGAAGACCTGTCAGGTCATGTCGAGCGATCCGAACGCTTGCATTCCTAAAGTTCCATGATCTAGTCAGACTACAAACTGTTTGCGTTGTCTGCTATTCTGTTCCGGAGTCATATCGGAGAGTTTGAGTGGGGAAGGTGCGTCTAACCTTCCCTGCGGTTTGCGGACGAAGCGCAACGCGTGAATGACCGCCGACGGCGAATTTTTGTCTGTTACGAGAATCTGGACTCCGTCAGTCTGCGGCCGGATTCTTGCCAATCGCGGAACTGTACCTGAGACCTGAAAAAGGCAGGCTCGGTCCCTCTAGCTGCTCCGGGCAGGGGGAACGCGAATGATCAAGACGTCCGAGCAAACGAGATGATCTTCGCTGGCGGCTCCAAATGTCCCAGTTTTACAACTAGGGGGATCAGATCTTCGACTACCCCTTCGATGAATAGGGCGCCGCAGTCTTCACAGACGGAGGGTAGGTCATAGGCAATCCCATCGTCATGTGGCGGCAACTTTCGAACGCGCGCTATCTCCGAAGCGCTAAGCGTTTTGGTGCGGGTACTGTAGCAGCCAGTTTCCGGGCAACACATGCTGAGGCTCCATCCATGTCCTCAGAACGCTGAGGCAAGTTTTGGGCCATTCGCTGCGTCACTCCTCCGGGCAAGCCGGCACTGGTGCCGACGGTCATTCAGATCTCATCCCGCCTCCATAATCCTTCCCTGTCAGGTGGGCGGACGGTGCTTCTGCCAGAGCGCAGTCGCGCCGCAATCGGGCAGGTCCATGGCGTCTGTAGGCGTTGACAGGTCTCGGACTTGGCCCGGTTGCGCCGCGCCTTCAGCGCCCTGGCTGCGCACCTCTCTGCCGCCCACCCGACCGGGAAAGACGCGCGGCGAGAGGAGACGAGACATGACTGACCAGACCACTGCCGTTGCACCCCTTGGAACTACGGGTGCGCCAACCCTTCAGGACAGGCCCCGCATTTATGTGGCGTGCCTTGCCGCCTACAACAATGGACGCCTGCACGGACGTTGGATCGATGCGACCACACCTGACGAAATCTGGCGCGAAGTTTCGGCGATGCTGCGCGCCAGCCCGGAGCCCGATGCCGAGGAATGGGCGATCCACGATTACGAAGGCTTCGAAGGCGCACACCTTTCCGAATACGCCTCGTTCGAGACAGTGTGCGACCTTGCCGAATTCATCGGCGAGTATGGCGAGCTCGCTGCCCGCATCTATGGACACTACGGCAACGACCT
>CAZXQD010000146.1:0-5997 GCA_964643405.1 uncultured Hyphomonas sp. | reverse complement strand
TAGTCCATGACATATTCCATGCCCGCGCAGCCGCCATTCTTCACGCCGACGCGCAGGTAACCGAGGCCGCGCTCAGCCATGATTTCGCGCACGCGCGCGGCGGCGGCGTCGGAAAGGCGAACGGGTTTCGGGCGGGGTCGTCTGGCCATGGAGCTTAGATGGGGGCTCGCGCCGCCTCCTTCAATCAGAGCATGTTCAGCGCAAGGCGCGCTTCATCGGACATGCGGGCGGGCGTCCAGGGCGGATCAAAGGTCAGGCGGACCTCCACATCGGCGACACCGTCCACCGACTTGGCGGCATTTTCGACCCAGCCCGGCATGTCGCCGGCGACGGGGCATCCGGGGGCGGTGAGGGTCATCTCGATGTCGACCTTGCGGTCATCATCGATGTCGACCTTGTAGATGAGGCCCAGCTCGTAGATGTCGACGGGGATTTCGGGGTCGAAAACAGTCTTGAACGCGGCGATCAGCTCATCCGTCATCCGGTCGAGCTCTTCCTGCGGAATCGCTGACGCTGCAGGCGTTTCCGCCACATTCATCGTGTCCCGGGATGCCAAATCGTCTGCCATGAGGCTTCCTATAACAGCATTTTCCGCGCCTTGGCGAGCGCTTCGGCGAAGGCGTCCGCCTCCTCCAGGGTGTTATATAGGGCGAAACTCGCCCGCGCGGTGGCTGAAACGCCGAGATGCTGCATCAGCGGCTGGGCGCAGTGATGGCCCGCGCGGATGGCGACACCGTAACGGTCGAGGATCTGGGCGAGATCGTGCGGGTGGGCGCCTTCGAGGCTGAAGGAGAGGACGGCGCCCTTGCCCGCTGATTCGCCGTGGACCTTGAGGCCGTTGATGCCCTGCAGCGCCTCGCGGGCGCGCGTGTAGACGGCGTGCTCGTGCGCGGCGACCTCGGCCTTGTCGAACTGGCCGAGCCAGCGGAGCGCCGCGCCGAGGCCGATGGCCTCGAGGATCGGCGGCGTGCCGGCTTCGAACTTGTGGGGCGCGGAATTGTAGGTGACGCGGTCCGTGGCGACGACTTCGATCATCTCGCCGCCGCCCTGATAGGGCCGGGCGCGGGCGAGGGCTTCGGACGTGCCATAGAGCGCGCCGATGCCGGTGGGGCCGTAGAGCTTGTGGCCGGTGATCACATACCAGTCGCAGCCGATGGCCTGCACATCGAGCGGCAGGTGGACGGCCGCCTGGCTGCCATCGATGAGGATTTCGGCGCCGGCGGCATGAGCGAGCCGGGTGACGGCGGCCACATCGGTGACGGTGCCGAGCACGTTGCTCATGTGCGTGAGGGCGACCATTTTCGTTTTCGGGCCAATCGCGGCGCGCATCGCGTCCATGTCGAGCGAGCCGTCCTCATGCAGGCCGACCCAGCGCAGCACGGCGCCTTGGCGCTCACGCAGGAAGTGCCAGGGCACGATGTTGGAATGGTGTTCCATGATCGTCAGCACGATCTCGTCGCCGGGCTGGATACGGGCGGCGAGCGCCGAGGCGACGAGGTTGATGCCCTCGGTCGAACCCTTGGTGAAGATCACATTGTCCGTCGACGGCGCATTGAGGAAAGCGCGCACAGTTTCGCGCGCGGCCTCAAAGGCCTCGGTCGTCTCGTTGGCGAGCGTGTGCAGGCCGCGGTGGACGTTCGCATAGGCGGTGCGCATCTGGTTTGCCATCGCGTCGATCACGGCGTCTGGTTTCTGCGCGCTGGCGGCGTTGTCGAGGTAGACGAGCTTATGGCCGTTGACCTGCCGGGACAGGATGGGGAATTCGGCGCGGATGGCGGGGAGGTCGAGCTTACGCGGCATGGGTAAGCCAGGCCTGCGCTTCGGCGCGCAGGGCCTCTTCCAGGTCTCCGGCGCCTTCCAGCGCCTGCGCAATGAAGGCCTCGGTCAGCAGGGCGCGCGCCTGCGTCAGCGGGATGCCGCGTTGACGGAGGTAGAACAGCTGCGCGGCGTCCAGCGCGCCGGACGTGTTGCCGTGCGCGCACTGGACATCGTCGGCCAGGATTTCGAGCTCGGGCTTGGCGAAGACTTCCGCGCCTTCCTCCAGCAGCAGGGCGTTGTGCTGCATCGAGGCATCGGTCTGCTGGCCGGATGTGCGGGGCACATGGAACTTGCCCTGGAACACGCCGCGGCCGCCATCCAGCACCGCGCCCTTGGTGAGCTGGCGCGTGACGCAGGACGGGGCGCCATGGCGGACATGGGTGGTGATGTCGGCCTGCAGGCCTGCGCCCGCGAGATAGGCGGCGTTCAGCGTTGCTTTCGAGCCGGTTTCCCGGTGCACGAGGCGCGTTTCAAGCCGTGCGACTTTCGCGCCGAAGGCCAGCGTCGTCTGTACGCTCTCGGCGCCCGCGTCCTGTTCAATGATGGCCGTGACGGCCTGCGCCTGCTGGGCGCCGCCGATCTGGTAGACGGTGCGGTAAAGACGTGCGTCCTTGTTGAGCGTGAACTCGACAAGCGCCGCCGAGAAGGCGGCGCCGCCGAGATGGCTTTCGGAGACGTGAAGCTCCGTGCCCGGACGAAGCAGGAAAACCACGCGCGCCGCATTGATCGCGCCAGGGCCTTCAAAAACCATGTGAAGATGCACGGGTGCACCTGCGCTGACATCGACCAGCAGGGTACCCGGCGTCTTCCCGCCGGAGAGCGCCGCCGCCAGCGCGCCAAGGGGGGCATCCTCTGCCCCGCCCATGGCCTGAACGTCATCCTTCGCCAGAAGACGCAGGCCGGCGGGCAATGAGGCCGGCGCGGTATAGCCAGCGGGCGTGAAGCGCACCGTGGCGACACCTTCGCGCGCCAGCGGATCGCGCGTGGGCGCAGCCTTCGGGGCCTCAATTGCGGTGACCGCCGACTTGAAATCGGTCCAGCGCCAGCCTTCGGTGCGGCGCCCCGGCAGGCCGGTTTGCGCGAAGGCTTCAAACAGCCGCTCGCGGCGCGGATCTGCCTTCAGCTCGGCGAAGCGCGCGACGAGTTCCAGTTCGGCAACCGTCGGATTGCGGATCATATCTTTGAGGGCGGCGCTCACACAGCCTCCGCCAGCACGCCGTCATAACCTTCTTTCTCGAGCCGGTGGGCGAGTTCCGGCCCGCCCGTCTTGATGATGCGGCCCTTGGCGAGAACATGCACCTTGTCCGGTTTGATATAATCGAGCAGGCGCTGGTAGTGCGTGATGACCAGCATGCCGCGATGGGGGGCGCGCAGCGCGTTGACGCCCTCGGCGACTGTGCGGAGCGCGTCGATGTCGAGGCCGGAATCGGTCTCGTCGAGCACCATGAAGCGCGGCTCCAGCATCATCATCTGGTAGATCTCGAGCCGCTTTTTCTCGCCGCCGGAGAAGCCGACATTGACCGGGCGCTTCAGCATCTCGGGATCGAGGCTCAGCACCCTGGCGATCTCGCGCGACTTCTTGATGAACTCGGGCGCGGAAATCTCCGCCTCGCCGCGCGCCTTGCGCTGGGCGTTCATGGCGGTGCGCACGAAGGTCATCACCGGCACGCCGGGAATCTCGACCGGATATTGGAACGACAGGAACATCCCCTTCGCGGCGCGCGCTTCCGGCTCCATCGAAAGGAGGTCGGCGCCGTCCAGCGTGGCCGCGCCGCCCGTGACGGCGTAGCCCTCGCGGCCGGTCAGCACGTAGGAGAGCGTGGACTTGCCGGCGCCGTTGGGGCCCATGATGGCATGCACTTCGCCGGCAGGCACGGCGAGCGAGAGGCTATTGAGGATGGTTTTCGCGTCCTCGCCTTCGCCCACGGTGGCGGTCAGGTTTTCAATCTTCAACATGCCGGGGATTTAGGGCGCCCCGGGCCGGAATGAAAGCAGAAAGCGCCTGAATGGCTGCCCTGCGGCACCATATCAGGCAGAGGCTGCGATCAGGGGCGCCACAAACAGGGCGGCGAGGATCAGCGCGAGCGCCGTTGCGGGTTTCCTCATGGTATCCTCCGGAACGGCTCGAAATGGCCGTTTCGGGCAGGATCACAGCAAATTCCGGGCCGGATCAACCCGGAACGGGCGCACCTTCGGCACAGAACGGCGCCGGATCGATGCCTTCCAGAATGCGGATAACCTCGCAGGCTGGCAGATCCACGCCGGATTCGTCCTTCAGGGGCTCAGGCCGGTTAACCACGGCGGCCACTTCCTCGAGCTCGCCATTCGTCACCCGGAAATACTGGGTTTCCCATTCGGCGGCGCTGGAGCGTCCCGAAGCGGCAATCAGGCCTTCCGGTGTATGTCCAATACTGACACCGCTCAGTTCGCCGGCGCGTTTGAACGTGCCTTCAGCCGTTTTCAGCCAAAGCGCATAGTTGGTGTTCACGTTGCCGGTCAGCAGCGGCACCATGATGTCGGCGGCGCCGTCGCCGTCGATGTCCTCGATATAGGGGTAGCTGAATGTGCCGGTGGCGGTTTCTTCGATCTGCTGGATCGAGGCGCCGGAAGCGTCGGTCACGTCGATGCGCAGTTTGCCTTCGCCTTCGGCCATCGCATCGGAGGAGACCTGGAGGGTGGGCTGGCCATCGCCGAGCGCGATGGTGCAGGATGAGAGCTGGTCGATCATGGCGCCTGTCGCCGCTTCCGTTACCTCGCAGGTCTGCAAGGCCGCCGCAGCGGGCGCCGCGGCGCTCTCTTCCGCCGCCGGCGTCTCAACTGTTTCCGGCGTGCAGGCCGCCAGCGCGATAAGGGCGATTCCCGCCCAACCCAGTCTCATCATTACCCCACACTTCCTTCCAGGCTGACTTCCAAAAGCTTCTGCGCCTCGACGGCGAATTCCATCGGCAGTTCCTGCAGCACGTCGCGCACGAAGCCGTTGACGAGAAGGGCGACTGCCTGCTCCTCGCCGATGCCGCGCTGGCGCACGTAAAAGAGCTGGTCTTCCGAGAGCTTCGTCGTCGTCGCCTCATGCTCCAGCTGCGCGTCGGCGCGGCGGTTTTCGATGTAAGGCACAGTGTGCGCGCCGCAGCGATCGCCGATCAGCAGGCTGTCGCACTGAGTGAAATTGCGCGCGCCTTCAGCCTTCTTGTGGATCGAGACGAGGCCGCGATAGGTGTTGTCGGACTTGCCGGCCGAAATGCCCTTGGAGATGATCCGGCTTTTCGTGCGCTTGCCGAGGTGGATCATCTTCGTGCCGGTATCGGCCTGCTGACGACCATTGGTGACGGCGATGGAGTAAAACTCGCCGACGCTGTCATCGCCGCGCAGGACGCAGGACGGATACTTCCAGGTGATTGCGGAGCCGGTTTCCACCTGCGTCCAGGAAATCTTGGAGCGCGCGCCGCGGCAATCGCCGCGCTTGGTGACGAAATTGTAGATGCCGCCCTTGCCGTCCTCGTCGCCCGGCCACCAGTTCTGCACGGTCGAGTACTTGATCTCGGCATCATCCAGCGCGACGAGCTCGACCACGGCTGCGTGCAGCTGGTTCTCGTCGCGCATCGGCGCCGTGCAGCCCTCGAGATAGGAGACGTAGGCGCCTTCGTCGGCGATGATCAGTGTGCGTTCGAACTGGCCTGTGCTTTCGGCGTTCATCCGGAAATAGGTCGACAGCTCCATCGGGCAGCGCACACCCTTCGGCACATAGACGAAGGTGCCATCGGAGAAGACCGCCGCGTTCAGCGTGGCAAAGAAATTGTCCGAGGCCGGAACAACGGTGCCGAGGTATTTCTTCACGAGGTCCGGATATTCGTGCACGGCTTCTGAGATCGACATGAAGATCACGCCGGCTTTCTTAAGTTCCTCGCGGAAGGTGGTCGCGACCGATACGGAATCGAACACGGCATCGACGGCCACGCGCGGTTTCTCGCGCGCGGTTGCCGCCGTTTCGGCTGCGCCTTCGACGCCGAGCAGCACTTCAGCCTCGCGCAGCGGGATACCGAGCTTGGCATAGGTGTCGAGGATTTCCTTCGGCACTTCGTCGATCGACTTATACTTCGCGGCATTCTTAGGCGCGGCGTAGTAATAGTAGGCCTGGTAATCGATCTTCGGATAATTGACGCGCGCCCAGGTCGGCTCTTC
>CAZXQD010000145.1:0-6087 GCA_964643405.1 uncultured Hyphomonas sp. | reverse complement strand
ACCGCACGCTCTTGCGCCGAATACCCCAGCGAGAGCGAAAATTCGCGGGTAAGCATGTGCAACGCGGAAGTCAGAAGGCCGAAAAGCGGATTGCCGCTGGCCCAGCCGAGCATATCGTGAAAACGGCGATTCAGTTCCTCAAACTGGCTGCTGACTTCGTTGCGCTCCAGCTCTTTGAGGCAATCGGCAAGTGCGCTCAGATCACCCGTGGTCGCGCGCTGGGCGGCATAGGCTGCAACATTCGGCGCTATGGCTTCGCGCAGTTCGAGCAGGCCTCTGAGGTCTGCTTCCATGAATTGCAGGATGAGAGAAAGATTATTCGCAAAATCACCGGTCTGCGGGCGGGCGACCACCGGCCCGCCACCGCGACCTAACTGAAGATGGATAACGCCCTGGAGTTCAAGGAAGCGAAGCGCTTCGCGCAAGGTCGCTCGGGCGACATCGTATCGCGCAAGCATTTCGTCCTCGCGCGCCAACCTGTCGCCCGCAACATGCGCCTTTGTTTCGATATCTCGTACGATGTCTTGCGCAAGCGTGAGCGCACGCTTGGCTTTCCTGGAATCATCGACCTTCGGTTGCATCTCCTAGAATCGCTCCTCTGATAAAGCCTTATAAGGGTTTATCGGACGACATGTCCATAGCTTGCCTATGAAGTTCACAGTTTGACCGGACTTGAAACAATCCTTATAAGCTTTATTGACCACACCCTGCAAATTCTCTACCTATCTGCAAACGAGGCGAGTCTGCTTGCTAGGTATGGAGGACGAGACATGAGCATCGACACGATAGAGCTGGATACTGCCGAAAAAATAGCGGCCATCCCGATCGACGAAATCGATGTCTCTCGGCCGAGCCTTTTTCAGCAGGACACGATCGGCCTGTTCTTCGACCGGCTGCGCAAGGAGGAGCCAGTCCATTACTGCCGTGAAAGCCATGTCGGACCATTCTGGTCGATCACCAAATTCGACGACATCATGGCCGTCGATACCAACCACAAAGTCTTTTCATCGGAGGCAAAGCTCGGCGGTATCGCCATCCAGGACATGCATAGTGTGGAAGGCGCGCTCGAACTTGAAATGTTCATCGCCATGGATCCTCCAAAGCACGACCAGCAACGCAAGGCCGTCACCCCCGCTGTGGCGCCGTCCAACTTGCTGTTGCTCGAACCGACAATCCGTGAACGAGCGTGTCAGATTCTCGATGATCTACCGATCGGCGAGGAATTTGATTGGGTTGACAAGGTCTCGATCGAATTGACCACGATGACCCTTGCCACCCTGTTCGATTTTCCGTGGGAAGAACGCCGCAAGCTCACCCGCTGGTCCGATGTCACCACCGCTGCTCCTGAAACCGGCATCGTCGCATCGTACGAAGCGAGGCGCGAAGAGCTCATCGAGTGCGCGATGTATTTCAAGGGCCTGTGGGATCAGCGCGTCAATGAACCGCCGAGGAACGACCTGATTTCCATAATGGCGCATTCCCCGGCGACAAAGGATATGCCTTTCCTCGAATTTCTGGGCAACCTCCTGCTGCTGATCGTGGGCGGCAATGACACCACGCGCAATTCAATCAGCGGCGGTGTGCTCGCCCTCAATCAGAACCCCGACGAATATCGCAAACTGAATGACGACCCATCGTTGATCACCAGCATGGTGCCGGAAATCATCCGCTGGCAAACGCCGCTGACTCACATGCGCCGCACTGCGCTTCAGGATTGGGAGATCGGCGGCAAACAGATAAAGAAGGGCGACAAGGTCGTGATGTGGTACCTGTCGGGCAACCGCGACGAAACGGTTATCGACCAGGCCGACCGGTTCATCATTGACCGCAAGAATCCGCGCCATCACCTGTCATTCGGCTATGGCATCCATCGCTGCATGGGCAACAGGCTCGCAGAACTGCAGTTGCGGATCATCTGGGAAGAGATTCACAAGCGATTCGCCAAGGTCGAAGTGACCGGCGAACCCGAGCGCCTGTATTCAACCCTTGTGCGTGGGATCACCAAGCTGCCGGTGCGGCTGCACGCCCGCTGATTTACTAAGGCAGAAATATGGAGTTTATGATGGTCAAAGTGACGTTCGTATCCAGCGATGGAACGCGGCGGGAAGTCGAAATTGCTGAGGGCGAAACAGCGCGCGAAGCGGCGCTTTTCAACGGCGTGCCGGGCATCGACGGCGATTGTGGCGGGGCCTGCGCCTGTGCGACCTGTCATGTCCATGTCGACCCAACCTGGATCGACATCGTTGGTCGTCTGAAGGAAGGCGAAGCGGAGGCCGAACTCCTGCAATTTGCAGAAGGGGCCAGCGAATACAGTCGCCTCGCCTGCCAGATACCCATGGAATCTGCGATGGAAGGTTTGGTTTTGCACGTTCCTGCGCAGCAGTATTGACCAGCCAGAGCGCGCCCTTGTCGGCCGCGAGGGGTGCCACGAATTTGATTTTTGAACGGAGGTTTCCGTGGCAACACAACTAGAATCCGATGACCAGACGAGCGAAGACGCATTTCGCACCGAAGTGCGGCAATTCCTTGCCACCAATTTCCCTGACGAACTAAGGTGCACGGGCAATATGCTGGCCGGGCTCGACGGTCCGACCGACGAGAACCCTGTCCAGAAGAAATGGCGAGAAGCCGTGGGCGGGCGTGGTTGGGGTACACCAACCTGGCCCAAGGAATATGGCGGGGGCGGACTGACCAAAGGCCAGACCAGGATTATCGAGCATGAGTTCGCCAAGGTCGGCGCCTACAATCCGATCGGCGGAATGGGTGTGATGATGTTCGGCCCGACCCTGCTCGAATACGGCGACGAAAGGCAGAAGCTGGAGCATATCCCGCCAATCTGCCGTGGCGAAATTCGCTGGTGCCAGGGCTACTCGGAACCGAATGCCGGATCAGACCTCGCAAACCTGCAGACCTTCGCTGTCGACAAAGGCGATCACTACCTCGTTAACGGCCAGAAGACCTGGACCAGCGGTGGCCAGTGGGCTGACAAGTGCTTTGCCATCGTCCGCACCGACCGGTCAGACAAACACAAAGGTATCAGCTTCATGCTGATCGACATGGACGCACCAGGCGTTGAAGTCCGCCCGATCACAATGATCAGCGGAACCAGCCCGTTCTGCGAGACCTTCTTCACCGATGTGAAGGTGCCGAAGGAAAATCTCGTGGGCAAAGAAGGTCAGGGCTGGACTATCGGGAAGCGCCTGCTTCAGCACGAGCGCACGAACATTTCGGGCGGAGGGCGCCTCGCCGGCATGATGGGCCAGAGCCTTGGCGATATCGCCAAGAAATACTGCGAAACCGGCGGTGATGGCGCGCTCGTCAACAAGGTCCTGCGCGACAAGATCGCCGATCTTGATATCCGCTGGAACAGCTTCCTGCTCACCGCGCGTCGTGCGGTCGAGGAAAGCAAAGCGCAAGGCGGCGTTTCAGAGATCAGTTCGGTTCTGAAAAAGGTCGGCACCAAGTTGGCCCAGGACCGCAGCGAGTTACTGATCGAAATCCGCGGCTTTCAGGGCCTCGGCTGGGAAGGCGACGAGTTTGGCGATGACGAACTTGAGGATGTGCGCGGCTGGCTCTTCGGCAAGGCAGCGACGATCTATGGCGGTTCGACCGAAGTCCAGAACAACATCATTGCCAAGCGGGTGCTTGGCATGCTCGACCACCAGTAAGCGACGGGAGCAAGGACAATGGCAGTTCTCAGCGAAGAACAGGAAATGCTGCGCAACATGGCGCGCGACTGGGCGACTAAGGAAAGCCCGGTGGCGGAGTTCCGCAAAGTCCGCGCAGCAGGCCAACCGCAGGCCTACAACGCTTACGCCTATGCCGCGATGGCCGAAATGGGCTGGGCCGGGATCATCATTCCCGAGGCCCATGGTGGATCAGATTTCGGTTTCTTGTCGGCCGGCCTGGTGGTCGAGGAACTCGGCAAAACGCTGACCGCAAGTCCGCTGGTGGCCACAACCATCGCGGCGAGCGCAATCCTGCTCGGCGGAAGCGACGAGCAGAAGGCCAAATGGCTTCCCAGGCTCGCCAGCGGCGAAACCGTGGCAACGCTGGCTGTCGAGGAAGGAACTCATTGCGATACCTCCGCAATCGAGACCAGCGTTTCGGGCGGCAAGTTGACCGGCAAGAAGGCATTCGTTCACGAGGCGCATGGTGCCAGCCTCTTCGTGGTCGCAGCCAAAGACGGCCTATACCTAGTCGAAAAGGGCGATGGCGTTTCACTGACCACGCGCAAGCTCACCGATCAGCGCAGCCACGCCGATATCCAATTCGCTGGCGCTGCCGCCGAAAAGCTCGAGGGCGGAGGCGACAGTCTGCTTGGCGACGTGCTCGACCGGGCGCGCGTGCTTTCCGCTGCCGAAATGCTCGGCATGGCGCAAGCTGTGTTCGACACGACCCTCGACTATCTGAAGCAGCGTGTGCAGTTCAATCAGGTGCTCGCCACTTTCCAGGCGCTGCAACATCGCATGGCGGATCTGTTCGCCGACCTCACGCAGATGCGCTCCGCGGTCGAGGCGGGTTTACAGGCAGTCGACAGCGGTTTTGGAGTCGCGCGTGCAGCGACCATCGCCAAGGCTGAGGCAAATCGCGTGCTGCACGCTATCAGCAACCAGGGTATCCAGCTGCATGGCGGCATCGGGATGACCGACGAATTCAATGTCGGCTTCTACCTCAAGCGTGCTCGCGTGCTCGAGGCGAGTTGGGGGTCGTCAAGCTACCTCAAGGACCGTTTTGCGCGATTGTCCGGTTACTGACGACGAAGGTTTCTCGCCGCTCGCAGCTTGCCGTCAGCCCACAATTTCGGAGGCGGGGCCGTAACCCGCGTCTTCGGGAATAGTGAGGACATTCTTCCCGTCTCGCTGAATGATTTCAGGCAGAACCGTTACGATATCGCGGGCTTCAGCCTGCGCCACGCAATCCGCTGCGCTTGCGGCTTTGGCCAGCAGTTGCAGATTCAAGCGCGTAGGAAATATAATGGTTCGCTCGCCGCTGGCTTCCATTTCCAACGCCTTGTGCGGCGAAAGCCATTCCGCATCGACGGTTTCGTATCCATCGCATGCGGCAATCTGGCGTTCGGGCGCGCGAACAACGAAGAAATGTGTGTCGAAGCGCTTGTGCATGAAGGTGGGCGTTATCCACCTTGCGAAATTGCTTAGCCGATCGAGGCGTAGGTGCACACCGGCCTCGCGAACGACGTCAAGAAATTCGCACTCGCCTCGCTCCACCGCTTTGCGGCTTTCAAGATCACAGGTATCCTCGAACGCGCGACCGTCACGATAATCGCCTAGCAGGATGCCGGCTTCCTCGTAAGCTTCGCGGATCGCGGCAATCCGCAAAGTGCGCTGCGTATCGTCGAAAGTGCTCCAGCCCTTGCAATGATTAGCCCATTCGAGAGCTTCATCCCCGGCCGAAGGCTTTCCTCCGGGAAATACCAGCGCGCCGGAGGCAAAATCGATCTGGTGATGGCGTTTGACCATCAGGACCTGAAACTCCGGCGCGTCGCGAAGTAGGAGCATGGTTGCCGCGGGGACCGGATCGACGGGCTTTGGCATGGTCATCAGTTTCTCCAGTAGTCTAGGTTCGGACCCATACGATATGTTGGGGTACAGGTGCCGACAAGCACAGAAGTCGGCGGCGAAGCTTCTTCAGATTGGGCTAAACATTTGCCAAGGGGAAATTCATCCGCGATCGGCTGGCGTGCCCCCCAGCTAGGGGTCATGTCAATGGGTATCTGCCAGCGTTTCTAGGCGAGACGACTGGTTTCTGCACTGGCGGGTCGGATTATGCCGGGCATGATCAGGGCCAAGAAAAACAAGGCAAGTCGAAGAAGCAATACATCCATTCTCACATGACTAAAAGTTGAGCGACAGTAAAAGTAACCAAGTCACGCAGCTCCACCAGAATCTCACCGGTCGCCCGAACGAGAGCAGATGCATCAGTACGTGGCTCGACCATTGCCCTGACCAATAAGTTCGAAAGCAACACTCTAGGAAACCAAGTCCCCGCTATCAAAGTTTGCCGCGCGCCCCTGGCCTGCCCCTCAGCAGTGGTCCACCAGATTTGTTAGCCCGGCGGTTTCAAGGT
>CAZXQD010000144.1:0-6121 GCA_964643405.1 uncultured Hyphomonas sp. | reverse complement strand
ATCATCGACAGACCCGCGATGATCGAAATGATGATCTGCCACTGGTCGATTGCCGAGCCGAAGACCGTGAACAGGATGTTTGCGAAAACAACTGTCGAAGCCATCTTCGGCGCAGAAGCGAAGAACGCGACCACCGGCGTCGGCGCGCCCTCATAGACGTCAGGCGTCCAGACGTGCATCGGTGCCGCCGAAATCTTGAACGCAAGACCCACGATCATGAGCACCATCCCGAACAACGCGCCGGTCGACACACCGGCTTCTGCGATGCCCGCAAAGGATGTCGTGCCAGTAAATCCGTAGACCAGCGAGGCGCCATAGAGCAGCATGCCCGACGCGAGCGCCCCGAGGACAAAATACTTGAGGCCCGCTTCTGAAGAGCGTGCGGAGTCGCGATGGAATGCCGCGAGGACGTAGGACGAAAGGCTGAGAGTCTCGATGCCCATGTAGAGGGTCATAAGGTCCGCCGCCGAGAGGATTATGCCCATGCCGAGGCTGGCGAAGATGACGAGCAAGGCATACTCGTAACGCGTCGTCTCGTGGCGCTTGAGGAAGCCTTCTGCAATCACAAGCGAGAGGCCGGCCAGAACAAAGGTAATGACTTTCGCAAAGTTGACGAATGTATTGGTACGGACGAGTCCACCAAACGCTTCACCGCCGCTGAAATGCAACGCGGCAAGGCCCGCTGCGCCGAACAGGGCCAGGGCACCGAACTTGAACGACAGCGAATTGAACCGCTCGCCGAAGATTGCGCCCAGCAGCACGCCAACAAGACCCGCAAGCGCCAGCCAGAGTTCCGGCGCAACCGTCATCAGGATGGAGGTAATGTCCAGCATGTTACTGGCCTCCGGCCATCAGCGACAGAACCCGTGCGGTCGAACTGTCTGTGAGATTGAAGATCAGGTTGGGCGCGACACCGAAGAGTATCGTGAGCGCTGCCAATGGCGCGATGCAGATCCATTCGACGACGTTCATGTCCTTAATGTCGTTCAGGTGCGGGTTGGTAATCTCGCCGAACACGGTGCGCCGGTAGAGCGTCAACATATAGACAGCTGAGAAAATCACCCCGAGCGCGGCGCCTGCCGCGGCCCAAGTTGCCGCCTGGAAGCCGCCCACCATTGTCAGGATTTCACCAACGAAACCGCTGGTGCCCGGCAGGCCGACATTGGCCATCGTGAACAGCATGAAGAACGAGGCGTAGATGGGCATCCGGTTCACGAGGCCGCCATAGGCCGCTATCTCACGGGTGTGCATCCGATCGTAGACAACGCCGACGATCAGGAAGAGCGCGCCCGAAATCAGGCCGTGGCTGAGCATCTGGAAGATCGCGCCCTGCACACCCGTCTCGTTGAACGCAAAGATGCCAAGCGTCACGAAGCCCATATGTGCAACCGACGAATAGGCGATCAGCTTCTTCATGTCCGTCTGCCGCCAGGCGACCAGCGAAGTGTAGACAATCGCAACAACCGCAAGACCGAACATCACCGGCTGGAACAGTGCGCTCGCATCCGGGAACATCGGCAGCGAGAAGCGCAGCATGCCGTAGCCGCCCATCTTCAGCAGTACGCCCGCAAGAATGACAGACCCGGCCGTCGGCGCCTGAACGTGCGCATCCGGAAGCCATGTATGAACCGGCCACATTGGCAGCTTCACTGCGAAGGAGGCGATGAAAGCCAGCCAGAGCCAAGTCTGGACACCAGGATCGAAGGCAAACTTCTCCAGCACTTCAAAGTCTGCCGAGCCCGCCGCGAGGATCATGTAGACCATCGCGATCAGCATTAGCAGCGATCCGATCAGCGTGTAGAGGAAGAACTTGAACGCGGCATAGACCCGGTCCTTCCCACCCCAGATGCCGACGATCAGGAACATCGGAATCAGGCCAGCCTCGAAGAAGATGTAGAACAGCACAAGATCAAGCGCGACGAACACGCCGATCATGAAAGTCTCAAGCACGAGGAATGCGATGACATATTCGGTCACGCGCTTTTCGATGGAGTTCCAGCTTGCCAGCAGGCAGATCGGTGTCAGGAAAGTCGTCAGCAAGACCAGCGACAGCGACAGTCCATCGACGCCCAGCTTGTAGCTGATCGGACCATACCAGGCATACTGCTCGACAAGCTGGTATCCCTCTGCCGACCGGTCGAACGCAAAGAAGGCCGCAACCGACGCCACGAAAGTCGCTGCAGAAATGATGAAGCCCGCCAGCAGCACGGCTTTGCTTGACTGCGCGCCTCCTCCGCTCTTGCTGCTGCCTGCAGTGGCCGCGCGTACAAGCATGACCAGCAGCGCGCCGGCAAGCGGTAGAAACGTCATTACAGTGAGGATCGGGAAACCGCCCATCAGTTTGCTCCACCCGATCTGAGCCAGAGAACAGCGCCGAAGAGGATCGCCGCGCCGATGATCACAAAAGCATAGTGATAAAGGTAGCCTGAGTGCATGGCCGAGAGGCGGCGTGAGCTTGCTGAAGCGATCTTCGCAAGGCCGTCCGGACCGATACCGTCAATGACCTTCTTGTCCGCCTTCCAGAAGATGTTGCCGAGGAAAGCCGCTCCGCGAACCAGTGTCGCCTGGTAGATCTCGTCGAAGTACCACTTGTTCGAAAACAGGGCATGCAGCGGGCCACCGCTGGCGGCAACGCGCGCGCCGACGCCCCGGTTGAAGAAGTAGGTGAACGTGGCGATCAGGAAGCCACCGACGGTGACCGCCAGTGGCGCCCAGAGCACCCATTCCGGAACATTGTGCCGGTCATGCAGAACATGGTTTGCTTCGGCGCGGTAGATCGCACCCGCCCAGAAGGCTTCGTTATTGGCGTCCACGAAGGCATCATAAAAGTAGAAGCCTGCGAACACGGCGCCGATGCTGAGCAGCGCCAGCGGGATCAGCATGACCAGCGGGCTTTCGTGCGGCGTGTGATCATGGCCATGGCCGTGATCATCATGGGCATGCTCATCGTGCGTGTGCGCATCATGCCCATGGGCATCATGGGAATGGGCGTTGTGACCGTGTGCCTCGTGCGGCGCCGGGCCGTGGAACGTCATGTAGATGAGGCGCCAGGAATAGAAGCTGGTCAGGAACGCCGCGAGCAAGCCAAACCAGAACGCCACTTCGGCGAACGACACACCGGCGGTCGCACCCGCAAACGCGCTCTCCAGGATCGCGTCCTTCGAGAAGAAGCCGGAGA
Organism: uncultured Hyphomonas sp.; assembly: GCA_964643405.1. Taxonomy (GTDB): domain Bacteria; phylum Pseudomonadota; class Alphaproteobacteria; order Caulobacterales; family Hyphomonadaceae; genus Hyphomonas. The sequence goes on along the minus strand of CAZXQD010000144.1, from coordinate 2,943 downwards.
AGCCGAGCTTGGTGTGCGGCAAGCCCAGGCCGATAATGGCAATCGTGCCGATCATCATTGCCGCGTAGGTCAGGGGCATGAACTTCGCGAGCCCGCCCATGCGGCGCATGTCCTGCTCGTGGTGCATGCCGTGGATGACCGAGCCGGCCCCCAGGAACAGCAGCGCCTTGAAAAACGCATGCGTGAACAGGTGGAACATCGCCGCCTCGTAGGCGCCGACGCCAGCGGCGAAGAACATGTAGCCGAGCTGTGAACAGGTCGAATAGGCGATCACGCGCTTAATGTCGTTCTGCGCCATGCCGACCGTGGCGGCATAGAGCGCAGTTACGGCGCCGACGAGGGCGACCATGCCCGCCGCATAGAAGGTGTACTCGTAAATCGGCGACAGAAGGCAGACGAGATAGACGCCGGCCGTAACCATGGTTGCGGCGTGGATGAGCGCCGACACGGGCGTCGGGCCTTCCATGGCATCCGGGAGCCAGACGTGCAGGAAAAACTGCGCCGACTTACCCATGGCCCCAATGAACAGGAGAATGCCGATAAGTTCGAGCGCGTAGACACGCTCACCGAAGAACACCATCACGGCCTCGCGTGCCGGGGCGGCTTCGGCGAACATCGGCGTCACAACTGCATTGGTACGGATCGCGTCAAGCACCGGGCCGAACTCGACCGACTTGAACACGAAGAAAACCGCCATGATGCCGAGTGCCAGGCCGAAGTCACCCACGCGGTTCGTCACGAAAGCTTTGATGGAGGCGTCGTTCGGCGCCTTCTTCGTGTACCAGAAACCGATCAGCAGGTAGGACGCGAGGCCCACGCCTTCCCAGCCGAAGAACAGCTGGATGAAATTGTCCGCCACCACCAGCATGAGCATCATGAAGGTGAAGAGCGAGAGGTAGGCAAAGAAACGCGACTTGTGCGGATCTTCGCTCATGTAGCCCCAGGAATAGAGGTGCACGAGCCCGGACACGCCGGTGATCACGGCCATCATCACGATGGACAATGTATCTACACGGATCGCCCAGTTTGCCTGGAAGTCGCCGACATGGATCCACGGCATCAGCGTGATGACATGCTGCTTCAGCTCGGATGCGGCGTGTTCCACGCCCGCCGTGAGATAGGCGTCATAGCCCGAAGCATGATGCACAGCCTCGGCAGCGCCGCCGATGCCCGAGGCATAGGCAATCAGCTGATAAAGCGAAAGCGCGCCGCAGGAGAGCACAACACCGGTCGTGATCGCCATGACCACGCGGTCGCCGATCCATTTATGGAACAAGCCTGTCAGCGCGGCAAAGCCGGGCGCCAGGACGATATAGATGAGCAGGCTATCCGGAAGCATACTGAGGGTCAGCCTTTCATCAGATCGACATTCTCAACCGAGATGTCGCGGCGGTTCCGGAAGTAGACGACAAGGATCGCGAGACCGACGGCGGCTTCAGCGGCCGCCACAGTGAGAACCAGCATCGCGAAGATCTGGCCCTGGATCGTCCCGGTGAAGACCGAGAAAGCAACCAGATTGATGTTCACCGACAAAAGGATCAGCTCGAGTGCCATCAGGATGACGATGATGTTCTTGCGGTTCACGAAGATGCCAACCACGCCGACGGTGAACAGCGCCGCAGAGACGATCAGAAAATGGACGATTCCCAATTCGGTCATATCAGATCCCCTGCCCCGGTGCCGGATCTTTCAACTCAATCGCATCCGCGCGGCGCCGGCCGGTCTGTTTACCGACATCCTGCCGTTTGACATTCGGACGGTGGCGCAGCGTCAGCACGATCGCGCCGATCATGGCGACAAGCAGGATCACGCCGGCCAGCTGGAAGAGCAGCAGGTATTGCGTGTACATCACCGCGCCGATGGCCTCGGTGTTCGTGTCGGCGCCGGGCGACGGATCGAAACTGTCGAACGTCAGTGTACCGCTGGCTGACCAGACAAGTGCCATTTCGGCAATCAGGATCATTCCGATCAGCAAAGCGAACGGCCAGTAGCCCAGGCTACCCTGCTTGAGCTCGACGAAGTCCACGTCCAGCATCATCACGACAAAGAGGAACAGCACAGCGACTGCGCCGACATAGACGACGATCAGCAGCATCGCGAGAAACTCGGCACCGATCAGAACCATCAATCCCGCAGACGAGAAGAAGGCGAGAATCAGCCAGAGGACAGAATGCACAGGATTGCGCGCCATGATGACGAGCATCGCCGACATGATCACAACAAATGCGATCGACCAAAATGCGATCAGTGCCACTGCCTTCTCGCCCCTTTTCTGTTCCGGAGAAGCCCCTGCCCGCCGGTCTGTGTTATCAATTCGGCGCGCTACCGGTACGGCGCGTCCAGCTCAAGATTCTTCGCGATCAACCGTTCCCAGCGGTCGCCGTTCGCAAGAAGGCGTTCCTTGTCATAGAACAGCTCTTCACGGGTTTCCGTCGCGAACTCGAAATTCGGCCCTTCGACAATCGCGTCGACCGGGCAGGCTTCCTGGCAGAAACCGCAATATATGCACTTCACCATGTCGATGTCGTAGCGCGTCGTTCGGCGGGCGCCGTCCTCGCGCGGCTCAGCCTCGATGGTGATGGCCTGCGCCGGGCAGATTGCTTCGCAAAGCTTGCATGCGATGCAGCGCTCCTCGCCGCTCGGATAACGGCGTAGGGCATGCTCACCGCGGAAACGTGGCGACAGCGGGTTCTTCTCGAAAGGATAGTTTACGGTCGGCTTGCGCCGGAACATTTCCCGGGTCGCGACCCAGAAGGCGCCCGCAAAATCGGTCAGCAGCGCACCGCGCAGGGTTTGCCCGAGGCTCATAACTGAACTCCGAAGTAGGTGACATAGCCAGCAACGATCAGGACCGCGGCGAGCGATGTCGGCAGGAAGATCTTCCAGCCGAGACGCATCAGCTGGTCATAGCGGTAACGCGGCAGCGTCGCGCGGCTCCAGATA
>CAZXQD010000143.1:0-6140 GCA_964643405.1 uncultured Hyphomonas sp. | reverse complement strand
GCCGTAGCGGCATAAAGTGGTCCGCGAGAAACCACACCGGGAGACGAAACCCATGACCTTTGACGCCGAAACCCGCGCCGCGCTGATCGAGCAGGTGCGCCGCTTCGTGACTGAAACCTGCGTACCGATCGAGGCCCAGGTCGGTGAGGAAGACGCCGTGCCCCAGTACGTGGTCGACGAAATGAAGGCCCTCGGCCTCTTCGGCATCGCTGTGCCTGAACAGTATGGCGGCCTCGACCTCGACATGGAAACCGAGTGCCTCGTCGCCATGGAGCTCGGCAAGACCTCGCCCGCCTTCCGCTCCGTCGCCGGCACCAATATCGGCATCGGCAGCCAGGCGCTCGTTCTTTTCGGCACCGAAGCGCAGAAACAGAAATGGCTGCCCGGCGTCGCCTCAGGCGACCTGATCGCCAGCTTCGCGCTGACCGAGCCAGAAGCCGGCTCCGACGCGGCCGGCCTCAAGACCCGCGCCGTCCGCGACGGCGACCATTACGTGCTGAACGGCACCAAGCGCTACATCACCAACGCGAATAAGGCAGACTTCTTCACCGTCATGGCCCGCACCAACCCGGACGAGCCCGGCGCAAAGGGCGTCTCGGCCTTCGTCGTGGAACGCGGCACGCCCGGCCTCTCGGTCGGCAAGCCGGAGAAGAAGATGGGCCAGCAGGGCGCCCATATCTGCGACGTGATCTTCGAGAATGCCCGCGTGCCGGCGGAAAACCTGATCGCGAAAGAGGGTGAAGGCTTCAAGGTCGCGATGAGCGTGCTGGACAAGGGCAGGCTGCATATCTCCGCCGTCGCCACCGGCGTTTCCAAACGCCTGATCCGCGAAATGGTCACCTACGCCCTGGAGCGCAAACAGTTCGGCAAGCCGATCTTCGAGCACCAGCTGCTGCAGGGCCTGATCGCCGACAGCCAGGCCGAAACCTATGCGGCTGAATGCATGATCCTTGATGCCGCCCGCCGCCGCGACGCGGGCGAAGACGTCACCATGCTCGCCTCCTCCGCCAAGCTGTTCGCCACCGAAGCCTGCGGCCGCGTCGCCGACCGCGCTGTGCAGATCTTCGGCGGCGCTGGTTATGTCGCCGACTACGGGATCGAGCGCTTCTACCGCGACGTCCGCATCTTCCGCCTCTACGAAGGCACTAGCCAGATCCAGCAGATCATCATCGCCCGCGAACTCGCCCGGGCCGCCAAAGCAGGAACCCTCTGATGTTCGACCACGACCCCACAGACCCGCACGAAGTCGGCCTCAATGCAGATCGCCTCGCGGCGATGCCGGCCTATTTCAAGGAAAACTATATCGACACGGGCAAGCTGCCCTGTATGGCGCTTCTGGTCTCGCGCGGCGGAGAAATCGCGCACGAAAGCTATACCGGCAGCACCGAAATGGGCGGCAAGGAGCCCATCAGTGCCGAGACGATCTTCCGCATCTATTCGATGACGAAGCCGATCACGACGCTCGCCATCATGATGCTGCTCGAAGAGTGCAAGATCAGGCTCGACCATCCGGTCAGCCGCTACATTCCCGAATACGCAAAGGCGATGGTCTGGGATGGTGGCACGGTGGCCGCGCCGAAACTGCGCAAGCCCGACCGCGAGATGACCGTGCTTGATCTCGTCACGCACACGTCCGGTCTCACCTATGGCTTCCTGATGCAGGACGAGACCGATGAGCTCTACCGCATCAACAAGGTCGGCCATCCGAAAGACACGCTGCAGGACATGGCCCGCCAGATCGGCCAGCTGCCGCTTGCTTTCTCTCCGGGTACGGAATGGCGCTACAGCCACTCCATCGATACGCTCGGCGCGCTCGTGGAGATCATCTCCGGCCAGCCGCTGGACGAGTTCTTCCGTGAACGCATCTTCGGCCCGCTCGGCATGGACGATACCGATTTCTGGGTGCCGCCGGAGAAGATCCACCGCCTGATGGCCTGCTATCAGAAAGACGCCAAGACTGGCGAGACCACGCTCGCCGATCCGGCCGGCGCCGCTTCGAAGCTGTATTCGAAACGCCCGAACCTCCTCAATGCTGGCGGCGGCCTAGCCTCCACGGTGCGCGACTATCACCGCTTCGCCCTGATGCTCCTGCGGGGCGGCACGCTCGACGGCGCCCGCATCATCAGCCCCAAGACCTGGGAATTCATGCGCCAGAACCACCTGCCGGATCGTCAGACGATGCGCGGCATGGGCCGCTCGGCCTTCACGGAAGTTATGGCAGATGGCGTCGGCTTCGGCCTCGGCGGCTCGGTCGTGCAGGACATCGTGCAGACCCGCCAGCCCGGCAGCAATGGCACGTTCAGCTGGGGCGGCCTCGCCTCCACCTTCTTCTGGATCGACCCGGAAGAAGAACTGATCGCCATCCAGGCCACCCAGCTGATGCCATCCTCGACGTACCCGATGCGCATGCAATTCCAGCAGCTTGTCTATTCGGCCATCGACTGGTGAGCGATCCGGCCAAGAACCCTGTCCGCGACGCGATCCTCGCGCTGACCGCCGCCAAAGGCGCCGGCAAGACGATTGCGCCGGAAGACGCCGCCAAGGCTGTCAGCCCGGAAAATTTCGTGCGTATACTGAAGGACGTGCGTGCCGAAGCAATCCGCCTCCACAAGGCGGGCGCCATCGCGATCTACCGGAAAGGCAAGCCGGTCGAAGACCCGGACACGTTCAAGGGTGTCTACCGGCTGGGCCTTCCGGCGGCCTGAGCCATGGCGAAGCCGCCGGATCCTTTCCACGAATTCGTCGCCGAGCTGCTCGCCCCGATGGGGCCCGTCAGCATACGGCGCATGTTCGGCGGCGCAGGCGTGTTCCAGGGCGGGCTGATGTTCGCGCTGCTGGGCGACGACACGATCTACCTGAAGACCGACGCGAAGCTGCGTGCCGATCTCGAAGCGGAAGGCTGCGCGCCCTTCCTCTGGACCAAGCCCAGCACCGGCGAAGTGATCGACATGGGCTATGTGAGCCTGCCATCCTCGGCGATGGACGATCCCGACGAAGCGAGCCAATGGGGCAAACGTGCGCTGGCCGTCGCCAAGGCGAAAGCGGCGGCAAAGCCCGTGCGCAAGAAGAAAAAGGCCTAAGCCACCGCCGGTCGCTTCACCGGTTGTTCCAGCGAGAAGGCATAGTCAGACGAGCCATGCTGGCGCAGGTGCTGCAGGCGCTGCCAGCCGTCCTCAAGCGTGAAACGCTCGCCCTTCGCGGCCCACCACATCACGAAGCCGGGGCCGTCGCTGCGGTCGATTTCCTGGGCCAGCCGCCGCATGCCGGGCGGATGGGTCCTGCCATTGTGGCTGAACGCTTTCAGGTCCTCCAGCGAGCGCCAGACGGCGAGGGTGGAAATGTCCGGCGCACGCCACTCGGGCGGATAAGGAAACGCATTCGTAAACCCGCGCCAGCTCCCGTCCGGGCAGCGCAGGCCGTGGTCATGGTGCAGCAGGCCCTCGAACGCGTCGCCATCCTTGAAGATGCGCGGCAACAACGCGACAAAAACCTGAACGAATTCATTGCTGAAGTCGAACTTGCCCACCGGGCGTGCGCAATTGAAATGCACGAGCCTGTATTCCATTGCGCCCAACCCGGTTTGTGTTCGGCGTTGAACTTAAAGCGAAATGGGTTTCGTAATCTTTAAGGGAAACGAAATTCCGCTGTTCAATCAGGGATTACTTGCCCTTGAACACCGCTGCGCGCTTCTGGAGGAAGGCGGAAACGCCCTCACGGAAGTCATCCGTACGTCCCGCATCGCGCTGTGCAACCCGCTCATTGTGGAGGGCGGTGCCGAAATCATCGTCGCAGGCGTCCCAGATGCACTTGCGTGCCAGCGACAGGGCCACGGTCGGTCCGGTTGCCAGTTTCTGTGCAAATTCCTTCGCCGTATCCATCAGCGCGGCATCGTCCACCACGCGGTTGACCAGGCCCCATTGCAGTGCGGTTTCGGCGGGGAGTTTTTCACCCAGAAGTGCCATTTCCATGGCACGCACACGGCCGATGGTCTTGGCCAGCAGGTAGCTCGATCCGCCATCCGGAACGAGGCCGATTCGGCGGAAGGCTTGGAGGAAGTAAGCGCTCTTCGCGGCCACCACGAGATCCCCCATGAGGCCGATGGCGCATCCGACACCGGCCGCCGCGCCGTTCACGGCGGTGATCACCGGATGCGGATGCTCGCGAATGGCGGTGACCAGCGGGTTGTAGAATGCGTCCAGCGCCTTGCCGGCATCCGGGAGCGAATCAGGATGCGAGATCGACGGGCCCGAACCCATGCCGCCAAGATTGGCGCCCGAACAAAAGCCGCGGCCTTTGCCTGTCAGGATCGTGCAGCGCGCTTCCTTGGCGGCAACCTCGAAGGCATGCAGCAACTCGATGGCCGTATCCACACCGCAAGCGTTCAGCGTCTTGTCGTCGTCGAACGCGATGATCGCGATATCGCCGTCGCGCTCGTAGGAAATCTTCTCGTACTTGGTCATCGCTTGCGCTCCTGAAGGTCGATCTGATCACGAATTAAGCCGAATGCGCGGCCTGCGAAAAGCCTCACGCCGGGGCAAGGATTTGCTCTTGCCGGGAGCCGCTCCGCCTGCCGCTGGGTGAATTTGCGCCCCCCATGGCGCAAATGCTGAACGCACGCTACACTGTTCACAACCCTTACAGTCAACTCTTCCAGGAGAAGTTCCATGGCCCTCGACGGTACCCCAGGCTCGGGCATGCGCGCGCTGCTCGACCGCCAGAAAGCTGCCCACCTGCGTGATGGCGCGCCCTCGCTCGCCAAGCGCATCGAATGGCTCGACAAGTCGATTGATCTGCTCGCCACGCACGGCGACGCGCTGAACGACGCTATGTGCACAGACTTCGGCCACCGCTCGAAAGACCAGTCGAACCTCACCGACATCGCCGGCTCCATCGGCGCGTTGAAGCACGCGAAGAAACACGTCGCCAGGTGGATGCAGTCTGAAAAGCGCAAGGTGGAGTTCCCGCTCGGCCTGCTCGGCTCAAAGGCGGAAATCCAGTACCAGCCGAAAGGTGTCATCGGCGTGATCAGCCCGTGGAACTTCCCGGTCAACCTCACCTTCACCCCGCTCGCGGGTGTCTTCGCCGCCGGCAACCGCACGATGATCAAGCCGTCAGAGTTCACCGAGGCAACGTCGGAGCTGATGAAACAGCTCTTCGCGAAATACTACACGCCCGAGGAAGTCGTCGTCGTCACCGGCGGCCCGGATGTCGGCGCCGAATTCACCAAGCTGCCCTTCGACCATATCCTCTTCACGGGCGCGACCTCCGTCGCCCACCATGTCATGCGCGCCGCCGCTGACAATCTCGTCCCGCTGACGCTGGAGCTCGGTGGCAAGTCGCCTGTCATTCTCGGCCGCTCGGCGGATCTGCAGAAAGCGGCCAGCCGCATCATGGCCGGCAAGACGCTGAACGCCGGCCAGATCTGCCTCGCGCCGGACTATGCCTTCGTGCCGAAAGACAAGACGCAGGAATTCGTCGGCGCCGCCACCCGCGCCATTGAAACGATGTATCCTACCGGCCTCAAGGACAATGACGACTACACCTCGGTCGTGAACCAGCGCCACTATGACCGCATCCAGGGGTATCTGGAGGACGCCCGCAGCAAGGGCGCCGAGATTGTCGAACTTAATCCGAAGGCGGAGAATTTCGCCCAGCAGCCTCACCACAAGATTCCGCCGACCCTGATCATCGATCCGACCGATGATATGAAGGTCATGCAGGACGAGATCTTCGGCCCCATCCTGCCGGTCAAATCCTACAATGATGCCAGGGATGCGGTGGCCTATATCAACGCCCATCCGCGCCCGCTCGGTCTCTATTACTTCGGCGAAGATGCCGCCGAGAAAGACCTTGTGCTGAACAACACCACCTCCGGCGGTGTCACCGTCAATGACGTGATCTTCCACGTCGCCCAGGAAGACCTGCCGTTTGGCGGCGTTGGCCCCTCAGGCATGGGCGCCTATCACGGCCGCGAGGGATTCCTCGAGTTCAGCCACAAGAAGGCGGTCTACACCCAGACCAGCAACGAAATCCTCGCCATGATGCGCCCGCCTTACGGCGACAAGTACCGCGCCCAGGTGAAGGGCCGCCTGAAGAAATAAGCCAACCGACCAGAAGGGGCCCCTCCCCCGGGGAGAGGG
>CAZXQD010000142.1:0-6249 GCA_964643405.1 uncultured Hyphomonas sp. | reverse complement strand
ATCTTGCAGTCGCGGTGGCGCGACTTCAGCGATTTGAGGGACGAACGGACTTTCATGGGTCTGGCCTGGTGCGATTAGGAATTGGGAAAGCGGAGCGCGTAATGAATCCGGATAGCCGAGTCAAGGACGAGTGCTGCACCGCGCAGCCTGAAAAAGGGATCGCCACCATGGTTACTGCAGGTTGGGCACGGTCCAAATGGATGCTGACAGCCGCCGTGTGCGGAATTCTGGCCTCCTGCGCCATCGGTCCGCCGACCCCGCCCTCGCCCAAGCCAGGCGTGCAGCAGCCGGTTGCAGAGACCGGCCCGATCCGTTTTGCTTCCTCCGGCCATGCCGCCATGGACGCCTGGCGGGACGATTTCGCTGGCCGCGCCATGGCCGCCGGGCACGACCGGGCCCTGGTGAAATCCCTGCTGGAGGGCATCCGCCCGCTGCCGCTCTGGCTGGGCACCGAAGTCCAGGCCGCTACAGCCCCCAGCGCGCAGGCCGAGTTTGCGAAGCCGATCTGGGATTACCTGAAGGTCCCGATGGGGCAGACCCGCATTTCTTCCGGCCAGACCAAGCTCGCCGCCCTTGGCCCGACGCTCGCCGCCATCGAGGCGAAGTACGGCGTCGACCGGCAGGTCCTCCTCGCCATCTGGGGCATGGAGACCAGCTATGGCGGCTTCATGGGCACCGATGACGCCGCCAATGCGCTCGCCAACATGGCGGTCGAGGGCCGCCGCCGGGCCTTTGCCGAGGCCGAGATCTACGCCCTGATGGAAATCGTCGAGAAGGGCTATGCGCGGCGCGACCAGCTCGGCTCCGGCTGGGCGGGCGCCATGGGCCACACCCAGTTCATGCCCACCACCTATATCGCCCACGCCGTGGACTTTGACGGCGACGGCAAGCGCGATGTCTGGAAAAGCGAGGCCGATGCGCTCGCCTCGGCTGCCAACTATCTCGCCCGTTCCGGCTATGTGAAGGGCCAGCCCTGGGGGCTCGAGGTCAGCCTGCCGGCAGAGTTCGACTACAGCCTCGCCGATGGCAGCGAGCGGCGCATGGACGCCTGGGTCGCCGCGGGTCTCACGCCCATCACGGGCGGCACGTTCAACACCGGCGGCGCCGAGTTTGCAGAGCTTTGGGTGCCCGCCGGGCATCAGGGCCCGAAATACCTGCTGTTCAAGAACTTCAACGTCTTCAAGACGTATAACCGCGCAGACTCCTATGCCTTCGCGGTCGGCCTCTCGGGCGATGCGATCATGGGCAAGGTGGGGCCGGTTACGCCCTGGCCGACGCACCTCGCCCCGCTCAGCGTGGCCGACATCCGCGCGCTGCAGCAGGGCCTCAATGATCGCGGCTTTGATGCCGGCACGGTGGACGGCATCGCCGGCCGCCGCACCAAGCTCGCCGTGCAGGCCTTCCAGAAAACCCTCGGCCAGGTCGCCGACGGCTACCCGACCAAACAGGTGCTGGACACGCTGAACGCGCTGGGTGCGAGCGGGGCAGGGATCAACTAGGGGCTTCTCGCCGTCCTCTCAAAGCAACGACCAGGCCTATGGGTCACGAAGTGGCTCGATGGTCACGGACAGTCGGAAAGGCGGCGGCTCTCGATCACCGTCTTGATGTCTTCGATGCGCCGCATCGCCTTTTCCAGTTGCGCGTCGCTTATTTCGGGACCGCCAGCGCCTTTCGGCAGGTCAACATCGATCACCATGTTGCCTTCGAGCACAAGGCGGTCAGGTCTGATCTCGCCGCGATACACGAACCGCGAATTACCAGCGGCAATCTTCCGGTCGGTCGGGCAAACTACTTCGCCGGAGACCGTATTGCCTTCACGCGGTGTACGGACGGTCCTGCAGCCGCGTTGTGCCACGAAGTATTCTTCGGCCAGCTTGTGCGGAAATGAATCGATATCGTAGGACCGTACGCAGATGGGTTTGGGCGCGGTCTCCTTGTCAGAAAACTGCTTGAGCGATTGCGACACCGAAATCTCGTACAGGCCGGGCGTCAGGTTGGCCGGTTCATTCGAGACTGGTTCCGGGCCGTCCGTGCAGGCGGCGGTCGCTAGCATCAGGGCGCTGACACACGCCAGTCGAAAAATGCGAAGCGGCAGGCGCATGCTAGTAATTTCCTGTGAAGTCGCGGTAGAGGTTCACGAAGCGCTTCGGCAGCTGAGCAATCGCGCCGGCGCCGAGGAAGAGCGGAACGATTGCCTCCGGCCGGCCACCGCTCACCAACATCACGCCGACGCCGGTAAACACGACCGCGAGCAGCAGCACGACGGCAAGGCGGATCGCCTCCGAGAAAAGGCCGAGTGACTTCGAGGCTTGTTCGATCATGGGCCGCGCCTTTTGCCGGTGGGGTGCCCGGCAATCCGATCACGGTTATAGCATTCCAAGGTTAAGCGGCGCTTTCCATGTCCCGGCGAATCCACGCTTGCCCCTAACGCTTGGGACGGAAGTCTACTCCTCCCCCTCGCGGATCTCCCCCAGGCCGTCCTTCATGCCGAAGCGCGCATAGAAGAACATCGCCAGCAGCATCAGCGAGCAGAGCACGAAGGGCAGGTGCGGATTGACATATTCGTACACGAACAATCCGAAGATCGGCGTCACGATATAGCCCATGCCGTTGGCGGAGATGACGAGGCCCGCGACATTCCCCTGCAGCTGCGGCGGCACGGCCAGCGAGGCGCCGCTCGAAAAGCCCGGCCGCGCGAGCCCTTGCCCCAGGCCGATCAGGAATTGCGAGAGGATCAGCGTCGCGTAATTCGTCGCAAAGATCATCAGCACCGCGCCCAGCAGCAGCGGCAGGCAGCCCGCCCACATCAGCGTCTTGTTCTTCAGGTGCAGTCGCGGGATCAGCACCAGCTGCGCCAGTAGCACGGCCACCGCGCCGACGGTGAACGCCGGGCCCGTATAGGCTGCCGCCTCGCGGCCGGAGACGTTCAGCTTGTCCATCACCGCGAACACGAACACCTGCGTCAGCACGCCGGTCACCAGCGACAGGGCAACCGCGTAGATCAGGAAGGGCAACACGCGCTCGGTGCGCCAGAGATCCTTGCCCGCCGCCTCCGCTTCGATGCGCACGGCGTCGGCCACCGGCGCGCGTGTTTCCGGCAGGCGGAACCAGATGAGGCTCGCCATGATCGCGGCGAGCACCGCCGTGAACAGGGCAGGGGAGAGGATGCCGGCCGAGGCCGCCAGCGCGGCCGCGAAGGCCGGGCCGATCACGGTGCCGACGCTGAAGCCGGAGGATAGGAAGGCGATCTCGCTCTGCCGCTCGGCCTTGCTCGTGCGGTCGGCCACATAGGCCTGCGCGGCCGGGTTCGTCGCCGAGCCGATCGCGCCGAAGAGACTGCGCGCCAGCGCAAGGCAGATGAACACGGCGACGATATTGGTGAGGATGCCGGCAAGCGCGAGCGAGCCTGTCACCCAGATCAGGAACATCGAGGCGGCGTATCCGAACATGCCGGCGGCGGCGACGCGCCGGCGTCCCCAGACGTTCGACCGCTTGCCCCAGAAGGGTGAGCACAGCGACCAGAGCAGTGCCGACAACGAGAACACCGCGCCTGCCATCCAGTCCGGCATCGCCATCTCGCGCGTCAGCTGCGGCAGCACGGCGGCCAGCAGCATCGTGTTCCCCGCGCCGACCGACATCAGCGCAAAGAACAGCAGGATGAAGGCGTTCCGCCTGTCCGGCCGCGGTTGATCGGGAAGGCGTTCAGTCTCACCAGCCATAAGGTCTCTTCCCGCCAGCCGCCGCAAATGTCCAGACGCGAAACCGGGGCGTGGTGAAACGCCGCCTTAAGGTGCGGCTGTCAGGATACAGTCTGCGATCCCGGGAGAAACTTTTCGTGCTGCAGATTGCCGGCCTTGTCATCGTGTTGCTGCTCGTCGGCGGCGGGCTGGTCATCACCGGCGGCCCCGCCACGATGGAAGCGCTGCCGTTCGAGCTGGCGCTGATCGGCGGCGCTGCTTTCGGCACCGTGCTGATCGGCAACTCGCCGGATGTCGCGCGTGAAGCCTTCGCCGGTTTCGGCCGTGCCTTCCGCGGCGCCCGCTGGACGCGCGCCGACTATGCCAGCCTCTTCACGCTGCTCGGCGAACTGATGCGCAAGGCCAAGCGCGGCGGCTTCGTCGCCATCGAGACCGACATCGAGACGCCGGAAGCCTCGCCCATCTTCCAGACCGCCCCGCGCATTCTCGAAGACACCGCCGCCCGCACGCTGATCTGCGACGCCTTCCGCCTGATGGCGCTGGACCTTGCCGATCCCGCGCGCGCCGATCAGCGCATGGAACAGGCGATCAACGCCCAGCTTGACCGCCGGCTCAAAGCCGTCGGCGCGCTGAATACGCTGGCCGATGCACTGCCCGCCCTCGGCATCGTCGCAGCCGTGCTTGGCATCATCCGCACCATGGGCGCCATCGACCAGGAGCCCGCCATCCTCGGCGCGATGATCGGCGCAGCCTTGCTTGGCACCCTCCTCGGTGTCTTCCTCGCCTATGGCCTCGTCGGCCCCATCGCGGCGCGTTATGCGCAGATCGTGGAGGAGGAGGCTGGCTTCCTCGATACCGTGCGCAGCGTGATCCGCAATTTCGGCGAAGGCCTCGCCCCGGCGCTCGCGCTGGAACTGGCCCGCACTGCGCTGCCGCCCCGCCTGCAGCCGGAGCCTGCCGCCGCCCCGCCCGTGAAGCTCTACCGCGCCGCCTGAGAGCGCTGTTTGATGCCTGGTCCGATCCGGTCTAGCCTTGCCGGAAACGACCAGAACAAGGCCCGCGCATGTCCCGCTTCGAACAGCTGATTGAGACCGTCGAGACCTATCAGGAACTGGTCGAGGAAAACTATTCGCGCATCCGCCGCCTCGCCGAGGACGTGCGCGCGGGCCTTTGCGACTATATCGGCGCGCCGGACGGCATCTGCGTGCATCTCGTGCCGCCCACCGGCCCGTTCGAGCCGCGCGCCTATGGCGATGCCGCCTTCTCCATCCCGCCGCGCGGCTTCCGCCCGCTGGGCCCGGTCTCCTTCGGCCTCGCCATCCGGGTGTCGAAACAGGCAGACTGGCTGCGGCTCAGGTTCGAGTGCCGAAAGACGGGCGAGGAGTTTGTCGTCGGCATTGAAGATGGCGCCGAATACACATTCAGCCTGCCGGTTGAAGAGCAGGATTCAGAGCCCTTCTACGCCCATATCTTCCAGTACATCCTCGGCTGGTTCGAGGAGAATATCGAGAGCTACCGGGACGGTGCCTACGGCACGCGGGCCATCGGCTTCGATTTCCCGGGTGAACCCAGCCTCCTTCCGGCGCCCGCTAAGTCTTGAGTTCGTATTAAGCACTGAATACCCAGAGCCCTGCGTCTGAATCAGGGATTCGCCCCGCGCGCGAGAAAAATATTTTTGCGGTACACGAACAAAATTCGTCTTGACACGGATTATTCGCCGGCGGCCTGAAGCTCGGTTCCGTGCAGGCGCAGCCAGGCCCGCTGGCGCTGCCAATCCGGGCAGCAACGGGCCACAAGGGCCCAGAATTTTGCAGAATGGTTCATTTCCCGCAGGTGGGCGCATTCATGCGCCGCTACATAGTCCAGTACCTCCGGCGGGGCCATGATCAGGCGCCAAGAGAAGGACAGCTGGCCATCCACGGTGCAAGATCCCCAGCGCGAGCGGGTGTCTTTCACTGAAATCCCCGTGCAGTTCACCCGCAGCGTCTCGCAATGCCGGGTTACCGCGCGCGTCAACTCGGCCTTCGCCTGCTTCTTGAGGAAGCGCACAACGCGGGCATGGGTTGTCTCCGGATCGCCGGGAACCGAGAGGATTCGGGGGTTTCCGGGGGAAAGGCGGGCAATTCTGCCCTCGCCTTCAAGGGTAATAAGGCAATCCTTGCCCTGGTACTGGATAATCTCGCCGTCCTCGAACAGCGTCACCTCGGGAAGGTGCTGCAGGCGCGACGAAATCCAGTCCACCCGCTCGGCTGCAAAGGCGGCGGCCGCCTCGATCTGGCGGGATGTCGGGGCAACGGCCACGGCCTCGCGGCGGCGCTCGTCCAGGCGGATGATCAGACGCCGCGCTTTCGCGTTAACCTCAAGCCGCACCTTCACCCGGTGACCGCCGGGGGCGCGCAAGGTCATGGTCTGGCCATCATTGAAACGCATGTATACAACACCTGTGTGGTCGCACGCGGCCAGCACCATTTGAGGGAACAAATATGAAATATCTGCTCACGGGCATGATCGCGCTTACATTGCTTACGGGCTGTGGGCAGAAAGACAAGGC
>CAZXQD010000141.1:0-6471 GCA_964643405.1 uncultured Hyphomonas sp. | reverse complement strand
TCCGGATCTCTTCCGGCAAGGCCAGCAGGCGCTGGAACATGATCGGGACCATATGGGCATGTGTGATCCGTTCACGCGCTATGGTTTCCAGAACGCGGCAGCTGTCCCAGGCGTCCATGAGGATGATCCTGACACCTGAGGCCAGCGGCCAGCGGATATCGAACAGGAGCGGCGCGGCATGGTAGGCCGGCCCGCAGCAGAGCTGGACGTCCGTTTCCGGATCATAGGCTGCAAACGATCCCGCGAGCTGAGGGGCGACAGGTTCCGGCTTGCGCCGCAGGACGCCCTTCGGGCGCCCCGTCGTTCCGGATGTGTAGAGCATGATTGTGCCGTGAACGGGGCCGGGCAAATCCTCCCCGATCTCAGCGGCAAGGGCGGCGTCGTAGGCCTGCCACCCTTTTGCGGCGCCGCCGATGGACAGCCTGAGGTCCAGCCCAGAGAGGGTATCCGACCATTCCCCTGTCACGAAACGATCTTCAGCAATGATCGCCCGTGCTTCGCAATCCCCGACAATGTATGCAGCTTCGGCCGCAGACAGATGCCAGTTGACCGGCGTGAGCCGGAGGCCAGTGCGCTGGCTGGCGAGGAAGGCTTCGACGAACTCGCACCGATTGCTGCACATCAGGGCTATGCCGTCGCCGGGCTTCAGGCCTGCCGCCCGGATCACCCGGGCAAGCCGGTTTGCATTCTCATGCAGGACCCGGAAGGTCCGATGCGACGCCGGATCCTGAACAGCGATTCTGTCAGGCCAGCGCGCGGCATGGACCGCGCTCAGGACACCGGCCTCAAGGGCTTCCTCAATCTTCATGTCTGCTCTCCGCCCCGGTTATTGACGAAGTGTACAATACGGCGGCGGCTTTCCGCAACCCGTTCGCGCGCTCCGGACGCCCGGTTGCATGCATCTCCCGCAATTTCCTGCTGACGATTGTTTTAATAAGCCTTGACGGAACCGGTTCCGGCCCTTTATTGACGTAAAATATAATAAGGGCAATCGATGCCCGAGGGAGGAATGTGATGAATAAGATGAAATCCATCTTCAATGGACCGCGCCTGGCAGTGTCTGCTTCTGTCATTGCGCTCGCAGGCCTTGTGGCGCCTGTGATGCATGCTCAGGAAGCCGGCACAGGCGAGGAGGCCTCGGACCGGCGACTTGAAACGGTCACGGTGGTGGCGCAGAAGAAGGAAGAATCTATTCAGGATGTTCCGATCGCGATCAGCGCTTTTGGCGGGGAAGCCCTTGATCGGGCACAGATCGAAGATGCCACCGATCTGCAGCTCTCGATCCCGAACGCAGTCCTTGTCGGAAACGAGAACCTCACGATCCGCGGTATCGGCGGCGGCGGGGTAGGCGCCTTTGTCAATTTCGCCGGAATCGGCCAGGTCCCGCAGAACGAGTTCTTCGACCTTGAACGTATCGAAGTTCTGCGCGGCCCGCAGGGAACCCTCTACGGGCGCAATACAACCGGCGGCGCCGTGAACATCATTACCCGGAAGGCCGACGATACGCTCGGCGGGGATGTCAGCCTCCAGCTTGGCAATTTCGAGACGGTCCGCGTCGGCGGATCCTTCAACATTCCGGTAGCGGACGGCTTCGCGCAGCGATTTGCCGGCTATATCCAGAAGCGTGATGGCTTTACGGAGAACCTGTTCACCGGCAACAATATCGATGACCGCGACCAGTGGGCGATGCGCAGCACGACGAGCATCGATCTTGGCGACACGACGGCTGATCTTGTCCTTGGATATTTCGAGGAGAACAGCTCACGTGCGCGCGAAACCAAGCGCCTGTGCACGGCTGACCCGGTGCTCGGCTGCAGCGCGACGTCTCTCGGTTTCGATTCGCCGGCCTCGCAGACAACGATCCTCCAGGCGCTGATCGGCTTCACAGGCGCCGCCTCCGGCGGTCTCATCTATGCCGGCGCACCCAACCCCCAGGACCTTCGCAAGGTCTCAGCCGATTATGATCCGACCTATGACGCAGAGCAGTTCTACGGCACGCTGAACATTGACCATGATTTCGGTTCGCTGGTGCTGACCTCGGTCACCGGGTTCAACTGGAACGAAAGCATCGCCACGACGGACTGGGACAATTCGGCCTTGCCGTACCGGTTCACGGCGCCGCTGACCTACAGCCTCAACGCCGATACCGTCATCACGACGAACCAGCTGCGCACGACGGACAGTTTCGCAGCGGACAACCAGACCTGGACCCAGGAACTGCGGCTCGGCTCGCAGCTCGAGGGACCGTTCAACTATGTGGCCGGCGTCTTCTATTCGGATTCGAAATCGTCGAACGCCTTCCGCACCTGGCACCCTTCGATCGAGTTCCTGCAGCGCGCGCTCGGCCGCCCGCCGCAGACCTGGTTCGTCAATACAGAGACACCGGAGTCCCGGCAGGAAGCCTGGGCCGTGTTCGGTGAAGGCTATCTTGATCTCGGGCCGGATACAAAGCTCACCGTCGGTGCCCGCTACACCGAGGAAGAAAGATCAATCCGTACCCGTGCTATCGTCCTGACGCCGCTTCTGCCGTTCACCCTCGCTGAACTGGAAGGGGACAAGTGGACTGGCAAGGTCGCAATTGACCATAAGACCGATCTGCCGATGACCGATGAGACCCTTCTGTTTGCCTCGGTTTCGACAGGCTTCAAGAGCGGCGGCCTCAATCCGGGCAGCAATGTAAAGCCGAGTTTCGACGAGGAGACGGTCACCGCGTTCGAGCTTGGGGCGAAGAATACGCTGCTGGACGGCTCGATGCGCGCAAACCTGTCGGGCTTCTACTATGACTATGCCGGCCTGCAGCTGGCGCAGAGGATCAATGCAGCCTTCCTGACTTCGAACGCGGACGCGACCGTCTGGGGGCTTGAAGGCGAAATTACCTGGGCGCCGGCAGATGGCTGGCTGCTCGATTCCAATGTCTCTTACCTCAATACCGAGATCGGAGATTTCGTAACGGTCGATGCGGCCAATCCCGCCCAGAGTACGACCGCGACGGCGCCGGAAGTCTTTATCAACCTGAAGGGCAACGAGCTGCCGCATTCGCCGGAGTTCAAGATCAAGGTCGGGGGCCAGTATAGCTGGGATATCGGTCATAAGGACTGGGAGGCGACGCTGCGGGCCGATGCGGCCTGGCAGAGCGAGTACTTCTCGCGCGAGTTCAACATTCCGACCGACCAGATAGATGCCTGGGGCTTCCTCGACTTTCAGGCGAAGCTCGCGAGCGCCGAGAAAGGCTGGTCGGCAAGTGCCTATGTCAAGAACGTCACGGATGAGGACAACATCACGAACATCATCATCGAGGACGCTCTCATCGGGCGCTACCGCAATGCCAGGATCCTCGAGCCGCGGACATATGGCATCATCCTGACCAAGGCATTCTGAAGCGCACCCGGCGCGGAGCCGCCCAGATCGTTTCCTCCCTGGCGATAGCGGCTCTGAACTCGGCACCCGGCCTTTCGGCCGGGTGCCTTTTTTCAGAAGTTGGCCACCCTGACAGCGCCGCCATCGATCCTGAGATTGACGCCTGTCGTATAGGAGGAGGCGGGGCTAGCGAGGAAGACAGCAGACTTTGCGACTTCCTCAGGGGTGCCATGGCGTCCGAGCTGGGGCAGGCGTGCGGCGGCCTCGAACAGTTTCGGATTGGCCCGGCGGATCGCATCCCAGGTTCCGCCTTCGAAATGGATCGGGCCGGGCGAGATGACGTTCACACGGACATTGTCGCGTGCAAGACGGGCCGAGAGCTGGCCGGCATAATTCACAAGACCTGCTTTCATAACCCCATAGGCAAGTTCATCCGGCGGCAGGTTTGTCATGACCGCTGCAATGGATGAGATGAATATGATGCTGGGCGATTTGCTTTGCCTGAGGTGCGGCGTGGCCTGCTCTGCGGCGCGTGCATGTTGCAGGAAGTCTGTCTCGAACGAGTCCCGCCACCAGGTTTCGTCACTGCCCTGGAGCCGGGTCGACACATTGCTCACCAGGATGTCGATCCCGCCCATCCGGGCCGCTGCCTCGTCGATCCACGCGCGAAAGGCGGCGCCGTCGCGCACATCCAGCGCCGCACCGTGGACCTTGCCGCCGCGTGTGCGCCATTCGCCCAGCGCCTCGTCGAGACCTGCCTGGCCGCGGGCACACGTGCTCACTTCGGCGCCTTCAGCGATGAACTGACTGACAATCGCGCGGCCAAGGCCGCGGCTTCCGCCGGTCACGACAATCTTCCTGCCTTCAAGTTCCAGATCCATTCGATATCTCCTGTTCAGTCTGCAAGGCAGCCGCCATCGACCGGGACCAGCGCGCCGGTCATGAAGGCGGCCTGGTCGCTCGCGAGGAAGGCGACGAGGTTTGTGATTTCGCGGGGCTCGCCATAGCGCTTCATCGGAATGCCGGCGGCAAGTGCCGGGCGGGCTGAGGCCGGATCGCCCGGTGAAACCTGGCGCTCCAGTTCATACATCATCTCGGTGCCCGTGGGGCAGGGACAGACAGCCAGCACCCGAACCCCGTGGCGCGCTAGCGAAACAGCTGCCGACTGGGTCATTCCGTTCACGGCATACTTGCTCGCGGTATAGCCGAAGACATTGCCGCCGCCGCGGGATCCGGAAATCGAGGAGACATTGATAATGACGCCGCGCCCGCGTGGTTTCATATGTCCGGCAGCATGTTTCATGCCAAGAAAGACGCCGCGTACATTGACGTCCATGACCCGGTCGAACGCCTCGAGAGGATAGCGTGTCACGTCAAGGGTCGGTCCGGATATGCCGGCATTGTTGAAGAGGATATCGACGTGGCCCCAGGCCTTGAGTGCGGTGTCCATCGCGTGCGCCCAGTCCTCGTCGCGAGAGACGTCGCCGGTCACCACAAGAATTTCGCAAGCCAGGTCCGCCGCGACGGTTTTCACGCCGGCAAAGTCGCTGCCATCGAGGTCGAGGGCGAGTATGCGGCAGCCCTCTGCCGCAAAGCGCTCGACTGCGGACAGGCCAATACCCCTCGCGGCGCCTGTGATGATGACAGTCCGCCCCTCAAGCCCAAGTGTTCTCGTATCCGTCAAAACCGTCTCTCCTGACCCGATTTATTATACTAATCGTCAGTAGAGCGGTGTCAAAGGAATCTATGCGCAAATTTCCGGATCAGCGCCGCGCAGGTCTCCGGCTCATCCCGGTGCGGTACATGGCCGGCGTCCGGCAGGAATTGTAGATCGAGGTCTGCAACATGCTGCTTCAGCGTATCGACGAGAACCGGGCGGAACACAGTGTCTCTTTCTCCCCAGATGACCTGGGTCGGAACCTTCACCTTGTAGTCGAGGCCGTTCGTCCAGCGATCGGACGGAGCGGGAAGCGATCCGTCCGGAATCTGAAAGGGCGCAGCCCGGTACCAGTTCAGCATCGCGCTCCAGGCTCCGGGCTGGCGCCAGGCGCTGAGGCAGGCATCAAGGTCATCGCGGCTCATGCGACCGGACGAAAGCTCGGCGCCGAACCAGTCTGCTGCAAGTCTTTCCCCGGAATCGGCTGCCACCCAGGCCTCGAAGGCGGCTGAGCGAAGCGTCTCGATATAGCGGGATGCGGCGCGCTGGTGAGGGTCATCCCATATCGCGTCCTGAAGGAGATAGGGGTGCGCGCCATTGAGAACCGTCAGGCACCTGAGGAGATGGGGCTGCTCGATTGCGAGCCAGAACGCGATAGTGGCGCCCCAGTCATGCGCGACAAGGCAGACAGGTTCATCGCCAAGCGTCCTGATCAGCGCGGCAATATCCGCGACGAGGCGTTCCGGGCGGTAGTCTGACATATCTGGCGGTCGCGAGGTCAGGTTGTAGCCGCGCTGATCCGGCGCAAAGAGCCTGAACGCATCTGAAAGCTGTTCCATAAGCCCCCGCCAGCTGCGCCAGTGATCGGGAAATCCGTGCAGAAGGACCATGCTGGGGCCATCGCCGGTCGTCGCCACATTCATCGTGAGACCATTAACGCTATAAGCGGCCTCCGGAATGAACGGACCTGGATGTGCTCTGTCACTCTTCGGCATGGTGCTGTGTCGCAGTAATTATAAATCGCGTCAATAACGCATTGCGAATGCTGACAACGGTGTTATTGTAATATTCATTTCCACATTCTAACAGGCAACTATGTCGAAATCATCGAAACCCGTCCGCACGCGCCTCGCGCCCGAAGTCCGTCGCGAACTTATACTTGACCATGCCGCCGCCCTCATCCGCGAGCAGGGCGTTTCCGCGCTCAACATGGACAAGCTTGGCCGCGAGGCCGGCATCAGCAAGCCGCTCGTCTACAACTATTTTCCAAACCGGGTCGAACTGCTGAAAGCGCTTCTCCTGCGCGAGGTCGAGCGCAACCGGCAGAACAATCTTCGCCTCGCCTGGGACAACAAGTCGATGGACGCGCTCGTGCGGGCAACGTCGCGTGCCATGCTCGAATATGTCCGCGAACGGGGGATCATCATCCAGCAACTCATGCTGGAGCCGGATGTCGC
>CAZXQD010000140.1:0-6499 GCA_964643405.1 uncultured Hyphomonas sp. | reverse complement strand
TTCGGGCAGCAAGTCCGGACGCTCGATGTAGTAATGATCCGCCCCCTGAATATCTCGGTAGGCCTTCCTGGAATGGCCCACCGCCTCGTAAAGGCGCCGCGCATGGCTCGGCGTGCAGGCAAGATCGGCCGTGTTGTTGATCACGAGGACGGGGCAGGAAATGCGCGAGGCATTGCCGAGACCGTCGGCATTCGTCGTGTCATGGCCCCATTGCGAGAGCCAGGAGCGCAGCGTGGTGAAGCGGGCGAGGCCGACCGGGCCATCATTCGCGATGCGCGGCTCGCCGAGATAACAGGTGTAGGGGCGCCGGTCGGAGGGCTCCTGCGTGGGGTCGGTCCAGCAGACGCTCGACATTGTTCCGTGTACAGTAAACGCGCGCTCGGCATTGACATCGCCCTTGCGGCGGAGGCCCTCGAGGGTTTCCTGCACCCAGGCGGTGATGCGCCGGTTACGGGCAACCTGCGCGGCGCGGAACCGGGCAACGAAAGCATCTGTGTAAGGCGGCTGGGCCGGGCAGGATGGATCGTAGATGTTGAGCGCCGGGTCGCGGTCAAAGGGGCGCGCCTCGTCAGTGATCGAGGGGTCCATCCACTCCGTCAGCGTGATGGCGCGGCTCACATGCGCGGCGAGCAGCATGATGCCATCGGCCGGCGGCAGGGATTTCTTGGTCAGGTCGTAGGGATCACCGGCGGGCGTCGCGATGATCGTCGGATGTTCGGCCTGGTCCTGGTAGAAGAGCGAGAGCGAGCCGCCGCCGGACCAGCCGCCGAGGATGACGCGCTTGTAGCCGAGCCGGTTTCGGGCATGCTCGATACAGGCGCCGAAATCGGCGGCGCATTTCTCCATGATCAGGGCGGTGTCGTTTCCGCGGTAGCGGGTGTTGGCATAGATCACGTGCTGGCCGCTGCGGGCGAGGGCCGAAACAAGCGGCAGGAAGGCGCCGCCGCCGATCGGGTGGGAGAAGATGACGACGCTGTCGGCCCGGGTGCCCGCCGGATAGATGCGCATGCACTCGACGGCGACATTGTCCCCCGCCCCGCCATAGACATCCTTGAAGCTCGACGGGTCCTTGTGGATGACCAGATAGGGTTCCCGGACGATTTCCTTTGCGCCAGCCATGATGCGTGCCTCCTTGCCCCTTTCGGTTATGGGGTGCACATTATGGGCGAGAACGGCCCTGTCCATGTGGCCGCAGGGTCAAGGGAGGAACGCGCCATGATAAAGGCGAACGGCATTCACCACATTGCGATCATGGCGGCGGACATCCGCGAGCATATCGCCTTCTTCTCGGACGTGATGGGCTTCCAGCTATCGGCCCTGTTCGACATGCACGGTGTGCCGGGCGGCGTGCACGCCTTCCTGCACATGGACGACCACTCCTATTTCTCGATCGTGCAGCTTCCGGCGGTGAAGGATATTCCGATCCAGCTGGGCGTGACGCACGCCGGAACAGGCGCCGGGCCATCCGCGCCCGGAACGATGCAGCACCTCGCCTTCCGGGTGGACACGCTGGACGACCTCCTGGCGATCCGCGACCGGATCCGCACAAAGGGCATCAACGTCATCGGCCCGATGGATCACGCAATGTGTCATTCGATCTACTTCGCCGGGCCGGACAACATGACCCTGGAAGTCGCCTGCTCTACTGTGCCGATCGATCCGCGCGCCTGGATTGATCCGGCGGTGGTGGAAAAGGTCGGCATCACGCCGGCAGAACTCGAAAACTTCAAGAACCCGGACCCATATGCGGGTGAAGGCGGCAAGGTTAAGCAGCCGCCCTATGACCCGGCAAAGCCACATCAGGCCTACCCCGAGGCCATGTACAAGGCGATGATCGCAGCGCCCGACGAACTGATCCTCAAGAGCACGAAGTTCGAACCGCCGGTGAAGGTCGACGCCTGACGTGCGCGCCGCTCAGACTGGTCGCGCGCCGGAAACGTCATAAGCGGTAAAGCTGCGGTCCATCAGCCCCGTGTGCCCGCGCCGCTGTACGCCACGGCTCAATATGCGGCGCCGCGAGATGCCGCGCGAGGCTTGCCGCATCCGGCCAGAGCTCAGAGAAGCGGAATAGTCCGGGGTCGAACGGATCCTCGGCAACGTCATAAGCAATGCAGCCGTCATTCGCGTAGGTCGCAGTCACCAGCGCCTTGAGGTGCGGCAGAACGCCGGCGACGCTTTCCGGCGGAAACCTCAATATCCCGAAAACCGCAATCTTGGCATCCATGCCTGCGTCCTCCTCATTTGACCGGGCGCGACGTTAATCGCGACAGTGCCCATTCCAAGCCCCCCGCACGCCGAGCTTTCAAGTGAGAATGCAGGCCAATTCCCGTACCGGTCGAATTGGCCTGCCGATTGCAGTGTCCTGCGCCGGACAATCATGTCCGGGCTGGAGACTGGCTTGGCTACACGTGACGACACCTCTACCGCGCATGAGGCGCGCAAGCCGACCGATGCGGACCGCTTCGTGGGACAGCGCCTGCGTCAGGGCCGGCGAGAGCTTGGCCTGACGCAGGAAGGCCTCGCGGCCCTCCTCGGCGTCACCTTCCAGCAGATCCAGAAATACGAAGCAGGCCATAGCCGCCTGTCCGCCGGTCGCTTGCTCGAGATTGCGCAGGCGCTCGGCCGGCCGATCGCCTGGTTCTACGAGCCTTTCGAAATTGCGGAAAATCCGGAAAACAGCCGCGGCCGCGACCTGCAGGAACATGACCTGAAGCGGGATGCGCGGCGTCTCGTGGAAGAGATCGGCGACATCGAAAGCCTGCAGGCCGCTGTGCGTGTGCTTGAAGCGCTGGCCCTGCGCCCGCGCTGAACGCGTTCAGGCTTTTCCTTTTCCAAGTGCCTTGAGTTCGTAAAGCGCGGCGAGCGCGTCACGCGGGCTGAGCGCGTCCGGATCGAGCACATCAAGCACCGCGAGAACTGCTTCGGCTTCCGGCGGAATCTCCGGCGCAGCGTTTGCGGGCGCTGCTGCAAACAGTGGCAGGCTTTCCGCCGCTGAAGGGCCAGCCTCCAATTGTTTCAGGATCTGCGCGGCGCGGCTGACGGCGCTTCGCGGCAGGCCGGCAAGACGGGCGACCTGCACGCCGTAAGAGCGATCCGCCGGGCCGGGCTGGACCTCGTGCAGGAAGATCAGGTCCTGCTTCCATTCACGCGCTTTCAGGCTGGCATTGGCCGCAGCGGGAAGTTCGCCGGCCAGAGCGGTCAGCTCGTGATAGTGCGTGGCGAAGATCGCGCGGCAACGGGTCTGTTCATGCAGGTGCTCGACGGCGGCCCAGGCAATCGCGAGACCGTCCCACGTCGCCGTGCCGCGTCCGACTTCATCAAGGATGACAAAACTGTCCGGCGTGGCCTGGTTTAGGATCGAGGCAGTCTCCACCATTTCGACCATGAAGGTGGATCGCCCACGCGAGAGATCGTCCGAGGCGCCGACGCGGGAGAAGACGCGGTCTGCAAGGCCGAGACGCATGGAAGCCGCAGGCACGAAACACCCCGCCTGCGCAAGGATGACCGCGAGCGCGGACTGGCGCAGGTAGGTCGACTTGCCCGCCATGTTTGGACCGGTGACAAGCAGGAAACGCGGCGCGGACTTGCCGGAAGCGTCAAGCGAAAGATCATTCGCCGTAAAGCCCTTCCCTTCCCGGCGCAGCGCGGCTTCGACAACAGGATGGCGCAGACCCTTCGCCTCGAAGACGGGCGCGGCCTCGAGAACCGGGCGCACGGCGCCGGCTTCATCCGCCCACACGGCATTGGCGGCGGCGACATCGATTTCGGCGAGCGCGCCGGCGACCGTAGCGAGTGCTTCGCTTTCGGCGGAGACGCGGGCGCAGAAACCGTCGAACACGGCGATCTCCAGCACCCTTGCCTCGTCTTCGGCACGGCTGATGCGGCCAGCGAGTTCCGCAAGCTCGGTTGTCGAGAAACGTACCGCGCCGGCCATGGTCTGGCGGTGGATGAACTCATTCGCCAGCGGCGGCTTCAGCATCGGGTCGGCAAGGCGCGCGGGCACTTCGATGAAATAGCCGAGCACATTGTTGAACTTGATCTTCAGCGCATTGATACCGGTTGCATCAGCGTACCGGCCTTGCATCTCGGCGATCACGCGGCGGCTGTCCTCCCGCAGACTGCGGACCTCGTCGAGCGCCGCATTCCAGCCGGGCGAGATGAAGCGTCCATCACGGGCCAGAAGCGGCGGCGCATCTGTGATCGCCTTGCCGAGATCGGCGGCGAGCGCAGCGAGATCGGGCGCCTCTGCGAGACTGAGCGTTTGCACCGCTTCAGTCAGACGCGCGGGCGTCGGATTGGCGGCGCGCGACAGGAGGCTCGCGGCTTGGAGCCCCGACGTCAGCGCGCGGGCCAGCGCCTGCAGGTCGCGTGGGCCGCCCCGTCCAAGCGCGAGACGCATGGCGGCGCGCTCCAGATCGGGCGCAGCCTTCAGCGCCGCGCGGACATCGGCGAGCAGCGAGCGTTCCGCGGCAAAATAGCTGACAGCATCCAGACGCGCCTCGATTTCGGCCCGCTCGCGCGAAGGCCTTGCGAGCTGCGCGGCAAGGAGGCGGGCGCCGGGCGCGGTGACCGTTCGGTCGATGGCGGCGAGCAGCGAGCCGTCGCGGCCGCGCGTGAACGAGCGGTCAATCTCGAGGCTCGCGCGAGTGGCTGGATCAATCAGCAGGGCGCCGCCGGGCTCACCGCGCTTCGGCGCGCCAAGGCGCGCGGGCCGTCCGGCCTGCGTGAGTTTCACATAGTCAAGCAGCAATCCGGCCGCGGCAAGTTCAGCTTTCGAGAAATCACCCAGCCCATCCAGCGCCGCGACGCCATAGGCCTCCTTGAGCAGCGCTTCCCCGGATTTGGGCGTGGCGCTGCGAGCCGGGCGTTCCGTGACCGGCGCCGCCGTCATTTCCCGTACGCCAGTGAGCGCAGACCTGTCGCGGTCTGCCTCTGAGATCACGAGTTCGCTCAGCGGCCAGGCGAGCAACGCATCCCCGATCCGCGCGGGCTCCAGCGCCGAGAGTTCGAAGAGGCCGGTGGAGACATCACACACGGCCAGCGCGGCCTCCCCTGCCCCGGTGAAAGCCAGCGCGGCCAAGGCCTGCCCCTGCCGCGCGGGCAGCAAGGTTTCCTCGGTCAACGTGCCGGGCGTGACGACCCGCACGATTTCGCGGCGGACGATGGACTTGGAGCCGCGCTTCTTCGCCTCCGCCGGGCTTTCGGTCTGCTCGCAGACCGCGACCCGGCACCCTGCCTTTATCAGGCGGGCCAGGTACCCCTCGGCAGCGTGATATGGCACGCCCGCCATCGGAATGGGCGCGCCGTCATGTTCCCCGCGCGAAGTCAGCGTGATGTCGAGGATGCCCGCCGCGGTGACCGCGTCCTCGAAGAACAGCTCGTAGAAGTCGCCCATCCGGAAGAACAGCAGCGCATCCGGTTGCTCCGCCTTGATCGACAGGTACTGCGCCATGAACGGCGTCGGTTCGGACGCAGCGGCAGCAGGGGCGGATTTGGGCGCGGTGTCCGGCATGGGGCGGTACGCTAGCCGCTGACGGGGGGATTCGCAAAGCCGCAGGCTGCGTCCTGTGCGGATTTGGCTGTTGGCAGGCGCATCGGCGCGGCCTAGACGGGAACCACGATATTCCGGAACGATACAGAGCCCACATGACCACGCAGCGCCCCAGCTTCACCGACCAGGAAGCCCTCGACTTCCACTCGCACCCGACGGCCGGGAAGATCTCCATGATCCCCACGAAGCCGATGGGAACGCAGCGGGACCTGTCGCTGGCCTACAGCCCGGGCGTGGCCGTACCCGTTCTGGCCATCGCCCAGAACCCAGACCTGGCCTATGATTACACGTCCAAGGGCAACCTTGTGGCAGTGATTTCCAACGGCACCGCCATCCTCGGCCTCGGCAACCTTGGCCCAATGGCGTCGAAGCCGGTGATGGAAGGCAAATCGGTGCTGTTCAAGCGTTTCGCCGACATCGACAGTTTCGACGTGGAAGTGAACACGCGCGACGCCGAGGACTTCATCCGCACGGTGCGCAATATCGGCGCGACCTGGGGCGGCATCAACCTGGAAGACATTTCCGCGCCGGACTGTTTCATCATCGAGAGCCGCCTGCGCGAAGAACTCGATATTCCGGTATTCCATGACGATCAGCACGGCACGGCAATCATCGCCGCCGCCGGCTTGATCAACGCCTGCCACATCACCGGCCGCAAGCTGTCTGACGTGAAGGTCGCCGTCTCCGGCGCCGGCGCGGCCGGCCTGTCGGTGGCCGGCCTCATCCGCCACCTCGGCGTGAAGGGCGAGAACATCCTCCTCTGCGACACCGCCGGCGTCGTCTATGAAGGCCGCACCGAAAAGATGGACCAGTTCAAGTCCGCCTTCGCGGTGAAGACCAAGAAGCGCACGTTGGCAGAGGCCATGGACGGCGCGGACGTCTTCCTCGGCCTGTCGGTCAAGGGCGCGGTGACCAAGGACATGGTGAAATCCATGGCCAAGAACCCGA
>CAZXQD010000139.1:0-6527 GCA_964643405.1 uncultured Hyphomonas sp. | reverse complement strand
ACGTCGGTCAGAAGGCCCTCGGCCTCAAGGTCCGCCTTGCCGGGCAGCGTATCAAGGCTTTCGAGGCCGAAATGTTCGAGGAACTTGTCGGTGGTGCCATAGGTGATGGGCAGGCCCGGCGTCTTTCGGCGTCCGCGTACGCGCACCCAGCCGGATTCCAGCAGCGTGTCGATCACGGATTTGGCCACCGCCACACCCCGCACCGCTTCGATCTCGGCGCGCGTCACCGGCTGGCCATAGGCGATGATTGCCAGCGTCTCAAGCGCCGCCTGCCCCAGTTTCTTCTGCACCTGGCGCTCTTCGACGAAGAGGTAGGACAAATCCTGCGCTGTCTGGAAACGCCACTTGCCGGCGACTTCGACGAGATTGACACCGCGCTTTGAATAGACTGCGCGCAGCGCCATGAGGACTTCGCCCGCTTCAATACCCTGCGGCAGGATTTCGGATACTTGTTCCGCAGACAGCGGTTCACCGGCGGCGAACAGTACCGCTTCCGCCCGGCGCACGCCTTCGGCGAGCAGCGCGTCGCGCCCGCCCAGCAGATCGGATTCGGCGCGCGCCTGCGCATCGGAAAGCTGGCTGATGGCATCGCGGCGGTCGTCGTGTGTCATCTTGTATTTCTCAGACGGTTGCATCGGCGGTCTCCCCAGTGCGGGCCGCATTGCGCAAGTAAAGCGGGGCAAAGTGCGCGTCCTGACGCAGTTCCACTTCGCCGTCCCGGGTCAGTTCCAGCGCGGCGGAAAACACGCTCGCCGTGACGGAGCGCCCCGGCAATTCCGGCGTGTTCTCGCACAGCGCCGTGCGAATATCGTCAAGGCTCGCCCAGTTCTCAAGCTGCTGGCGAAGGCCGCGCAGCGTCGTGCGCGCCTGTTCCAGCGCCATCACGGGCTGCTTTTCGATACGGTGCGGGCGTTCCTTTTCCTTCCGGTCACGGATGAAACCGAATGCAGAGGTCAGGTCATAAAGCGTCGCGGTGTACTCAGTGAGCTTCACGACCTTCGGCTGCACCGGTGCGCCGCGCAGGAACACGACATTGTTCAGAACAGGGCCAGCTTCCAGCTCGCGCACCGCGGTGCGCATCGCTTCAAGGCGCTTCAGGCGGAAGGCAAGCCGTGCCGCCATTTCCTCGCCGGTTGGCTCGTCTTCGTCCAGCGCCTCGGGCTTCGGCAACAGAAGGCGGGACTTCATGAACGCGAGCCACGACGCCATCAGAAGATAGTCCGCCGCCAGATCAATCCGCTTGGCGCGCGCATCCTCGATAAAGGCCATGTATTGCTCGGCCAGCTGCAGCATTGAGATCTGCAGCAAGTTCACCTTCTGGCGGCGCGCAAGCTCCAGTAACAGGTGCAGCGGACCTTCATAACCCGGCACATCCACCGAGAAGAGATTCACGCCGTCCGCTTCGGCAACATCTGCCGACAGGGCATCAATGGAGATCGCCTCTCCGCTCACGCCATTGCCCCCGCAGGCGGGAAGAGTTCATGGAACCGGCGCCAACCCCTGGCTGGCTCAAACGGCTCGACCCGGCGCCCGATCGCATCGGCCGCTTCGGCACGCGCTTCCGCCTTGCCCTTCAGGACCGGGGCCGCTTCGGCCACTTCAGTCATCTCGGCAAGGATTTCTCCGGCATCTTTCAGGAACCCGGAGCAATGCAGCAGCACATCGCAGCCAGCCGCAATCGAGGCATCGGCGCGCTCGGTCAGTGTGCCTCCCAAGGCTTTCATGCCCAGATCATCCGTCATCAGGAGGCCATCAAACCCGATTCGGCCGCGTATGACGTCCTGAATCATGATGCGCGAGACGGTGGCCGCCTTGCCGGGATCGAAGGCGTCATAAGAAATGTGCGCGGTCATCGCCATGGGCGCGTGCGCCACCCGTGCGAAGGCGTCGAAATCCTTCGCCATTTCGTTGTCGCCCGCCGTCACGCGCGGCAGTTCGAAATGACTGTCGGCAAAGGCGCGGCCATGGCCGGGAATGTGCTTGATCACACCGGCAACGCCGCCGGCAGCAAGGCCTTCAAGGGCGGCGGCGGCAAGGTCTGCGATTCCGTTTGGTTCGGTACCGAAGGCACGGTCACCGATGATGTCATGTGCGCCGGGAACGGAGAGATCGACCACAGGCGAGCAATCTGCATGGATCGACAAGGCCGCCAGTTCCGATGCGATCAGCCGGTGGCCGAGCCACGTTGCCTCGCGGCCGAGTTCGGGGTCGCGCGCGTAGATGGCGGCATAATCTGCGCCGCGCGGGAAAAGCGGCCATTCCGGCGCTTTCAGGCGGGCAACCCGTCCGCCCTCCTGGTCGATGAAGATCAGTGTCTCGCGGCCTGTGGCGGTCCAGATGTCGGCGACCAGCTTGCGCACCTGCATCCGGTTCACGCAGGACCGGCCCATCAGGATCACGCCCCAGGGATTGTGCTTCCGGAAAAGGGCAGCCTCAGCCGGTGTCAGTTCCGGCCCGGATACGCTGAGAATGCAGGCTTTTACCACTATCCATTCACCACGATGCAGTTGGCACCGGCATCCTTGATCGCATCACAGAAAGCCGAGGCCTCCGATCTGTCGGCAAAGGCACCGACGCGCAACCGGTAAAACACACCGTCCTGCCCCAGGTCAGCGCGCTGGATCACTTTCGTGGCGCCGTAGTAAAGTTCAGGCGAAGAAGCGGTCAGGCGCTTCCAGGCAGTTTCTGCCTGTTCTTCGGAGCGCAGCGCCGCGATCTGAACGAGGTAGTTGCCGCCTGCAGCGAACGCAAAACGCACCTTCGGCCCCTGCGCCGCTTCCGGCACAGGGACCGGGGCAGCGGCAACTGCCACGGTTTCGGAGGGTGAGGCAGCCTGCTGCGGACTGCCGGAAGGCCCCGGAGGGGTCGCGATGGTGCCATCCAGTTCGGTTACCGGCTCTACCGGACCGCGCAGCAGGTTGGTCGGCTCGCCGTCGCTGACGGCGCCCGCCCCGGCGAGTTCCACCACAGGCTGCTGCGGTTCGGTCACCGGATCGCGGCTTGAGGCATCCATCTCGTCGAAGAATCGGATCTCGGTGTTGGCGACTGTGGCACCACCGGCGTCTTCTGGGGCCGTCTTGATCGGCCCGTCTTCGGCAAGAACGCTCGGCAGGCCCTCGCCTTCCGGGCGTATGCCCTGCCGGTAGGTGTTCCAGACCACTGCGCCGAAGATCAGCAGCACGCCGATGGCGAGCGCCAGGATCAGCGGTCCGCGCGCGGATTCTTCCTCGCGGACATCAAAACCGCGATAGTCGTCGTCAAACGGGGCGTATTCTTCACCCTGTGAGCTGTTCCGGCCCATTGCTCGCTCCCTGAACGGAATCTTGGAGTTAACAACTAGGCCCGTTTCCTTAACGAGCCTTGAAGACGGGCGCCCTTGCCCGGTTTTACTGGGGTTTCAAGCTCAGGTGAGCGTGCGGGAATCAAACAGCCGGCGATGCTCTTCCAAGGCAAATGTGTCGGTCATGCCGGCGATGTAATCGCAGACGATCCGGGCACGCTGGTGGGTATCCACCGTCTGGGCCACCCCATTCCATGGCGGCGGCAGGGTCTGAGGCTCCTCGAGGAACACCTCGAACAGGTCGGCCAGTACGCGCTTCGCCTTGGAACGCATCCGGTTCACCCGGAAATGCTTGTACATCCGGGCATAGAGGAATGTGCGCAGCGCCCGCTGGGGCGCCTCCAGCGCCTCGGAAAACGCGATAAGCGGCGTGTCCATGGCGCGCACATCAGCGGCCGATTTCGGCTTGTGCAGCTTCACCCGGGCGCGGGTCTCGGTTACGAGATCGTTGATCCAAAGGCCGATCAGGCGGCGGACCGCCTCATAGGTCACCATCCGGTCGTCGATGGCCGGATACTCCACCCGCACGCCCCGGAATACGTCGCCTACAACCGGCAGCTGCATCAGGTCCTCGATCGTGAAGAGGCCCGCGGCGATGCCGTCATCTATGTCGTGGTTGTTGTAGGCGATATCGTCCGAGAGGGCGGCAACCTGGGCTTCGGGGCCTGCGAATGTGCCGAGTTCCAGTGCCTCAAGGTGAGGATAGTCGCGAAAGGCCGCTGGCAGGTCCTTGATCATCGTGTCCGGACCGAGCAGCGGGCCATTGTGCTTGACGAGACCTTCCAGAGTTTCCCAGCTGAGGTTCAGCCCGTCGAACTGCGGATAGCGCCGCTCCAGCCGGGTAACGATCCGCAGGGACTGGGCGTTGTGGTCGAACCCCTCATAGGGCTCCATGCAAGCGTCCAGTTGATCCTCGCCGGCATGGCCAAAGGGCGGATGGCCGAGATCGTGGCAGAGGGCGAGGGTTTCGGCGAGGTCTTCGTCCAGCCCCAGCGTGCGGGCGATGGTGCGGGCGATCTGGGCGACTTCCAGTGAATGGGTCAGCCTGGTGCGGAAATGATCGCCTTCATGGGCCACGAAAACCTGGGTTTTCTGCTTCAGGCGGCGAAACGCGGTGGCATGGATGATCCGGTCCCGGTCCCGCTGGAACGGCGTGCGGGTCGCAGAAGGCGCCTCCTCGAAGAAGCGCCCGCGGCTCTCCTCGAAACGGGTTGCGAACGGGGCTCTCTTTTCCATGGCCGTTTTCGTCCTTATGTTATGCCCATGACCGACGTTTCTACACCGGATGTGACCCTTACAGCCTCGGCTGCGAAGCGGATTAATGCGATTCTCGCCAAACAGGACGGCGCGGCCTTCCTGCGTGTTTCCGTCGAAGGTGGGGGCTGTTCCGGCTTTTCCTACAAGTTCGACTTCGCCCCCGCTGCTAATAGCGACGACCTGGTGGTTGAGCGCGATGGGGCGCGGGTGCTGATCGACGAGATGAGCCTGGAATTCCTGAAGGGCTCGGAAATCGACTTTGCTAACGAACTGATCGGCTCAGCCTTCAAGATCAGGAACCCGAACGCGACGAGCGGCTGCGGCTGCGGGACGAGTTTTTCGGTCTGACGCAGCGGCACCGCCTCCCCCGGAGGCAAAGGGTCAGGTAGGGTTTCCCAAAACGAGGAACCGCCATGACCGCGCCGACACCTTTCAAGATCAACGTGCCTGACGAGAAGCTCGCGGCCATCCGCGCGCGGGTGGAGGCGTACAAGTGGTTCCCTGCACCGGCGAACGAGCAGGGATTTGCCTATGGCATGTCGACGCCGGTGATGCAGGACATCCAGCGTTACTGGCTGGACCAGTATGACTGGCGGAAGGCCGAGGCGGAGCTTAACCGCTGGCCGCAGTTCACGGTGGACGTCGACGGGCAACACATCCATTTCGTGCATGTGGTGGGCGAGGCCAAAGGCAAGCGCCCGCTTCTGATCACGCACGGCTGGCCGGGCAGCGTGTATGAGTTCTGGCAGGCCATCGGGCCGCTGGCGTTTCCGTCCGAACACGGAGGGAAAACAGAGGATGCGTTTGACCTCGTGATCCCGTCCCTGCCCGGCTATGGCTTCTCCGGTAAGCCGGCCTCGCCGCTAGGCCAGCGGGCAACGGCGGCGCTTTGGGACAAGCTGATGCTGGAGGTGTTGGGCTATCCCACCTATCTGGCACAGGGCGGCGACTGGGGATCGATGGTGACGTCCTGGCTCGGCAAGAACCATGGCACGGTGGACGGCAAGGGCGGCTGCCGGGCTATCCACCTCAACATGATGGCGATGCGGCCGACGCCAGCGGTTCCTCAGTCTCCGGAGGAAATCGCATGGCTGCAGAAATCCCAGATGATGATGCAGATGGAGGGTGCCTACCTGATGCAGCAGGCGACGAAACCGCAGACGCTGGCGATGGCGCTGATGGATTCACCGATGGGCACGGCAGCGTGGATTCTCGAGAAGTTCCATGGCTGGAGCGACTTGAGGACGCGCGGCGTGCTCGACGTCTACACGCGCGACCAGCTGCTGACGAACGTGATGATCTATCTCGTCAATGATGCGATAGCGACGAGCGTCTGGTACTACAACGCCCTCTTCCAGGAAGGCGGCGCGAGCCTGCCGGAAGGCGAGCGCTGTGAGACACCGACCGCGTTTGCGAGCTATCCGGGCGAGGAATACATTCTCGCGCCGCCGCAAAGCTGGGCAAAGCGGGCATATAACATCACGCGCTGGACGAAGTTGCCGGAGGGTGGGCACTTCGCGGCAATGGAAGTGCCGGAGATTTTCGTGGCGGATATCCGGGACTGGGCGCGCGGCATTTGAAGCTCTGAAGTTTTCGGGACTGTTTTCATCCACTGAGTATACGTCCGTGCGCGCAGGTGTTGCGCAGGGACGGGCGCAGAATTCCCTAATGATCTGACCGGACTGGGATTTCTGCGACAGGGGCGCGATTCATTGTAGGCGCAAATCCGCCTGGCGTGATGATGAGACGGCCTCAGCGCCTCTCGCTCAATACACTTCGGGTATCGATCCTTTCTCATCTGCCCTCATTGGGTTCTCATTTTATCATTTTCTATCGTTTGTTTATCGCCGGCGAGCGGATGCCGGATATTGGCCTGCGGGTTTGCGGCCCGATGCCAAGTATAACTCAGCGCGCAGGTGTGTTGCGTAAG
>CAZXQD010000138.1:0-6548 GCA_964643405.1 uncultured Hyphomonas sp. | reverse complement strand
GTTCCACCCTGATCCGACAGGCCGATACGCCGAAACGCGCCGACGATCCGGGGATTCCGAACCTCTTTGTCGCCCGGATCGAGCAGCTGTTCCCGAGACGCCAACGCATCGCCTGGGTTAAAAAACTCAGCCTGATCCCGAAAGAACCGGATAACCGGCACACGTGTGGCGTCACCGAAATCCTGATGGATCAGGAGGTTGATGGCAGCTTCGCGAAACGAGATGTAGTCAGGTGGGTCATCATGCCTGCGCAGGGTCGTCGGATCGACGGCGAACGGCTTCTCACTGTGCTTGAGGTAGAAATCGAGGATCGCCTTCCAGGCCTCGATAAGATTGGCCTCAATGGTTACCCGGTCAGCCCAACGGATGCTTGGCGCATATTCGCTGGCGCTATGACGATATAGCTGCAGGTCCACGACGATTCGCGGGAGCTCCTGTCGGACATATTCACCTGATCCGAGAACGACGATCGCCGCCCGCGTTGGCCGGAGTTTTCCTTCGCGCTCGACCAGAAAGCCCCATGAGCGCAGGAATGAAATGTCATCGGCGGACTGATCCTTGCCGGGGTTGCTCGCCTCGAACCTCGCGCGATACCAGCGAACTGTGCCTTCGTCGAAGCACTTCGATGGGTCCAAATCCAGAGTTTCCGAGTCATAAGTGACGCTGCCCGCATCGCGAA
This sequence comes from uncultured Hyphomonas sp., assembly GCA_964643405.1. Classification (GTDB taxonomy): domain Bacteria; phylum Pseudomonadota; class Alphaproteobacteria; order Caulobacterales; family Hyphomonadaceae; genus Hyphomonas. The sequence continues at coordinate 5,869 of CAZXQD010000138.1, read as the reverse complement.
TGAAGCGCAGAAGCTCGTCTGCTGTGCATGCACGGTCACCGCTGCCTTTCCGAATGAAAGCCTTTTTCGGGTTTCGGTCTAAGTGAACTGGCTTTTCGTGCCTTGGAGCTTCCGGAACGTAAAAACAGATCACGGAGCCTTCCGGCATCGTGTGAATATCACCCGTAATCGGCAAGACGATGCTGATTTTTTGCACATCCCGAACCTGGCCGAAAAAGTCATTTTGAACCTTGTCGATGTCGGAAACACCCGTGATGGAGAATGTCCCGTTGGACTCCTTCACGCCGAAAACCAGATGACCGCCTTTGGTGTTGGCAAATGCGCTGACCGTTTCAAGAGCAGACTTCGGGACCGCCCAAGTCGCCTCTTTGAACTCGATGTCATCCCATTCGACAGTTTGTAGCCGGGCCAGGAACTCGTCACGCGTCATAAGTCACTCCACCACGAAGCGGAGTTTGGTCGTGTCTTTGCCCTTGCAGCGGTCGTTCAGGAACGTCTCGAAGCGCTTGCGCAGGTCGTCCGGCGTGGCAGGCGACCCGCCCTGAAGCAGCGCCTTCCTGATGTCCTCACCGGTGACGTTGATCTTTTCCAGACCCGACAGCGCCTCTTGAACGGCGGCGATGAACTCCGGCGTAATGAACTCAGGAAGCGTCTTGGTCTCCGCGAAGCCGATGACGATCTTGCGAGATGACTCTTTCAGCAACTCGAAGTTCGACTGGATGATTGGATCTTCGAGGTTATCGACCAGCGTCTGCACCCAACCTTCCAGAAGGCGGTCAAGCTCGTCGTCGAGCTGCTTCAGAACATTGGCGGCCGGCAGCATGTCCCCTTGCTCGTTCGCTGGCCGGAAATTGCAGTGTGGACAGACTGGGCTGGCTGATAGTTCGGACTCCACCAGCGACGCGCAGCTCTTCAGCTTGTCCAGCTTTTCCTCGAAAGTCGTCAGCTGACTGGTCGGCATCAGCGAAATGCCAGCCAGCGCACGCATCGAGACCAGCCGGGCGTCCTTGCGGAGCGTAGACTTCGTCTTGTCCTCTGCCACCCCAAGGCGCGCCCGGCTGTGTTGCCCGACATAGGCGGTGACGTAGTCCTTCTTCAGCTGCTTCAGCGTCTGACGATACTCCGCCGCATGTTGGGCGGTTCGGTCTGCAGCGAGCTTGTCGAGCACTTCCTTACGGGTCGCCTGCGCCTGCTTTACCCACGCATGGTCAGTTGGGAGAACCAGCTCAGCTTGCGACAGATAGCTGGCCATTGTGCCGAGTTCGGCGACCAATTCCAGCATCCCATCAACGGCATTCAGGACTTCGAGATTCTTCTGCTGCGCCGCAATGTCATCGGAGCTGATGCGAAGGTTCTTCAGTTTGCCGACGGTGTTGTAAGGCGACAGGCTTTCGGAAAAGGTCTTGAGTGCATCGAGCTTCGTGCGCCAGTCGCGGATCTCATCATCTCGCAGCAGCGACTGACCCCAAAAGCTCAAACGTCCGGGCATGTCTGTGGTGGCGCCGAGCACGCGCCGCGTAAGCTTGCCAACCTCCTCTTGAAGCAGCTTGACCGGCTCGTCAGACCCCTGTGTTGCCTGCTGGGCAAGACCTGGCGGAAGACCGAGCATTTCGAAAAGCGCCCGAAGAACCGCGACGTTGATCTCCTTCGGCGCTTCGACGTGCTTGAACTGCTTCAGCTCATCGAGCGGCCGCTCGGCGAGTAGGGCGATCTTGCCGGAATCGATCTTGTCGCCGCTGATCGCCAGGACGATGTCTCCAGCGAAGACCAACCCGCCGAGGACTGTGGCCAGAAGGTCGGGCTCGAGGCGAAACTTGAGCGGCGCGAAATATTCGACGTCAGCGTCGCCGCTTACCAACTCGCCGCGGTTCAGCACCTGGCCATGGCCTTTGGTTTTTAGCCGGACCAAAACCTCCTGGGCGTACCGGGACCGTGATGGTTCGATGCGATCGCCATCGAGCATCTCAAGCCCGTCAAGAATGACAACCGCGTCCTTCGTGCGATTTCCACCCGCGAGTGCGCGCAGTGCGTTCCCGACGAGTTGCTTCCGGTTGGCCTCGGTGACCAGGGCGGAGAATGTCGGATACTCCGGCGCCACCTCTGCAAACTGATTGTTCAGTGCGAGGCCGGAAATGACATTCACGACGTCGCGGAAGTTTATCCGCTCTTCCGGACCCAAGCGTGCCTTGTCACGTAGCGACACCCCTTTAGTCCACTCTTGGAGACTCTTGCTCTTGCCTTGATAGCTGACCTCGAAGGCGGTCATCTGCTTTTCCTGCAGCCACTTGCTCATGTCGCGCAGGGCGTCTTTGGCCTTGTCGAGGTAAATCGATTTCGCGCCGCCGCTGGCCGTAGATGCGAGATCCTGAGCGGCAGCATAGAAAGAGAGATGACGCCTGATTGCGTCATCTAGCCCTTTCAGTCGGAAGAAGACCTCGTCAGCCTTGTGGTCATCACGAAAGCGCGGTGGTTCGAACGGCTGGATAAAATAGACATAGAAATCTCGCTCTGGCTGCGCCGTCGGCCGGTCATTCGGAGCACCGAAAAAGAGATACCCGCTGCGCTCTACGCGGCGATCCTGCCATTCTATTTGGTATTGCCAGATCTGATGGCCGGTAACGTAGGTGGTCTCGTCGGTGCGCTCCATAAGCTGTCGGATCGCGCTGTAGTACGCACGATCCAGCGCGTCATCGGACAGGGCTTCCGCGCGCTTTTCGATCTGAGCGTCATAGTCGACGTCCTTCTTCAGATCGAGATAGTACTGTTCGGTGTCGGGGGCCTTAGAGATGAACTGGCCGTTGACGGTCTTCAACGTCTCGCGCAGTACGGTCTGGACAAGGGAAAGGAGGTCGGCTTCCGGCTCTCCTCCCATGTCTTCGATGCCAGGCTGAAACAGGCAGAGCGTGTCGCGGAGTTCCTCAGCGGTAGGACCTACTGGAACATAGATATCGCCGCCGGTTGTAAGGCGATGGACGGAAAGTCCGTCGATGATGCGGAGCGCCATTGGCCTATATGTCGGGCGGGTGAACGCCTTCCTTACACGCTCCGACAAAACCTCCGACACCTTGAGCACTGGTCCAATGTTCGGATCAGCGCGGAGTACGGAGTTTGAAGTGACGGTCTCCCAAAACTTGTCGTAGCCGATCAGCCCCGGCCGATCGTCAGGCACCTCATCTTTGAGGATGGCCTGGATCTGATCTCGGAGTGTAACCAGCGCCCCACGCTTTTCGGTGAACACAAGGCGCTCGAAGGTCCCGATATAATCAGGATGGACCGGAAACAGCCGGACGTACTCATCCATGCGCTCGTTCATCGAGCCATAGAATTTGGCGAATGGCGTAAGGTACACGCGGATCTTGTTCTGCTGGTCAGCTGTCTTTTTCAGGAGGCGCTCGGCCACTACAAAGCTGACGTCCTGGCGAGCGAGGAGGATCTGTGTGAAGCGATCCTTCACACGACGAAGGCTGTCGGCAACGTGCTGGAAACGGGTACTGTCGAATATCGCTTCCTGAACACCGGCAACGAACCGGAAGCGGAGGTGCTTTGTGACCTCGCCAATCTCACGCAAGAACGACAAGTCCAGAACCAGATCGTGATCTTTGCGCGACCGCAGGTATTCGAGAAACTCGTCGACCACGAGAAGCACGCCGTGATGCGGATAGAGATCGGCGAACGCCGCCATCATCTCTTCGAAGGCGCCCTTATTGTTGACGACCTTGTCGGCTGGGGGGAAGGAATAGCTGACGCCGTGCTTTTCGAGAAACACCTCAAGCTGTTGGGTGATGATGTCCCGCAAGGACATCTGACTGGAAATCTCGATCCGGTGAACCTTAAACTTCCCGGCGATCGCAGCTGCAGCCTCCGCCACCTTGGGATGGCGAATCATCGAAACGTAGTCGGCGTCTTCAGCGACCAGAGAAAGCACCGACATCAGGTGCGATTTACCGGTCCCGTAGTTGCCGACAACCAGTACGCCTTTGTGGTCCACAGCCTCGTCGAACGAGAGCTGGGGGATCATCTGCTTCGCGATCCGTTCGGCCATGTCGTCGGAAATGACGTAGGTCGATACAAGCTTCTTTGCCTCGTCTGGACGATTGGCGTCCAGAAGCTGAATGACCGACTCGATCGGCTCAAACTGAATGAGATCGCCATAGCGCATCGGCATCCCGTGTTCCCCCTTCAATAAATTTTGAACGGGACCAGGCCATCGACGCCGTAGTCCTGATGTTCTGCATGTCCAGTCGTGGCGTAGCAGAGTCGGTCTTCCCGAATCTCTCCTGGCCACACCGCAATTACGCGACGCGCGTGAGCATGCCGCTTCAGCAAGTCCAGAGTGCTGAGCCGTAGCGTCTGATCGAACAAGAGCTCGATGTTATCCAAGAGCAACAGCCCTTGGCTGGCACATCCATCTACGAGTTCCTTTAGTAGATCAGCCGCCTGCAGGTGCCTTCGGGTACTCGGCACCGTAAGCAATTCACGCCCAAGCGCAGCACCAACACTCAGAACTGGTGCTTGCCGGCGTGTAGCCAGCTGACCGAGGAGAATGCTCTTCCCAGATCGGGGAGGACCGACCAAAAGGATCAACTTGCTGTTAAGGCCTGAAATATCATCGACGAGGCGATCCAATCTCTCAATCATCTCAGCCCTCGATCCGAGACACAGAGTATCCGGTCTGAGTCTTGGGGCCGATTTCGCCACCGTTGAGCAGCACGATTTGCTGATCTTGGGGACGTCGTGCTGACGGATCAGTGTCGAGACCCAGTCGCTTAAGTGCGTAATACAGGAGCGCTTTTCGCACTGGGATCTTGGCTCGACCGCTACGCATTCCGTAATCGAGTGCGATGACTTTTTGCTGCGTCTCCGACAGATCGGGGTGAGGCCCGATCTCCAAAGTCACCTGTTCATTCCAGTCAGCGTCGGCGCTGGGATCCTTTCCGCTCGGCTTGGCGCCGCGCGTTTCGATGATCCGCGAGAGCAGGAAGTCCTTGTAACATTGGTCAGTGAGACAGAAGGCACGAGTGTGCCAGCGGAACCCATCGAAGCCAACCGCGTGCGGTGCGATCCAGCGCCAGCGTGGCTCTGACCGAGATAGCGACTGGTATCTAACCTCGAGTGCCTCAGCATTCCGGATGGCAGCGATGACTGAACGAAGGATTCTGGCATCTACGCCCCGCACCGGGGTTGGCGCAGAATCGTAGGAGGGAAACTGTCCAATCCAAGCGTCAGCCCGGTCGAGAATGCCATCGGCGACCGACCGCAGCTGGGATAGATAGCGGCTCGCATCTGGCGTCAGAAACAGTGGCTCGAACTTGTCGGCACGGACATAGGACCTCGCGCTCTTGTCGTAGAGCATATTGTCGGGTGCCATGCCGATGTAGCGGTTCAGATCGGTGGACGCTTGGTTCACCGAGACGCTGAACGCATCCATCAGATCGCCCCGGTTCACATGCCCCTCCCAAAACAGGCGGAACTCGATGAATTCCAACCGCCTCTCGACGCCCCACCGCAGATCAGCCTTCTCTGTTCCCACAATGTGCTCCCAGCAAAAGACCGACCCATCCCATAACTGGGTGCGCCCAGTTTCTGTTTTCTCAGGCTAGTCGACAGATCGCTTCGGTTCAATAAGAACTACAACAAGTGTTCTGCTCGGCTGATTGGTAGTCGCTACCCCGCTGATTGGTAGCCGCAAGGCAGTCTGGCTCCAGTAAGCCGTTGAGGGGAAAGCCTTCCCCTGCTTCCGAGCCCATGGTCTCGGCCGACCCCTTCTGCGGGGAGCTCCCCGCAACGCCCCCGAGAGTGAGAGTGCAGGCTGGGTGTGCCGTGACGGGTTGAAGGCTGGGAGAGAGGCTTCCGGCGCCCGTCGCGGAGA
>CAZXQD010000137.1:0-6573 GCA_964643405.1 uncultured Hyphomonas sp. | reverse complement strand
AGTACCCATCCGCGCTGCCGTCCTTGCGCATTTCGGTCGCTGCGATCCAGGCGCCGGAGTTGAAGTCGCGCATGATGGCCTGGTAGCCGCCATAGTTGGCTTCGCAGCAGTTGACCGTGTAGCCGCGCGCCTGCAATTCGGCGGCGGCATCGGCGAGGCCACGTTCCAGCATCACCTTGCCGGTGCCGGTGTTACAGTCCGCACCCAGAGCATCGGTCGGCTCGCAGCCCCCGTCATGTTCCCAGCGCGCGGCGTCGCCGGCTTCCTGAAGGCTCATGCCGAAATCGATAATGTTGGTGATGATCTGCACATGGCCTTGTGGCTGCAGTGCGCCGCCCATCAGACCGAAACTGAGCCAAGGCTGGTAGGGGCAGGCGAGTTCTGGCGCGGTGGCGCGGACCTGGCAACCGGGCAGGTCCTTCCTGAAGGCGAAGGCCGGGATGATCGTGTGGAAGGGGCGCTTGCCGGGGGCAAAGACGTTCGGGTGGTTCGGGTCGAGGCTGAAGAGTTCGCCCCGGTCCTGGAACATGAAGCCCATACCATCCGCCACGAGGCCGGAGCCCATGCCGCGATAGTTGGACTGGATGAGGGAGACCATCATGCCGTCCTTGTCAGTGACGGTGAGGTAAGTTGTGTCGCCGTCGCGCAGGGCGGCGTCGGTAATCTCTGTACCCGGAGCAACGCTGGGGGCGGCCTTCTTGACGTCGATGAGCTCGGAGCGCTTTGCGTTATAGCCGGGCGCGACGAAGATGGACGGATCGATGCCGGAGTATGCCGCATCGGCATATCCAAGGGCGCGGTCGGCGAAGGCAAGGCGTTTGGCTTCGATCATGGCAGTCAGCGCATCGGGTGAGCCGAAACCCATGGATTTCAGGTCAAATCGCTCGAGCATCTCGAGCATCTGCAAGGCAGCGACGCCCTGCGTGTTCGGCCCGAGTTCGCAGAGCTTCACTTCGCTGCGATACTCCACGCAGATCGGCTCGACCCATTCGCCCTTGTGGGCAGAGAAATCGTCATAGTCGAGCTTGCCGCCGATGCGGCCGAAATAGGCGGCCATGTTCTTGGCCATGATGCCCTTGTAGAACTCGTTGCGGCCTTTCTTGCCGATGGTCTCGAGCGTGTTGGCGAGATCCGGATTCAGGAACAGGGAGCCCGCGACTGGGGCGGGGCTGAAGTAGAGCTTCTTCGCGTTGTCGAACTCTTCCAGTTCGCCACGCTCGAAGGCCGGGCCAAAGCGGCTTTCACCGCGCGACCAGTACCAGGCAATCATTTCCGGAATTGGCGCGCCTTCGCGGGCATACTTGACGGTCGGCGCGAGGTTATCCGCCATCGGACGTTTGCCGAACTTCTCGTGCAGGGCAAACCAGCCGTCCACGGCGCCGGGCACGGTGACGGAGATCGTGCCATAGGAGGGCAGGGACTTGCCGTCCTTGAACTGGTCTGCCTTGGCCTGCGCATCGGCAAGCGTGGCGTCCATCGCGGAGCGGCCGGAGCCGTTGTACCCATAGAGCTTTTCGGTCTTCGGGTCCCAGACGATGGCGTAGAGGTCGCCGCCGATACCGTTTCCGGTCGGCTCGACAAGGCCGAGCATTGCATTGGCGGCAATGGCGGCGTCAACGGCCGAGCCGCCGGCCTTCAGCACATCCAGCGCCGTCTGGGTGGCGAGGGGATGAGCGGTGGCGGCGGCGCCGTTCGGGGCAACCACGGCCGAGCGCGAGGCCATCGGGCGGCCGGCTTCCGGACGCTGTCCGAGTTTCGGATAGGCGTCGTTGTCGAGCACAGGGCCGGGCATCGGAGCGGCTTCGCGGTCGAGCGGGATGGCGACGGCCGGCATTTCGGGCGGCGGCGCCTCGACCAGCGCGCAGCCTGTCAACAAAAGGGCAGCGAGGCTGCCCGCCATCGTGGTGCGTATCATTCAAAACCCCTGCCGCTGCGTTCGCGTTTCGGAAAATAGTGCGTGGCCATACGTGTGGCGATTTCCTTGCCGCGGCCGGCGAGGCGGGCCTCCGCGGCGACCGCGTCGGTATCGCAGATGCGGTAGTCGTCGCTCGTGTCCGAGAAGCCGTCATTGAAGGCGCGCACCAGCGAGGAGCGCAGGTCGCCTGATTCGGGGGCCTCATAGGCCAGCATGTCGGCCATGTAGCGGCGCCAGTACTGGTCGTCGCGGCCATTGCAGCGGACGCGGATGGCGTGGGCCGAACCGAGAATGGCCGCAAGGTCGGCGGCGTCACGGAAGTAATCCGGCCCGCGCGGGGGCAGGCCGGACTGCGCGGCGCTTGTGCCACTGCCCAAGGCAAGGCTAAGCACGAGGGCATGAAAACATGTCTTCTTCATGCGCGGACTTTCGCCCGCCTTCGCCCGCGGCTCAAGGGGCTGGAAGCCGCTGTCCGTTTCGTGACCATCGATGACGCCGGCAAGGCGCACGACGCCTGGACCAGCACGGCGCTGGATGCCCTGCCGCCGCTGGATATCGCGTTTGGCAATGCAGACGGATTCTACTCGCCGGCGGTGCGGGAGTTCATGACCGCGATCCTGAAAAGCCCGTCGCTGGACTGGTTCCAGTCGGCGGCAGCGGGCATCGAGAACCCGGCGCTGGTGATGATCGGCCAGAAGGCGCGGCAATACACGACGAATCACACACAGGCCGAAGCGATGGCCGAATGGGCCCTGTGGCAGGCGCTGGACTTTCTGCGTAGCGGTCCGGAACACCGGGCCCTGCAGGCTAAGGGAAGCTGGAAACGCACGCGGGCGCGGGAAATCCGGGGCTCGCGCTGGCTGGTCGTCGGCTATGGGTCGATCGGGCAGGCGGTGGGCCGCCGGGTGACGGCGCTGGGCGGCGAGGTGACCGGGCTGCGCCGGTCGCCGGGCCCGGCGGAAGGCGCCGCGCGGATCGTCGCGCCGTCGGCGCTGATGGCGGAGCTGCCGCGCGCCGATGTCGTGCTGCTCTGCCCGCCGCATACGCCGGAGACCGAGAACATGGCGGGCGCTGATTTCTTTGCCGCGATGTCGCGGGACGCGCTGTTTCTGAACCTTGGCCGGGGCGCGCTGGTGGACGAGGCAGCGCTGATGGCGGCGCTGGATGCCGGCCGTCCGGCCTTCGCGGCGCTGGACGTGACCCGAACGGAGCCGCTGCCATCGGACAGCCCGCTCTGGCGGCATCCGAAAATAGCCATCACGCCGCATGACAGCTCGGAGACGCCCGGAACAGTTGCCGGCGCCGACGAGACTTTTCTCTCCAACCTTGAGCTCTATCTGAGCGGCAAGACTATGAAACATCTCGTGGAACCCGCAGCCTTCCTCGCGGGTTAGTGCCGCAAAGGAGCTCCGCCATGTCCCATGCTAAACTTTTTGCCGCCTCTGCGGCTGCCTCTGCCATTGCTTTTGCGCTGGCCGCCTGTGCCAGTGAGCCGCCGGCGAATGTTGCGCCGGAGGCTGATGGCGGCTTCCGCATTACCGGCACGGCTGGAACGGTTGTGCGCGCTGAAGAACTGGCGACGTTCGACAATCCCTGGGCGATGACCTTCCTGCCGGACGGGCGCGCACTGGTGACCGAGAAGGGCGGTGCAATATGGCTGGTGGACGCTGATGGCAGCAAGGCCGGCACACTGACCGGCGGGCCGGACGTGGATGCGCGCGGTCAGGGCGGCCTTGGCGACATCATCCTGCACCCGGACTTTGCCACTACGGGGCAAGTCTATATTTCCTACGTCGAACGCGACGCAGGAAATGATGAACTGTCCGGCGCTGCAGTGGAGCTGGCGAAGCTGACGCTGACGGCAACCGGCGGCACGATCAATGAGCGGAGCGTAATCTGGCGCCAGTTCGACAAGGTGACCGGCAATGGCCACTATGGCCATCGCCTCGCGATTTCTCCAGACCGCTATCTGTTCATCACCTCCGGCGAGCGCCAGAAGTTCACGCCTGCCCAGGATATGGGCTCCACGCTTGGCAAGGTCGTTCGCTTGAACCTTGATGGCAGCGTGCCGGGCGACAACCCGTTTGCATCGCAAGGCGGCCCGGCAGCGGAGGTCTGGACCCTTGGCCACCGCAATCCGCTGGGCATCGCGTTTGCGGCAGACGGTAAACTGTGGGTGCACGAGATGGGGCCTGCGCACGGCGACGAGCTGAACCTGATCGTCCGTGGACAGAATTACGGCTATCCGGAAGTGTCCAACGGCGATCACTATGACGGCAGGGACATTCCGGACCACTCAACGCGTCCGGAATTTGCTGCACCAGCTGCCTACTGGGTGCCGGCGATCAGCCCGGCGGGCCTCGACATCTACGAGGGCAACGCCTTCTCCGCCTGGAAGGGCAATGCGCTGATCGGCGGGCTTTCGTCCAAGGCGCTGGTACGCGTGGCGATCAAACCCGACGGGACAGCGGCCGAAGCCGAGCGCCTCGAATGGGGCAAGCGCGTGCGCGAAGTCGAGGAAGGCCCCGACGGGGCGATCTATGTGCTGGAAGACCAGGGCGGCGCCCGGCTGCTCAGGCTGACCCCGGCAGACTAGGCACCGGCGTTGCCAGCGGCGGCGACTTGGAGCAGAGACGGGGCGTAAACGCCTGTCCCTCGGACCGTCCATGATCCGCACTTATACAAATCAATCCGGCCGGTTCCAGCTTGCGGGCGAAGATCTCGCAGCGCTGGACCAGGCCGTTTGGGTCGATCTTTTGCGTCCGACGAAGGACGAGGAGGTCGCCATGGAACGCGCCTTCGGCATTGACGTGCCGACGCGTGAGGAAATGAGCGAAATCGAGATTTCCAGCCGCCTCTACGCGGAGGGGAACGCACATTTCATGACCGCCATGATGCTGTCGCACACGGACAGCGACAACGTCCTCCTGTCACCGGTCTCCTTTGTCCTGACCGGTGAGCACCTGATCACGGTGCGCTACGAGGAGCCGCGCGCGATCGATACGTTCGTCGCGCGTTGCCAGAAGGCCGGCACCTTTACGGCCGAGAGCCTGATGGCCGGCCTGCTGGAAGGCCTGATCGAGCGGGCCGGCGATGTTCTGGAGCGCACCGGGCACGAGCTGGATGATATCTCGCGCGAGATCTTTGCCATTCCGCCGCCGGTGCCGAAGCAGGCGCCCGTGGCGGCGCTCCTCGCGCCCAAGCCAAGACCGAAGCCGCGCGACTTTCAGTCCGTACTCGAACAGATCGGCCGCAAGGGCGACCTTCTGTCGAAGCTGTATGAAAGCCTCGTTTCGATGCAGCGCCTGCTTTCCTTCGCGACGGCTGCAGCGCAGGCGCGCAAGCAGGACAAGGACGCCGCCGGGCGGTTCAAGTCGCTCGGCCGTGACGTGCAAGCGCTGATCGACCATGCCGGCTTCCTGACGCAGAAGATCAACTTCCTGCTCGATGCAACGCTTGGGATGATCAACATCCAGCAGACCGGCATCATCAAGATTTTCTCGGTCGCCGCTGTCGTGTTCCTGCCGCCGACACTGATCGCCTCGATCTACGGCATGAACTTCGACTTCATGCCGGAACTGGCCTGGCCGTACGGATACCCGTTCGCGCTGGCGATGATGGTGCTGTCAGCCATCGTGCCTTACCAGTTCTTCAAGTGGCGCGGCTGGCTCTGACCTAGACGACGATCTGTGCGCCGAGCTCGACGGCGCGTCCGGACGGGATGTGGAAGAAGTCGCTGGCATTCGTGGAGGACCGCGCCAGCGCGACATAGATCTTGTCCTGCCAATGCGGCATCCCGCCTTTCTGCGAAGGCAGGACGGTGCGCCGGCCCAGGAAGAAGCTGGTGTTCATGATGTCGAACTTCGGCCCGCCGGACTTGCGCAACTGTGCCAGCACGCGCGGGACGTTCGGGCTTTCCATGAAACCGAAAGTCAGCTCGATGGATACGAAATCCTCGCTCAACTTGTGGATCACCGCGCGGTTGCACTCGGCCACGCGGGGTGTATCGGCAGTGACGACTTTCAGGATCACGTTGCGTTCGTGTAGTACCTTGTTGTGTTTCAGGTTGTGCAGGAGCGCGATGGGGGCAGCGTCAAGCGTGCTGGTGAGGAATACGGCGGTGCCGCGCACGCGTGCAGGCGGACCGATTTTCAGCGACTCGATCAGATCGGTGAGCGGGACAGAATCCCGGCGCGTCTTCGCCATCAGGATGCCGGTGCCGCGCACCCAGGTGAGCATCATGAACAGGAGGCAGCCGCCGAGCAGGATGGGGAACCAGCCGCCGGCAAACACTTTCAGCAGGTTGGCCCCGAGGAAGGCAGAGTCGACGACCAGGAACGGCGCGACGATCAGAACCGTAAGCCAGGGGCGGAAGTTCCAGAGCTTGGTCATCACGATGTAGATGAGGAAGCTGTCGACCAGCATCGTGGCGGTGACGGCGATGCCATAGGCGGAGGCGAGGTTCGACGATGACCGGAAGACGATGACCAGTGCGATTACGCCAGTCAGCAACAGCCAGTTGATCTGGGGCAGGTAAACCTGGCCGCGCTGTTCCTCGTTGGTGAACCGGATTTCGAGGCGCGGCAGAAGGCCGAGCTGGATGGCCTGCTGGGTCAGCGAGAAGGCGCCGGTGATCACCGCCTGGCTGGCGATGATGG
>CAZXQD010000136.1:5057-6706 GCA_964643405.1 uncultured Hyphomonas sp. | reverse complement strand
CGACTTCGACGAGGCGGACGGAGTTTGAACTCGTCCGTGCACCGATGACCAGCACGAGGCCCGCGCCAGGGGCGAGGACCTTCACGGCCTCCTGCCGGTTGGTGGTGGCGTAGCAGATGTCTTCCTTGTGGGGCGTGGAGATGCCGGGGAAGCGGGCCTGCAGGGCGGCGACGATTTCGGCGGTGTCGTCCACGCTGAGCGTGGTCTGCGTGAGGAAGGCGAGGTTGGCAGGGTTTTTCGGCGTGTAGGCGAGGGCGTCGTCCACGGTTTCGATCAGGGTGACCGAGCCTTCGGGGAGCTGGCCCATCGTGCCGATCACTTCGGGGTGGCCGGCATGGCCGATGAGGATGATCTCGCGGTTGTTCGCGTGGTGGCGCTCGGCCTCGATGTGGACCTTGGAGACGAGGGGGCAGGTGGCGTCGAGGTAGATCATGTTGCGGCGGGCGGCCTCGGCGGGCACGGATTTGGGCACGCCGTGGGCCGAGAAGATGACCGGGCGGTCGTCCGGGCACTCGTCCAGCTCCTCTACGAAGACGGCGCCGAGGGCTTCGAGGCGCTCCACCACATGGCGGTTGTGGACGATCTCGTGGCGCACGTAGACGGGGGCGCCCCACTTGGCGAGGGATTCCTCGACGATCTGGATGGCGCGGTCGACCCCGGCGCAGAAGCCCCGGGGGGCGGCCAGGCGGAGGGTGAGGGGGCGTTTTGCCGTCATTGGGTTACGAAATCTCCTGCGCCTGATGCGTTGCGTGCGGGCGCCAAGGCCTTTAACACGGGGCAGGATACCAGATGGACCGGCCTTTACATAAGGCCAAGACGGAAACGCCGCGCATGCTGAAATTTGCTCCACTTTTCCTCGCACTGGTGCTGGTGGGCTGCAATTCGCGCCTAGCCCAGCGGCTGGACGACACGCCGAATGCCGGCCCGTGCCCGGTGGCGGGGTCGATCCATGATGCGGCCCGGTATGTGAAGTTCCGGGACGGCAGCGCGCAGCTCTATAACGACATCGCCTATACCGGCGAGATCACCGACGTGCGCCTCTACTGCCGGTATTTCAAGGACACCCCGCTGGAGGCCGAGATCGAGGTGGATTTCGCCTTCGGCAAGGGCCCGGCGGCGACGGCGGACGAGCATGACTACCGGTATTTCGTGGCGGTGACGCGGCGCAACGGCAAGGTGCTGGCGAAGGAATACTTCGACACGCGCGCCGAGTTCGACCGGGGCCTGGTGACCGGGACGTCGGAGCTGGTGAACCGGATTGTCATCCCGCGGGCGGACGAATCGATTTCCGGCGTGAACTTCGAGGTGATCGTCGGCTTCGAGCTGACGCCGGAGCAGCTGGAGTTCAACCGCAGCGGCCAGCGCTTCCGCCTCGACGCGGCGAAATAATCCATGGCGAGCCTGGGACAGGAACTGTCGGCCGCTGCGGGGGCCGCGTTTGAGGGTATGGGGCTGGAGGCGCGGTTCGGCGAAGTGCGCCGGAGCGACAAGCCGGAGCTGGCGGATTTCCAGTGCAACGGCGCGATGGCGGCGGCGAAGGCGGCGGGCAGGAACCCGCGCGAGATTGCCGGGGAGATCGCGGGCGCGCTGAAGTCGCATCCGCTGGTGCTGTCGGCGGAGGTCGCGGGGCCGGGCTTCATCAACCTTCG
>CAZXQD010000136.1:0-4957 GCA_964643405.1 uncultured Hyphomonas sp. | reverse complement strand
CGGGCTACCGCGCGCTGCTGCGCCATTTCATCGATGTGTCGGTGGAGGCGCTGAAGAAAGACTATGGCTTCCTCAACGTCTCGTTCGACCTCTGGAAGGGCGAAAGCGATGTCGATCACCTGATCCCCGGCCTCGTCGAGCGCTTCAAGGCGGCGGGCCTTGCCGAGGAAAGCGACGGCGCGTGGATCGTCCGTGTCGTGAAGGACTCCGACAAGAAAGAGATGCCGCCCGTGATGCTGGTCAACAGTCGCGGCGGCACCGGCTATCACACGACCGACCTCGCGACGATCCTTGACCGGATGGAAAACCTGAAGCCGGTTCCGGAGCGGATGCTCTACGTGGTGGACCAGCGCCAGGCGCTGCACTTCGAACAGGTCTACCGCGCGGCCGGCATGCTCGGCCTGATCGAGGAATCGCGCCTCGAACATATCGGCTTCGGCACGGTGAACGGCACCGACGGCAAGCCTTTCAAGACGCGCGAAGGCGGCGTTCTGCGGCTCGCGGACCTGCAGGCAATGGCGCTGGAAGAGGCAGACAAGAAACTCTCCGCCGCAAACCTGCCTGCCGACATGGGCGCGGACGAGCGGGCTGATGTGGCAAAGAAAGTGGCTGTCGCGGCGCTGCGCTTTTCGGACCTGATGAATACGCGGACCACGAACTATGTGTTCGATCTAGACCGCTTCACCAGCTTCGAAGGCAAGACCGGGCCTTACCTGATGTATGCGGCCGTGCGCGTGAAATCCGTGCTGCGCAAGGCCGCCGAGGCCGGGCATGCGCCGGGCATGGTGTCGGTGACGGAAGAGACCGAGCGCGCCCTGGTGCTGCAGCTCGACGGCTTCGGCGCCGCCCTCCTCGGCGCGCGCGAGAAGCGGATGCCGCACATCCTCTGCGAACACCTCTACAGCCTCGCGCAGGCCTTCAGCGCCTTCTACGCCGCGCTGCCGATAGCCGCGGAAGCCGATGCGGCGAAGCGCGCGAGCCGCCTTGCGCTGGCAGACGCTGTGCGGCATCAGCTGGAGACGGGGCTGGGGCTGCTCGGTATCACCGTGCCGGAGCGGATGTAGGACGGGTAGAGTGAACCGATCTACCAGCCGCAAAGCAACTCGCATTTGGTGTCGATAATCAGCCTTATTTCTTGGGTGTGAGGATGGCAGCGGTCCGGTAGGCAGCGGCTTCGCCGCTAATGTGTGCGCCTGATAGAAGTGCAGGATACGCCCCGCCCATCGCTTCGCCTGCAAAAAAGACCCGGTCTCCCAGCGGATTTGACAACATCGCACGCGCCTTGTGCCTTCCTGGGCGGGCGGCCGCATATGCGCCAAGCGTCCATGGGTTGCTACCCCAGTTTGTCATCCGGCCTCTGCGAATATGGCGGCGGACGTTGCTGCCCAGCATCGAGGCCAGCTGATCGGTTGCAAACGCGATGGCAGCTTCCTCCCCGGCCTTCTCGATCTCCCAAGCCCGGCTGCCGCCTGCAAACCCGACACAGAGATCATAGCTGAAAGGAAACGACAGGAAAAAGGCCGCTTTCGCGGGAAGGGGATCGTCGATGGCGCGCGTAACAAAGGCGTTCTCGGGCAGGCCGAAGCGCGCTCCATCTGTCTGAAGGGCGATCTTTGTAAGGAGGCCCATGGGAAGGTCATCGAAAGCATGCCAGACTTCAAAGGGCAGGTCCGGCGTAAACCTGATCTTTCGGGCTGATATCACACCAGTTGAAACCGTCACGATGACTGCCTGCGCCCGGATATCACCCTTCTGTGTACGGACCGTCACGCCCTTGCCTGACCAGTCGACGCCCGTGACGATTGTGCCGGTCTGCACGGGAAGCCCCTTTGCGAACTGCTCGACGAGGGACCCCAATCCTTCCATGACGAGGGCATTCACAGAATAGGCGCCATAAACTGCAACATCGGCGCTTGAAAGCTCAGCCAGATCGACACCGTGATCCATGGCGCTTAGCCAAGTTACAGCGGCGGCCATCCAACGGTCGCTGATTCCAAGAAGGGTCGACGCGGCCGCATCACCCGTGTGCGACGCCAGCAATTGCCGGAGGTGGGACGAAGCCTCGTCATACCTTTCCAGATCGTCAGGGGTCGCGGGTTTGCCGTCCGAGAACAGGGCGGCGGGTGGATCGTCATGATCGATCAGTGTGAAGCCTGCCGATCGGGCGGCTTTGATGTAGGGCAGATCCTCAGGTCCTTGTAGCCAGGCGCACCCATGATCGAATGGAAATCCGAAGGTTTCACTCTCGGTGAAAGCTCGTCCGCCAATACGATCTGACGCTTCCACGACGAGCACGCTGAAGCCGAGAGCCTGCAGACGGTGCGCCGCAGCTATGCCTGCGCCGCCGGCCCCGATAACGACGACCTCTGGTGCAGACGGGGTTTGGGCGGTTTCCACGAACGGCTCATCAGAAGTCTTGTTCCGGCTGTGATGAGGCCTTCCGGCACGGCGGCCTGTCAATCGAGTTTGCCTGTTTTCTGTTCGGATCATTGTCCCAGCGAAGTGCAATCTCGCAATGCACTGGTGGCCCGTCAACGAATTTAGGGACGGACTGGACCCATTCAGGTTCGCATTTGCGATTGAACCTTTTGCCTCTCCGGCGCGACTATCCTTTTGAAAGTGAAGGCGCGGCATGGCTCTCAGTGACACAGACCGGGTTTATGACGCGCTGCTGGTGACAATGGTGCGCAGCGGGGATGCGCGCGCGGCGGAGCGGCTGGCCGCGCGCTGGCAGCCGCGCCTAATCCGGGCGGCGCGTAGGATGCTGGGCGATGGCGAGGAAGCGCGCGAGGCGGTGCAGGAGGCCTGGGGCGGCATCTGCCGGGGTTGGCTGCGCCTGTCGGAGCCCGAGATGTTTCCGGCCTGGGCTTACGGGATTCTCAGCCGCAAATGCGCCGACCGCATTCGGCGGCTGAGTGCCCAGCGCGCTCGCTTCGTGCCGGATGACGCGGCGCCTGAAGCTTTAGCGCCAGCGCAGGCGCCGCTGCGCCACGAGATCACTGCCGCGCTCGGCAAGCTGAGCGCCGAGCACCGCATCGCCGCCATTCTCTATTTCAGTGAGGGGCTGACCCTTGCCGAAACCGCCGCAGCCACGGGCGTTCCCGTCGGCACGGCCAAGTCGCGCATATTCCATGCCCGCCAACAGCTGAAGGACCTTCTGGAAGGAGACCTGACATGACCAGTTTTGAGAACCGGCTGAAAGACAGCCTGACGGCCGAGGACGAGGCGTTCCTCAAGAATCTCGAACAAGGCGAAAGCCTGTTCGGGCAGCTCGGATCGACCTTTTCAGGTCCGATGAAAATATGGACCGGCTTCGCCTTCGTGATCAGCTTTGTCTTTTTCGGCATCGCTGTCTGGGCGGGTTTCCAGATGTACGCGGCGACCGAACCGCGGCTGATGGTGTTCTGGCTGGGCGTGTTCCTGTTCGCGATGATCGCGGTCGGCCTGATCAAGATCTGGTTCTGGATGCGGATGAACCATCTTGCCCTGCTGCGGGAGTTGAAGCGGATCGAACTGCGTCTCGTGCGCTGAGGCTTACAGGAGGCAACAGGTGGTGTGTCCCGCACCTGTTGCCCCTCCGCGTCGGCCTCCCCACCTGAATGGTATTCAGCCGCTCGGAGGACATGGCCCATGGCCAAGGCGCTTGTTACGGTTCCCGTTCAGCCTGTGGTGAAGGAGCCCCCGCAATGGGAGCTTGCCGCGCAATGGGCGCAGGGCTGGCGGGTGGTGAAGTGGTCCGTCTCGGCGCTGATCGTGGCGGCCTTCCTGGTGGTGATCGGGCAGGGCTTCCTGTTCTACCGCGTGTTCGACGAGGTGCACCCGCTGCTCGGCTATGCCTATGTCGGCGTGCTGGCGGTGCTGCTGGCCGTGCTGGTGGTGCGTCCGCTCGCGGCGTTCCTGTCGATGCCGGTGGCAGCGAAGCCCCCTTCGATCCTGATTGATCCGAAGGCGCCGCAGCCGGAGGCGCTGGCTGCACGGCTGCGCTACGACATCCGCTATCTGCAGATGCTTCAGGCGAACCCGCTGACGGAGGCCGAGCGCCCGGCGATTGCGAAGAGCATTCTCGCGGCGCGGACGATGATGGCCCGCGCCACCAAGGCCGGGCCGGACGAGGCGCTGAAGATTTCGGCAGAGCTGGAAGTGTTCGAGCGCACCGGGATCGAGGCACTGCTGGCGCCGATGGACAAGAAGGCGGAGGCGATCATCCATGCGGAGGCCGTAAGCGTGGGCGTAGCGACAGCGATTTCCATGAACGGCACGCTGGATGCGTTCATCGTGCTGTGGCGCAATGCAAATCTCGTGGCGCGCGTCTCGCGGATCTATTTCGGCCGGCCGCACCTGATGGGCAGCCTGCGCATCCTGCGGGATGTTGCGGCCATCGTCGTGGCCGCGCGGGCGCTGGAAGATGTGAGCGAGATGACCGGCGAGGTGATCGGCGGACTGCTCGGCCGGATGGGCGGGCTGGTGGCCGGGCCGGTCATGGATGGCGGCATCAACGCGATGATGACGCTGAAGCTCGGCTATCTCGCCAAGCGCCGCTGCCGCAGTTTCAAGGGCTGGTCAGCGGGGCAGGCGGGCGCGATTTCGGCAGAGGCGCTGAAAGAGGTGAAGCAGGAATCGGGCTCGGTGATCCGCGACCTCCTGAAGCGTGTCGGCGGGCTGACCACACACGCAACGCGGGCGACCGAACGGGTGATGGCCGGTTCGCGCAGCGCCTGGGGCGTGGTGCAAAGCTGGTTCGGCGGCACGAAGCCGGCGGGCACGTGATGCGCGCAATGCATGTTTCCTGTGCAGGACCGGGGCGGCCGGGCGAGGACGCGCGCCTCCGCCCTTGCAGGCCCGGAGAATCCGGGATAGCTGGCGGTCATGAATTCTCTTCCGGGAGAGAGCGGCATTCGGTAGCCGCCGCCGAAGGCGCAACCGCCCCGGAATCGCTCAGGCAAAAGGGCCGGAAGAG
>CAZXQD010000135.1:0-6757 GCA_964643405.1 uncultured Hyphomonas sp. | reverse complement strand
TTCAAGCGTGAAGGCCGCCCGACCGAGAAAGAAACGCTGGTCTCGCGCCTCATCGACCGCCCGATCCGCCCGCTGTTCGTCAAGGGCTTCAAGAACGAAGTGCAGGTCATCGTGACCGTGCTCTCGTATGACCTCGAGAACGATCCGGACGTGGTCGGCATGATCGGCGCCTCTGCGGCGCTGGTGCTGTCCGGCGCCCCGTTCATGGGCCCGATCGGCGCGGCCCGCGTCGGCTATATCAACGGCGAATACGTCATCAACCCGACCGTCGCGCAGGTTGAGGAGTCGGATCTCGACCTCGTGCTTGCCGGCACGTCGGACGCCGTGATGATGGTGGAATCGGAAGCCTACGAGCTTTCGGAAGAAGTGATGCTCGGCGCCGTCGTCGCCGGCCATGACGCGATGCAGCCGGTGATCGATGCGATCATCCAGCTCGCCGAAAAAGCTGCGAAAGAGCCGTTCGAGTTCGAAGCCGAGGACAACTCGGCTGCCGTTTCCGCGATCGAGAAGATCGTCGGTAAGGACCTGTCTAAAGCCTACAAGATCACCGCCAAGGGCGAGCGTTATGCCGCTGTCGGCGCGGCGCGCGACAAGGCCAAAGCCGCCCTCGTCGGCACCGCCGATGCCCCGGGCGAAATGTCGGAAGAGCTGTTCAAGACCGCCTTCAAAGAAGCCGAAGCCTCCGTGGTGCGCGGCGACATCCTCAAGACCGGCGAGCGCATCGACGGGCGCAAGCTGGACCAGATCCGTCCGATCGTGGCCGAGGCAGGCTTCCTGCCGCGCACGCACGGCTCGGCCCTGTTCACGCGCGGCGAGACGCAGGCCATCTGCGTGACGACGCTGGGTACGTCCGATGACGAACAGTACATCGACGGTCTCGACGGCACGCGCAAAGAGAAGTTCATGCTGCACTACAACTTCCCGCCCTATTCGGTCGGGGAGACGGGCCGCCTCGGCGGCGCCGGACGCCGCGAGATCGGCCATGGAAAGCTCGCCTGGCGCGCACTTCAAGCGGTTCTGCCGAAGCATGAAGACTTTCCGTACACGGTGCGTCTCGTCTCCGAGATCACCGAGTCCAACGGCTCGTCCTCGATGGCAACCGTCTGCGGCTGCTCGCTGGCCATGATGGATGCCGGCGTGCCGATCACGCGCCCCGTTTCGGGCATCGCGATGGGCCTCATCCTGGAAGGCAAGGACTTCGCGGTTTTGTCCGACATTCTCGGCGATGAAGACCACCTCGGCGACATGGACTTCAAGGTTGCTGGCACCGAGAAGGGCGTGACCTCGCTGCAGATGGACATCAAGGTGGCCGGCATCACACGCGAGATCATGGGCAAGGCCCTCGATCAGGCGAAGGGCGGGCGTCACCACATCCTCGGCGAAATGGCGAAGGCCCTGACCGCATCGCGCGGCAAGCTGGCCGACACGGCGCCGCAGATGGAAGTGATGAAGGTTCCGACCGACAAGATCCGCGACGTGATCGGCTCGGGCGGCAAGGTCATCCGCGGCATCGTCGACGAGACGGGCGCCAAGGTGAACATCGATGATGATGGCACGGTCCAGATCTCGGCGCTCGACCGCAAGTCGATCGACGCGGCGATCAAGATGATCAAGGGCATCGTGGCCGAGCCGGAAATCGGCGAAATCTACGAAGGCAAGGTCGTCTCGATGAAGGACTTCGGCATCTTCGTGAATTTCTTCGGTCCGAAGGACGGCCTCGTTCACGTCTCGCAGATGGCCAACAAGCGCATCGGCCATCCGAAAGAGATGGTGAAGGAAGGCGACAAGGTCTGGGTCAAGCTGATGGGCTTCGACGAGCGCGGCAAGGTGCGCCTGTCGATGAAGGTCGTTGACCAGGAGACCGGCAAGGAAATCGAGGGCGCTGCTGCCGACGCGGGCGAGTAAAGCTTCCTCAGAACTGCAATCGCAAAGGGCCGCTCCTTGTGGGGCGGCCCTTTTTCATGGAAAGCGTTGTGACGGGCAGAAGGGCGTTGGTCATGTCGAAGAAGAAATCATTCCTGATCGCGATGTCGGGCGGCTCGGGCTCGGGCAAGTCGACGCTGGCAGTGGCGCTGCTGGAGCGGCTCGGACCCGGCAAGGCGGTGATGTTCGGCGAGGACGCCTATTACCATCCGATGAGCTATTACGGCACGCCGAAGACCGAGGAGGAGCGCCATGCCCTCGTCGCCGGCATCAACTATGACGATCCGAAGTCCAAGGAGGTCGACCATCTCGTGTCCGACCTGCGCGCGCTGAAGGCGGGCGAGACGATCGAGCAGCCGATCTATGATTACGAGAAGCATGACCGCTCGAAGAAGACGCGCCGCATCGAGTCGGCGCCGGTGCTGATCCTGGAAGGCATCCACGCGCTGTCGATGCCGAAGATCCGCAACTATATCGACCTGTCAGTCTATGTGGATACGCCGGACGACCTGCGCCTGGCGCGTCGCATCCGGCGCGACGTGATTGAGCGCGGGCGGACAGTGGACTCGGTGCTGCAGCAGTACATGTCGACCGTGCGCGCGGCGCACTACCGCTTCACCTATCCGGCGATGTTCGAGGCGGACCTCGTGATCGCGGACGAGGGCGTGCCGGCCTATGGCGACGTGAAGCCCTCGGCGGAGGCAATCGACCGGATGATGGCGCCGGTATTGGCGCGGCTGCAGACGGCGGGCGTGATCTGAGCCTGCGAAGGTGATCTGTCCCTGGCGGGGCGAGTCGTGTTAGGCTTTCCGCCAGCATGCGCGGCCTGTTGCTCCTTGTCCTGATGATTCTGGTGGGCGCACCGGCCCATGCCTGCGACCTGCGCACGATGGAGCGGCCGGATGATGTGGCGCGCTATGTCGAGCGGGCAGAGGATTGCCTCGCGGCGCCGCCGGAAGGCTTTGCCTTTGACGAGGCGCTTGAGGCTGGTTTCCTGGAACTTGTGAACGAGGCGCGGCGGGCGGAGGGCCTGCCGCCGGTTCAGGCGCGGCCCGGCCTGCGCGCAGCGGCGCGTTTTCACAGCCTCGACATGGCCTACAACGTCTTCTTCGGCCATGAGGGCCCGGACGGCCGAGACGGGCCCGAGCGGATTGCGGCGCTCGACCGGACGGCGCTGGTGGACTTTTCCGCCGAGAATGTCGCCACCGTGTCGAAGTCCACCGGCCGGATGGACCCGGACTTTGCGCTGAAGCGCCTGCACAGGAACCTGATGGACAGCCCCGGCCACCGGGCGAATATCCTGCATCCGAAAGCGACACATGTGGCCTTCGGCGTGGTGCGCACGAGGGGCGGCGTCTGGGTGACGCAGGTATTCCTGCGCCTCTCCGGCACACTGCCGGAGGCGGCGCCGCTGCGCCTGTCGGCGGATGATCCGCTGCGCGCCCCGCGCGGCCTGAAGGACTGGTCCTTCGTCCGGTTTGATCTGGTCACGGAGGACGGCGAGCCGATCCCTGCGGCGCAGCTGCCGGCACGCACCGGAGACGCGCGGCTTGCCGCCTATGCGACGCAGCCGGGGGAGGATGCGCTTTCCTTCTACTGGATCAGGTTCCTTGGTCCGGCGGTGACGCTGGAGAACTGATGCAGCGTCAGTCGGTGGCCGGTGCGGGGGCCGCCTCGAGATAAGCCGTCAGGCTCAGGAATTTCGATGTCGCAAAGTCGATATAGCAGGCATGGGAAATGTAGCGCGGCGGTTCGCCGGGCATCTGCACTTCTGCCGAATAGAAAGCGGAATCCGGTGGGCAGAGCCATGAGGTCTGGCCGTTTTCGGATTTCTTGCGCAGCGGCACATCATAGGGGATGCGGTCGGGGCCGGCCTTGAAACAGGCGTCCGCCAGCGCAGCTTCCACCTTTGCCGCGTTCGCGGCGTCCAGCGGTGAAGTCAGGTAAGGTGGCTTGGGTTTGTGCGCTTCCAGCAGGTATTCGTATCCGGGATACACGTTGCCGTTCTCATCGCGCGGCACGGGCTGGGGCGGCGGCGCGTGGGAATCGCGATTGTTCGTCGCGATTTGCCAGACGCCGCTCTGATCCTTCCAGAGGGTCACGCGTGTATCGAGGCCAGACAGACCGCCCGGCGGCACGCGTACGCGGATACGCGTCGCCGCAACTTCAGCGCCGGGCGGCAGCGGTGTGTCCGCGACCAGCTCGGCAATCCGGGCGGCGCGTTCGGGCGTCCCGGCATTCTGCGCGCGGATCGCTTCGACATCATATGTAGCCACGCCCGGACAGAGCGTGCCGTCCGCCGCAAGTGGTCCTTTCGGAACACTGGTGCAGCTGCCGAGCGCCAGCACGCTGGCAGAGAAGAAGAGCGCGGGGACAGACAGGCGGTGCATCGGTGTCTCCGGGAATGACCCGTCCACTGCTCCGCGAATTTCTGCCGCCCGGCAAGGCCCCGCCTTCGCCGCGGGGCGAAGACGGGGCCCTACCGACTAGCAATTGTCCGGCTGGGAACGGACCAGCTGCAGGCCGCGCCGCGTGATGCGGTAGGGCATGCCGCCTTGCGAGGCGATCGTGCGCCGCCGCTTCAGCTTGCGGAAGAGGTCCATGTCGAGGCCCGCGAGGCGCCAGCCGTCGCGGGTGTAGCAGTGAACGTCCGCGAGCTTGTTGTTGTCATCGCGTATGAGTTCGATCCGCCCGCCTTGCGCGAGCAGGTGGAGGATGCGCTGTTCGGCGCGTGAGATGTCCATTGGGATTGATCCGGAGAGGCGCCCGGAAGGGCGCGCAGGAACGTTGCCGGCGCACGGGGGCGCCAGCGGTTTCGCTCTTGCCGGCCTGCCTTGCACGGACAAATCCGTGCGGGAACGGCAGGCCCTCTAGCGGGACTCGGACAGGGTAGGGCGCATACTCACCTCGGCGGAGTGCCGAACTTCGTGGCTCCGCACGGTGAAGTCAAGATGTCTGCAGTCGGAGTATTACTCCTCGTCCACCGCATCCGGCACGCCGACGACGTGGAAGCCGGCATCAACGTGGATGACTTCGCCCGCAATGGAGCGGCCGAGCGGGGAGAGGAGGTAGAGCGCGCAGCCCGCGACGCCTTCCATGCTGGTGTCTTCCTTAAGAAGCGACCAGTTGCGGCCGGTGCCCATCAGGCTCTTGCCGCCCTTGATGCCGGCGAGCGAGAGCGTGCGCATGGCGCCGGCAGAGATGGCGTTGACGCGGATGCCTTTCGGGCCGAGATCGCGTGCGGCGTAGCGGGTGGAGGCTTCGAGTGCGGCCTTAGCGACGCCCATCACGTTGTAGGACGGCACCGTGCGCTCGGCGCCGAGATAGGTCATGCAGATGATACTCCCGCCGTCCGGCATGATTTCCGAGGCGCGGCGGGCGCAGTCGATAAAGCTGTACACGGAGATATCCATCGCGCGGCGGAAGCCTTCGCGCGTGGTGTTCGCGACCATCGAGCCCTGCAGCTCGTCCTTGCCGGCAAAGGCGATGGAGTGGACGAGGAAGTCGATCTTGCCCCACTTCGCCTTGATGGCGGCGAAGGCGGCGTCCATCGAGGCATCGTCCGTCACGTCTGCGGAAATCATCGTGTCCATGCCGATGGATTCGACCAGCGGGCGCACGCGGCGTTCGAGATTTTCCCCCTGATAGGTGAAGGCGATCTCGGCGCCCTGCGCGGCGAGCTGGCTGGCAATGCCCCAGGCGATGGAGTTCTGGTTCGCCACGCCCATCACGACGCCGCGCTTGCCCTTCATCAGGTCGCCCTTGGGCATGTTCCACTCATCGGCCATGATATTGCGTCCTCCAGGCTGCAGTCTTTGTGTACGTTTCGCTAGGCAGGCGCGGCGCATCCGTCAACCACGCAAGACGGCAGGGCTCAGATCCGGTTCAGGGCCGGGCGATCCTTGCGGCTTCCCATCCAGGCGTTCCTGAAGAGGCCCTTGGCATATTTCGCCGAGCGGGTATCGCCCTGGGCCTTGTAGGTCTGCCAAAGCCCATAGAGCGCAAAGGCATTGTTGGGCGATTCCAGCAGCGTGCGCTGGAACACCTTCTCTGCTCGCTCCAGTTGCCCGTCGGCCAGCAGCAGCGCGGCAAGGGTCTGGCGCGCCGGGTAATACCACAGAGCAGGCTCGGAATAGGGCAGGCGGTCCTGCATGTCCGCTGCTGCCTCCATCAGGCTGATGGCTTTTTTGAGGTCGCCGGCCCTGGCCGCAATGCGCGCCTCGACGGTCCGTATGCTGATCGTCAGGATGCTTGAGGCCGGAACGAAGGCTGCCTCAAGCGCGGCAATATCCTCTTGTGCCAGCAGCGCCTCGATTTGGCGTACTTCCGCTTCCGCCTTGTCCAGATCGCCAAGTTCGGCGAACGCAATCCCCCGGGCATAGTGCCACCCCGCCTTGCTGACCGAGTCCACGTCCATCGGTTCGGGCAGGGCGATGATGTCGGACGCCGGCGAGAATTGCGCATGGGCATAATAAGGCGCGGGCTTGATCAGGGCGACCCAGGGTGCGGTGCTGGTCATTTCTCCGGGAAGGGCGGCATCGAGTTTTCCGGCCGTTTCAAGCGCCGTCTTGCCGTCACCGGCCATCTGGGCGGAGACGAGCACAAAGTGCAGGTTGTGAGGATAATAGCCATATCGGTAGATCGCCGATGTATCGCCGGAGGCAAGGTAGGTCTCGTCCGCTTTCGCGGCTTTCAGGTTCAGGTCGATGGATCTTTTCCATTGCCCGGTCAGCAGGTGAATGTGCGAGGGCATGTGCACGAGGTGTCCCGACTGCGGGGCGAGGTCCGGCAATTGCTCTGCATACGGAAGGGCTCTCCAGGGGTCGCTGGAGGC
>CAZXQD010000134.1:0-6914 GCA_964643405.1 uncultured Hyphomonas sp. | reverse complement strand
ACCAAACTCCTCGTCGCGAACCGGGGTGAGATCGCCGTCCGGATCTTCCGAACCTGCCGGCGCCTCGGCATCGCCACCGTCGCCGTCTATTCGGATGCCGACCGCGCCGCCATGCACGTGCGCGAGGCGGACGAAGCCGTGCATATCGGCGCCGCCCCCGCCGCCGAAAGCTACCTGCGCACAGACGCCATCCTCGCCGCCGCCGCGCAGACAGGCGCCAACGCGATCCACCCCGGCTACGGCTTCCTGTCGGAAAACGCCGGCTTTGCCGAGTCGGTCATCGCCGCCGGCCTCGCCTGGGTCGGCCCACCACCTGCCGCCATCCGTTCGATGGGTCCGAAGGATGAAGCCAAGCGTATCGCGGAAGAAGCCGGTGTTCCCGTGCTTCCGGGCTATCGCGGCGAAGCGCAGGATCTCAGTACCCTGACGAAAGCTGCCGAGAAGGTCGGCTACCCTCTGCTTATCAAGGCCGTCGCTGGGGGCGGCGGGCGCGGCATCCGTCAGGTGTCCAAAGCCGCCGATCTCGAAGCCGAACTTGTCAGCGCCGTGCGCGAAGCCGAAGCCTCCTTCGGTGATGGCCGTGTCATGTTGGAAAAATTGGTCGAGCGTCCGCGCCATATTGAAGTGCAGGTCTTTGGCGACCAGCACGGCAACGCGGTCCACCTCTTCGAGCGCGATTGCTCGCTCCAGCGCCGTCGCCAGAAAGTCATCGAGGAAGCCCCCGCGCCCGGCATGCCGGAAGCCGTCCGCAAGGCGATGACGGACGCTGCGGTGAAACTCGCCAAGGCCGTCGGCTATCAGGGTGCCGGCACCGTCGAATTCATCGTGGACGGATCAAAACCGCTGGCGCCGGACACGTTCTGGTTCCTCGAAATGAACACCCGCCTGCAGGTCGAACACCCGGTCACCGAAATGATCACGGGCACCGATCTCGTCGAATGGCAGCTGATCGTCGCCTCCGGCGGCAAGCTCCCGTTGAAGCAGAAAGACATCAAGCTCACCGGCCATGCCTTCGAAGCCCGGATCTGCGCCGAAGATCCTGCCGACAATTTCCGCCCCGGCGCCGGTCTCATCCTTGAGTTCGGCCTGCTGGAAGAACCGGACGGCGAGTCCCTCCGCTGGGACGCCGGTTTCACCTCGGGCGACCGCGTGCCCTCCAACTACGATTCCATGATTGCCAAGCTGATCGTGTACGGAGAGACCCGTGAGGCCGCGCTGGAGCACCTGACCGCCACACTCGCCCACACGCAGCTCTGTGGCGTCCCGTCGAATGCCGGTTTCCTGCGCCGCTGCGCCCTGTCGGACGAGTTCGCGGCAGGCACTCACCATGTGAACTGGATCGGTGAGAATCTGGATGCGCTCGCCACTGTTCCGCAAACACACCGGGACGCCGCGCTCTCCGCTGTCGCGTCGCTGCTGCTGGACGATGACGGCGCCGAATCGCCTTGGGACCTTCACGATGGTTTCCGCCTCAACGCGGCGCTCCGTCGCTTGGTCCTGCTGGCCGCCGACGGCGCGGCCCTTCTGATCGACGCTGACGCGCCCATCGCGGACGCACCGTTCCCGCTCGTCACCAATCTTTCACCGCGCCGTTTCGCCGTCACCTGCGGAGGGGACACCTTCCTCGTCACTGTTCCGGAATTCAGCGCCGATGCCGATGCCGCGCTTGGCGGCAATGTCGTGAAAGCGCCGATGCCCGGCAAGGTGCTGAGCGTCCTCGCCAGGTCCGGCGCCGCCGTCACGCGCGGCGAAACGCTGGCCGTGCTTGAAGCGATGAAGATGGAACACGCCCTCGTCGCCCCCCGCGACGGCACCATCGAGGCCGTCCACGCCACCGCTGGCCAGCAAGTCGCCGACGGCGATGTTCTGGTGTTGCTGGTGGAGGAATAGGCTACTTCGGCCCCGCCACAATCAGGTCATCGTGCAGTCCGGCGATCTCCCCATCCGAATATCCGATGTCGGACAATATCTCGTCGGTGTTCTCGCCGAGGCTCGGCGCGCGCACAGGTGCAATCCGCTCTGCGTCTGAAAACGCAATCGGATTGCCCGGTGTCAGGTAAGTCCCGATCCCCGGATGCTCCAGCATCGAGAACATCGGATTGTCCGTCGAAATGTCGGGGTCCTCCTGCACGGCTTGTGCAAAGGTCCGGTAGCGCGCCCAGGTCACGCTGCGCTCGTTGAACGAAGCCTCGAACTCCTCCACGCTGCGAATGTCGAAGAAGGGTTTCAGCACGTCTGTAATCGCATGCCGGTGCTGGAATCGCGCGCCTTCAAGGTTGAGGTTCACGCCCAGCTTCACGGCGAGTTCCTCGAATGCCACCTGCGTATGGGTGGCTGCCTTCAGGTTGTCCCACTGGCGCTGAGTCAGCGCCACGACGACCACGCGCCCGCCGCCCTTGCACACAAAATCTTGAGCATAAGCTCCGTACAGGGAGTTCCCCATCTTCGGCCGGTCATAACCGTTGACGGTCACCTCGCCGATGATGCCGAGATTGCCCAGCATCGCCAGCGCCATGTCCTTCAGCGCCAGCTCCACCAGCTGCCCGTTCCCGGTCAGCCGCCGGTGCCGCTCCGCTGCGAGTATGCCTAGTGCTGCCTGCTGCCCGGTTATGCAGTCCCAGGCCGGCAGCACATGTCCCACAGGTTCGGTCGATCCCTCTGGCCCCGTTGCCGTAGGAAAGCCCACCGCCGGGTTCACCGTATAGTCCACCTGCGGCCCGCCGCTCCGGTCCCCGGTCACGGACATCATGATCAGGTCTTCCCGGTGTTTCTTCAGCGCCGGATAATCCATCCAGCCGCGCACGCGCAGGTTCGTCAGGAAAATGCCCTTGCCTTCACCCGGCTGGCAGATGAGCCGCGTCACGATTTCCTGTCCGCGCGGCGTCGCCATGTCTACGGCCAGGCTGCGCTTTCCCTTATTGAGTCCTGCCCAGAACAGGCTTCGCCCCTTGTCGGTCACCGGCCAGCGGCCATTGTCCAGTCCGCCGCGTATCCGGTCGAAGCGGATCACATCCGCCCCCATCTGCGCCAGCGTCATGCCCGCCAGGGGCGCCGCAACGAAGGCAGAGCCCTCGACGATGCGCAGTCCCTCAAGGATCCTGACCATGCCTTCCTCCCGAGCGGG
Organism: uncultured Hyphomonas sp.; assembly: GCA_964643405.1. GTDB lineage: Bacteria > Pseudomonadota > Alphaproteobacteria > Caulobacterales > Hyphomonadaceae > Hyphomonas. The sequence continues at coordinate 3,790 of CAZXQD010000134.1, read as the reverse complement.
CCGGTTTCCGGCCTCATCGGGAATGAAGTAGGGCGTTTCAGCCGTTCGCCCAGTTCAGGCTCGCCTGCATGCCGGCCGCGCCATCGCCATTTGCCGTAAACAGGTCCAGCCCGCCGGCTTTGTTCGTCCGTCCACAAACGGAAACCGCGTCGAAATCGAACAGCGGCCGCAGGCCCCGGAACGTATATCCCGCCGGCCGTTTGCCCGGCTGCCAGCGCCGCGCCGCCTCCATCAGCAGGATCGCCTGCAGCGGGCCATGCACCACAAGACCCGGATATTTCTCGGTTTCCATCGTATAGGGCCGGTCATAGTGGATGCGATGGCCGTTGAAGGTCAGTGCCGAAAAGCGGAACAGCAGCACAGGGTCAACCGCCACCCGTTCCTGCCAGTCGCACGCGCCGACAGCCACCGGCTCCGGCGGGCTGAACACGTCCGGGATCGGCATGTAGACGATGTCCTGCTCCTCCTCCATCAGGCCCGCGCCGCCTCGCGAGTATGAATGGCGCACGGTCACGAACACCATCTCGCCGGTTCGCCCGGTCTTCGCCGTCACCTTGGCAATCGTCGACACCTTGGTCAGCTCATCGCCGATCCGCACCGGCCCGTGAAAGGTGCACCGGCTGCCCGCCCACATGCGCCGGGGCAGGGTGATCGGCGGCAGGAACCCGCCCCGTTGCGGGTGTCCGTCCGGCCCGACGCCCGAGGCGCGCACTATCGGCAGGAAGTAAAGCCACAGCCATAGCGGCGGCAGTTCGGTCCGCACGCCGAAATCATCCGGGTTCTGATCGAGCGTCGCTGCCAGCGCCCGCGCGGGCCCTGGATGCACGGTATCAATCTGCACCTCGGTGCGCCCAATCCAGCTCTGCAGCTCGCTTGTGTCCATGCGCCAATAGTTAGCGCAATCGCCCCCGCGCTCAAGCCCTCGCGGCCGAATGCGCTAATTCAGCTCCAGCCCTGCCAGCTGTCCGTCCTCGCGCCATTTCTTGAGGATGCGGAAACAGGCGTTCGGCCCGAAACCAGTCCTCACTCGTCAAATGTTATTAGCATCAAATGCCGCCCATCAGCGACAATATCAGCTTTGGAGCTTACCCCACTACCCGTCAGTGGAATGATCTGTAGCCTGTCGAAAGACCGGAAGATCACTCTCGCATTCGCATGGCCTTGCTTTATCTGCTCGAACTTGCTTTCAGCGTCAGCCGCTGTGCTAGCCGCAATCACAGCCGTAACTCGCATGAGTACCCTCCTTGAATACTGAAGCCCCGATCCTATCGCTCTAATAGTGCACGCGCCGCATCGCTCACTTGAGCCGCTTCTTCATCGCCCAATGTCACAAACGACTTTCTTGCTTCCGAAATCGACTTTGCGTTGAACAACGATTTCCCGATGAGAGCAGAGTTTGCTTTCGCCGCTTCGGTCTCCAAGCTTTTGAGCGTCTTACTGAAGTCCTCGGACTTCTCGAATAGCATGCTGACTGGCTCGAACAGCTGATTGGTTTGGCTGACGCGCATTTGAAGCGCAGGCTCAACACCCGCTCGGGCAGTACGCACAGCCGCTTCATCAAGTAGTCCGGCTTCCAGAGACTTGATGCAAGCTTCATAGAGGGGGTCTGCTGGATTGGTTCTCTGGTCATATAAAGTCCGTATGCAGAACATCGTATACTCATCGACCGCATACGCGCTGCGCACTATCTCGGAAACGGCGCTCGCCACGGCGGCCCGATCAGCGGCTGTTGGCTGTTTGGGAGCATCTCCCAGGAGTTCTCCGCCCCCGCGTGCAGCAACCCCTTCCGGCGACGCATTCGCGACGTAAGTACGGACAGCGTCATAATACTCCTTCGCGCTGACCGCAGAAGCTTTAGATGCGGCGGCGGTTGCTTTGTCTGTATTACAGGCATTCAGAGAAGCATTTTGCGTGTCGGTTCGCGCGCCTTCAGCTGTCGCCTCGATATCCTTACACTTATTTGTCTCATACGTCGCCTTGGCTTTGTTTTCATCTGCAAGCGCCTTGGCCGCAGCGGCGTCCGAAGCCGTCTTTGCCGATTGGAGGCTCTGTATGACTTGTGCAGCCGAATCGTTGGCGTTCGCAATCGCGCTCGAACTGATCACGACAGGCGGCGGTGTGAGCGAGCCAGTCAACTGCTCAATTGCCAGGATCGAAACCATGGCCCTTTGATCCCGTGCAGACTGCACAATCATTTCGGCGGGGCCAATGGCGCCGTTGAGATATCGCTCGCAGGTCCGAAAAAGAGACTCGCGCAGCAGATTGATTGTTTGCGTACGCTGGATCGTCGCGGCATTCTCCGAAAGTGCGGCCGAAATCTTTGCTGTATCGCTTGCCGACGATGGGGCGAGGCCGAGGTCAAGTCCGAAAGAGGCAGCGAGTACGGAAAACACGTCCGGCGAAGGCTCGCTACATGTGATCATGCGTTCGGGGTCGTCCCCCGCCGCAAGTTTGGCTTTGGTCGAAACGACTGCGCGTTGGCGCGCGTCCACAAAATCGATTCCAGGCTTGGAAAGTGTCCGGCTATTGTGAATCGAACTGCTGCATCCGGAAACTGCCAGCAATGCTGCCAGACCCGCCACCCTGAGAACACTCAACATTCAGGAGCCCCCATGTCTGCGGGGCAGGTACAGGAATGTACATTGTTCCGACCCCGGAACAATGTACATTAAACTTAAGGACGTATCAAGTCCTATCTTTGAGGTCGGCTATTTCAGCTCCAGCCCTGCCAGCTCTCCGTCCTCGCGCCATTTCTTGAGGATGCGGAAATAGGCGTTCGGCCCGTCGCCATAGGAATTGTTCTGTGCGGCCCGGTCGCTCGGCTTGCCTTCGTTGTTGTAATAGCCCGGCGTGCATTCTTCGAGGAACTGCTGGCGCATCACGGCCTTTTCGATGATTTTCTGCACCCAGGCCTCCTCGGCCTCCGCGCTGGCCTCGAACGTGCCCGCCTGCCGCGCTTTCACTTCGTGCAGCGTATAGGCGATCTGCTCGGCCTGCTCGTCCAGCAGGTGGGGATAGTTGGCCGTGAAGCCGGCTTGTCCCGGCCCCATCAGGAACATGTTCGGGAATCCGTGTACGGACAGGCCATGCAGGCTGCGCATCCCGTCGGCCCAATAGTCCTTCATCGTCACGCCGCCCTTGCCAACCGGATCATAGCCCGCCCGGCGCGTATAGTCCGTGCCCACCTCGAAACCGGTTGCATAGACGAGGCAGTCGATCTTGTAGGCTTTCCCGTCCACCACGATGGAATCTTCGGTGATCCGGTCCACGCCCTGACCATTCGTGTCCACGAGCGTCACGTTCGGGCGGTTGAACGCGTCGAGGTATTGATCGTGGAAGCAGGGTCGCTTGCAGAACTGACGATACCAGGGCTTCAGCGCCGCAGCCACAGCCGGATCCTTGATGATCTCGTCAACGCGCCCGCGTACCTGTTCCATCTTCTTGAAATCGGCGAGCTCGGCCAGCTCCGCCAGCCGCTCCGGCGTCAGGCCCTGGCTGTCGCCCTTGGAGGCAATGAACAGGATGTTGCGGATAATGTCCGTCCACCCATCATTCACAAGGTCTTCCGGCTCATAGCCGCCTGAAACCAGCGTGTTGAAATTTTCCATCCGCCGCCGCTGCCAGCCCGGCTGCAGCGTCTTCACCCATTCCGGATCGGTTGGCCGGTCATTGCGCACATCGATGGAGGAGGGGGTGCGCTGGAACACATAGAGATGCTTCGCGCCGGCCGCGAGGTGCGGCACGCATTGCACGGCGGTCGCGCCCGTGCCGATGATGCCCACCACCTTGT
>CAZXQD010000133.1:0-6947 GCA_964643405.1 uncultured Hyphomonas sp. | reverse complement strand
CTATCACGCCACCTATGTGGATCCGATCTGGAACTCCGGCCTGATCCAGACCAACAAGGTCGGCCTGCATATCTTCTACCGTTTCCCGCGCGGCGCCGAATGGGCCAGCGTGGAGCGCAACTTCCAGGCCCGCAAGGAATCCGTTGCGATGCAACTCGCAGCGCTTGATGCTGGCGCGGTAGGCCCGGACGCTGTCGACGAAAGCCTCCTCTTCGCAGAGGGCCCCTCCGCTGGCGATGATGCCTACTACACCGTGACGCCGACGACTGCTCCGGCGGCTGTCTCGACCTCGACGCGTACCATCTCGACCGGCACGCCGCGCCTGATGAGCCTGCAGGCTGCGCCCGCTGCCGAGCCGAAGGCAGAGGCCCCGGCGCTTGACGAATACACCGCCCGCCAGATCGGCGCCGCGTCAGCATCGGTGGACGGGGCTCTCTGATCCGTATACTGATTTAGGTTTCCTGACACGAAAGGGCCGCCGGGGATGACCCGGCGGCCTTTCTCTTTTCTGCGAACGGTTCAGCTACGCGGGGGTACGCCCTTGCGGATCTGCTTTCGCACGAGGCCGGGCAACCAGCGTGTCATGAAGCGCGCGCGTTCAGCCTCGCCGCCAACCATGTATTGAATGTCCTCGCCATGGGCTGCGTCCCACACACGCTCGGCCGCCATCGAAACAGGATAAATGGTCGCGCCATTCGCCTTCATCTGATCGGACATCTTCTCGTTCGAGCCTTCCTTCGCGCCCATGTCGAGGATGGGCGTGTCCACGAACCAGGGCATCAGGCTGACGACCCTGATGCCGAGGTCGCGGAACTCTGCATCGAGTGCTTCCGTCAGTCCGCGCACGGCCCATTTGGAGGCCGAATAAACGGCAAGCTGCGGCGCGCCGACAATCCCGGCGGTGGACGCCGTGTTGATGATGCGCGCGCCCGTCGTGGCCTTCAGCAGCGGCAGGGCGGCATAGACGCCGTTGATTACACCCTTCACGTTGATATCGATCACCAGATCGGAGTCCTGCGGCGGCACGTCCTCGAACCAGCCGTGGCGGCCGATGCCTGCATTGTTGAACAGGATGTCCATCCGGCCGCCGGTGGCGGCGCTGAACCCTTCGATGGCGGCTGCCCAGTCAGCCCGGTTGGTGACATCGAGCCGCGCGACATGGCAGTTGCCTGCGCCAATTTCAGCGGCGACGGCGCGGAGGCCCATTTCGTTGATGTCATACAGGCCGCAGAACCAGCCCTTCTTCGAAAAGTACCGGGCGGTTTCCGCGCCGATGCCGGAGGCAGCGCCGGTGATGAAGATGCTCTTGCGGCCGTTGGCGGCGGTCATGTCTGACGTCTCCGATTCCCTTACGCCGGATTGGCGCACGGGCGGGACTGTCAGACAACATCCAGCCCCAGGTCAAGGTTCGGTGCCGAATGGGTCAGCGCGCCGGACGAGATGAAATCGACGCCGGTCTCCGCGATGCCGGCGAGGGTGGCAAGCGTGACGCCGCCGGACGCTTCCAAGGGCACCCGGCCTGCAGTGAGCTTCACGGCTTCGCGCAGGGTTTCCAGGTCCATATTGTCGAGCAGGATGGCGTGTGGGCCATGCTTCAGCGCTTCCTCAAGCTGGCTGAGAGTGTCGACTTCGATCTCGATCATCCGCAGGTGCCCGGCATAGGCCTTGGCGCGGGTCAGCGCGTCGGCGATGGAGCCGTTGCAGGCCGCGATGTGATTGTCCTTGATCAGGATCGCGTCATCCAGGCCGTAGCGGTGCGAGGTGCCCCCGCCGCAGCGCACGGCGCGCTTTTCCAGTGCCCGGTGACCCGGTGTGGTCTTCCGTGTGCAGACGACCTTAGCCTTGGTGTGAGCGACGGCATCGACATACTGCCGCGTCAGGCTTGCGACGCCCGACAGCCGCCCCAGGAAGTTCAGCATCGTGCGCTCGGCAATCAGGATGGAGCGCGCCGCGCCATCAAGTTCGGCGACCGTGTCGCCTGGCGTTAGCGCGGCGCCGTCACTCTTTTTCACAGTGAGGCGCACGTCCGGATCCACAAGCCGGAGGGCATGAGCCGCCGCATCGAGCCCGGCGAGCACGCCAGGCTTCCGCGCGGCAATCACGGCGCGCATCGGCGTACCGGCGGGGATGGTCGCATCCGTCGTCAGGTCGCCTGCGCGGCCCAGATCTTCGGTCAGCGCAAGGCGTACTATAGGATCGAGGATGACCGCGGGCAGCGGCGGAATTTCGGTGGTCATGGGGCAACGTGCTCGCGGGCGGGATGAGCGATGAACTGGCGCTGAGGCTTTCCGGTTTCAGGATAGTCGCGGCGGAAATGGCCACCCCGGCTTTCGGCGCGGGCAAGGGCGCCTTCGGCGATCAGGCGCGCGGCGGTGAGCGCCGGGGCGCCGGGCGCTTCGGGCTCAAGCTGATGGCAGAGGTCGAGCAGTTTCGTCAGGCCGGCCGCGTCGCGCACGACGCCGCAATGGGCAGACATCGCTTCGCGTAGTTTCAGGAGGCTCTGTTCGGTGAGCGCCGAAGGGATTGACGCTTCGCTGGCGGCGGGCGCGTCAAGTGTTGCCGACATCAGGCGCCGTGAGATGCGCTCGGCAAAGACGACCGCTTCAAGCAGGGAGTTCGAGGCAAGGCGGTTCGCGCCGTGCGCGCCCGTGGACGAACACTCTCCGCATACGGAGAGACCTTGCAAGGTGGAGCGCCCCCAGAGGTCGGAAACGATGCCGCCCATGTGGTAGTGCGCCGCAGGAGCAACGGGGATCCGGTCGCGGCGGGGGTCAATATTCGCGCTCATGCACGCCGCGAAGACGGTCGGGAAATGATCCGGGAAATGGTCGCCCACGGCTTTGCGGCAGTCAAGGAACGCGCCGCGCCCGGCCATGCGCTCGGCATGGATCGCGCGGGCCACCTCGTCACGCGGGGCAAGCTCCGCCAGCGGATGATAATCCGCCATGAAGGCGCGCCCGTCGGCATTGTGCAGCGTCGCGCCTTCGCCGCGCAGCGCCTCGGTGGCGAGCGGGGCAGGGTCGCGGCCGATATCGATGCCGGTCGGGTGGAACTGGACAAATTCAAGGTCCGCCAGCAGCGCGCCCGCCTCATATGCCATGGCAATGGCGTCGCCCTGCGCTTCGCGCGGATTGGTGGTGACCTTGAAGAGGCCGCCGGAACCGCCGGTACACAGCGCCGTAGCGCGCGCGGTGCGCGGCGTGAGGCGGCCGGAAGCATCGCGCAAAACAACACCCGCGACGCGGCCATTGCCGTCCTGCAGGAGAGACACCGCACGGGCGCCTTCGATCAGTTCGATGCTCGGCGTTGCCTGCACCGCGGCGACGAGTGCATCCATGATCGCCTTACCCGCGAGATCACCCGAGACGCGGGCGACGCGCGGATGCGAGTGGGCAGCCTCCAGAGAGAGCGCGAGTGCACCTTCGGGCGTCCGGTCAAACGGTACGCCAAGCGCGATCAGGTCGCGCACGCGGGCCGGGCCATCCTCGGCGATGAGACGGGCGATGACGGGGTCAACAAGGCCGGCACCTGCGGCCACCGTGTCGGCAGCATGTTGCGCCGGACTATCGAGCGGGTGGAGCGCGGCGGCGAGGCCGCCCTGCGCCCAGGCAGAGGAAGCGGCCTGTCCCAGCGGCGAGGGGGAGACGACAAGGCAATGGCGGGGCGCCAGCTTCAGCGCAAGGAACAGGCCCGCGAGGCCCGCGCCGACGATAAGCACGTCGACACTGGCGCCGGCATCGGCGTGCACCCGGTGAGCTGCCCCCTCGAACATGGCCGTGTCAGGAAATCCCGTCATTGGCGCGGCGGAATTCGACCGGCGCAGTGACGGCCGAGACGAGGGCGCCAAACATGCGCTCATGGCTCTGGATCGTCAGGGTGAAATTGTCCGGAACGTAGAGCATTTCCGGTGACTTGGTTTCCAGCATCTCCTCGATGGTGGAACGCACGGAGACCTGGTCGCCAAACCGGCGCACGTCGCAGGACTGGCGCACGACAGAACGGCCCCACATGCTGCACATCTCGACGGCAGTGATCTCGCAATTGTAGCGGCCTTCGTCCGGATGCGGAGAAAGGTTCATCGTGCCCGTCATCACGCATTGGCCTTCGCGGTAGGGCTTGGTCTGGAAGCTCCAGTTGCCAAGCACGTCGGACTTGTCCTTGTCGCCCTTGCCCTTGACGGCGGAAGCCGGAAGTCCGGCAACAAGCGCAATCATCATCAGGCCGATCACCGGCCTCAGGTACTTCGACATGGACGCCTCCTCGACTAGGGTCCGGTTGACTTCACTGCTTCGGCCTGCGCTTGGCAAGCCGTCTCAATCACAAGTTTGTCAGATCACCATCTCGAGTTCGATCGGCACCTGACCGGTCCTGAAGGCGAGCGGACGCGCCATCTTCGGCAGGGCCAGCATGGCATCCAGCGCCGCTTTCGCGCGCACGCGCACGTCCTCGGGAATGGTCACTTCGTGCCGGCCGGTGAGCAGGCAGTCATAGATGTTTTCCAGCGTGATGCGCTTCATGTGCGGGCAGAGGTTGCACGGCCGGATGAAGTTCACGGCGGGGTTCTCGGCAGCGACATTGTCGCTCATCGAGCATTCGGTGAGCAGCACGACCTTGTTCGGCTGGTTCTCGGCCACGTAGTTCGAGAGCGCCGAGGTCGAGCCTGCAAAGTCGGCTTCCTGCAACACGTCCGGCGGGCATTCCGGGTGCGCCAGGATGATCACGCCGGGATGGGCTTCGCGCAGCTGTTTCACGTCCTCGCCGGAGAATTGTTCGTGCACCTCGCAGGCACCCGGCCAGGTCAGGATGCGGATGCCGGTCTGGGCCGCAACGTTCTTCGCCAGGTACTGGTCCGGCACGAGGATCACCGTGTCGGTGTTCCATTCTTTTGCAATGTGCTCGACCACCTGCGCGGCGTTGGAACTCGTGCACGTGATGTGGCACTCGGCCTTCACATCGGCGGTGCAGTTTACATAGGTGACGATCGGGTAGTCCGGGAATTTCTGCTTGATCAGGCGCACGTCGGCGCCGGTGATCGAGGCGGCGAGCGAGCAGCCGGCGCGGGTGTCCGGGATCAGCACGGTCTTCTCCGGCGCGAGGATCTTGGACGTCTCGGCCATGAAGTGCACGCCCGCCTGCACGATGATCGCGGCGTCGGTCGCCGAGGCTTCGCGGGCGAGCTGCAGCGAGTCGCCGCGGAAATCGCCGACCAGACTGAAGATGTCCGGGGTCATGTAATTGTGCGCCAGGATGACGGCATTCTTCGCCTTCTTCAGGCGGTTGATGCCAGCGACCAGCGGGGCAATCGCGGGCCATTCCATCGGCGTGACGAAATCGGCGACGAGCGGATAGAGCGGGTCGGTCTCGGCCTTCACGGCGTCATCATAGACGAGGCCGCGGGCTTCGGCGGCGGACTTGCCGCGCAGCGGTGTGGGGGTGGGGCAGCCGGGGCCGGAATCGATCAGACGCGCCATGTTATCCTCCAGGACCGAGCCATTATGCTCGATTTGAGTATAAGTTAGGCCTGGCACTCCGCATTTCAAGACAGCGTCCCTGAAAATGCGGGAGGGGCAGGGCTCTTCGTGACGGCTCTGTTACTTTTGCGCACTCTGAGCAAAAGGGTATTTAGCGCAGAACCCGCCCCAAGGCAAGGCAGCGCCACCTTTTGGCCATGATTGGACGGGGCGTTCGGTATCAGTCCTTGAACAAGTCGATCACCGCCGCCGTCATCGCATCGACGCCGGTGGCGATGGCGGGGTCGTAGTCGGGGGCGAAGAGGGGGGAGTGGAGCGAGGGAAGCGGCATGCCGTCGACTTGCGAGGCGGCGTACTTGTCCGGCTCGACGGCGCCGAGCCAGAAGATGACGCCAGGGATTTTTTCGTCAGTGCGGGCGAACTGGCCGAAGTCTTCGCCGCCCATGACGGGCGGAACCGCGCGCACGTTGGCCTCGCCGAGTTCCCTGGCGATGGCGGCCATCGCGCGGGCGGTCAGGTCCGGGTCATTGTAAGTCGCAGGCGTATAATCGCTCTCGACCGTGATCTCGGGCGCGGGCGCGCCGAAGGCGGCGGCCTGTCCTTCGGCGATGCGCTTGATGCCGTCGAGCAGCATCTGACGCGTCTTGTCCTCGTACGACCGCACGGTGATCAGCAGTTCGGCTTCATCCGGGATGATGTTGTGCTTGGCGCCCGCCTTGATCGAGCCGACCGTGACGACGGCGGAATCGAGCGGATTGGTATTGCGCGAGACGAGGCTTTGCAGCGCGACGACGATGTGGCTCGCGACGAGGATGGGATCGACAGTGGTGTGCGGATACGCGCCGTGGCCGCCGACGCCTTTGACCTTGATATCGACCGAGTCGACATTGGCGAGCGCGAAACCGGAGGAATAGGCGATGGTGCCGGAGGGGGCACCTGCGGAGACGTGCAGGGCGATGTTGTAGTCCGGCTTCGGAAACTTCGTGTAAAGGCCCTCGGCCAGCATGGCCTGGGCGCCGAGCCCGATTTCCTCCGCAGGCTGAGCAATCATCACCAGCGTGCCCTTCCACTTGTCCTTCTCGGCGATGAGGCGGCGGGCCGTGCCGACCCAGACGGTCATGTGGATATCGTGGGCGCAGGCGTGCATGACGTTGCTTTCGACGCCGGTCCAGGTTTCGGAGACGACCCTGGAGGCAAAAGCAAGGCCGGTATTTTCGGGTACGGGCAGGGCGTCCGTGTCGGCGCGGATCAGGACGACCGGGCCGGGGCCGTTTTCGAAGACACCGACGACGCCGTAACCGCCGACCCCGGCGCGCACCTCGCCGTGATCCTTCATCGACTTCGCCTTGACCCAGGCATCGCCGACATTCTCGGTGACGGTGAAGCCGAGCGCTTTCAGTTCGCTGGCGAGGAGGGCAGAGGTCTGCGCTTCCTTGAAGGAGAGTTCCGGCGTCTCGTGCAGCTGCTTGTAGAGGG
>CAZXQD010000132.1:0-7197 GCA_964643405.1 uncultured Hyphomonas sp. | reverse complement strand
CGCTTATGCTCGACGAGACGCTTGGCTTTCTCGATCACCATTTCGGCGACCTGGACGTGGCGGGTGGCAGGCTCGTCAAAGGTCGAGGCGATCACTTCGCCTTTCACCGTTCGGCGCATGTCGGTCACCTCTTCCGGGCGCTCGTCGATCAGCAAGACGATCAGGTAGCACTCGGGGTGGTTCTCCTCGATGGCCGAAGCAATGTTCTGCATCAGCACCGTTTTACCCGTCCGGGGCGGGGCAACGATCAGGGCGCGCTGGCCCTTGCCGATCGGGGCGACGATGTCGATGACGCGGCCGGACCGATCCTTCTTGGTCGGATCGCGGCTTTCCATTTTCAGGCGGCGGTCCGGATAGAGGGGTGTCAGGTTGTCGAAGTGGACCTTCTTGTTGGCCTTGTCCGGATCCTCGAAATTGATCTTGCTGACATCGGTCAGCGCGAAGTAGCGCTCGGAGTCCTGTGGGGCGACAATCGGCCCTTCGACCGTATCGCCGGTGCGGATGTTCGCCTTCTTGAGCACTTCGGGGCTCACATAGATGTCATCCGGCCCCGGCAGGTAGTTCGACTCAGGAGAGCGCAGGAAACCGAAGCCATCTGTCAGGACCTCAAGCACACCCTGGCCGGTGATCTCGACTTCACTGTCCGCCAGCTCCTTGAGGATGGCAAACAGCATGTCCTGCGTCCGCATCGAGGAGGCGTTCTCGATCTCAAGCTCCTCCGCATAGGCAAGAAGCTCTTCGGGCGATTTCGCCTTGAGTTCGCGCAGAGTCACGCTTGTGAGGTTGTCGAGCATCGAGGAGGCCATGCGGAGCGGTCCGGATTTTGTATTTGGTCAGGGGGATGCCGGTCGGGATGGAATACGAGGCGCCACGAGGACCGGGCGCTCCGGCATGCGTTTCTCTTCGCCAATTTGGCCGCGCGCGTCAAGCCGGAAAGGCTTGAAGTCAGAAGGGCTTGACGATGACGAGTATGATAACCCCGATCATGAGGATGAAGGGTATCTCGTTCAGCATACGCAGGGTGCGTGCCTGAACCGTTCCGGTAACCCTGTCGACCTTCTTGCCAAGACCTATGAAGTAGCCATGCAGCCCGCTGATGCCCAGAACGAGCAAAAGCTTGGTATGGAACCACGGCGAAGTCAGGATCTGGCCGCCGCGCTGCCAATCTAGGTACACAAGAAGGACCCCGAGCACCCAAACAAGTACAACACTTGGATTCAGGATGATGCGTTTCAGTCTTTCAGACGCATCCTTCATGGTCTCGAACAGCGGTTCGCCAGGCCGGCTGGATAGCTGGTGGATCTTGTAGCGGGGATAAACCAGCAAGCCCGCCATCAAGGCCACCACAAAAATGAGGTGCCCAGCCTTTACCCAAAGATAGATGTCCATGCCGCCCTCAATGCGCCGGCTCGATCATGCGTTCGCCCGCTTTGTGATGTGTGGCCGCATGCGGGCATCCCGTCCAGTCCGCCGGGCAAAGACGCCCGCCGGCGCAGGACCGGATGGCGGATGTCATGCCCAGTGCTGCTACTGTCTCGTCGGTCAGTGTGCGTATATAGGCGGGATGGGTCCCGAGTGCTTCGACCCGGGTATAACTCGCCGCGCCATCCTTTTCTGCGATCAGCCGGTATTCCTCGCCCAATTCCACGAGCGTTTCGATATGTTCGGAAACAAATGCGATCGGCGCGATCAGGATGTTCTTCCCGGCGGTCGCCGCTCGTTCAACTTCTGCCTCGGTCGATGGGCCAATCCATTTCAGCGGTCCGACGCGTGACTGGTAACAGGGGATCACATCCCAGTGTGCGGGCACGCGCCCCGCGATCATTTCTGCCAACGTCTCGCATTGCCACTGGTAGGGATCACCGGCCTTCACAACCTGTTCCGGCAAACCGTGCGCCGACAGAAGAAGCGTCACCTGCTCCGGTGAACCTGCCCGTGCATGTGCTTCCATTATGCGGTCCACATGCGCCGAAACGAAATTCTCTTCGAACGGATAGCAACAGACCGTTTTGGCCTTGCCCTTGAAAGCGGCGTTCCACGCGCTGAGCGATGAGCCCGTCGTCGTCGTGGAAAACTGTGGATAGAGCGGAAGGAGCACCACCTCGTCCGCGCCCCAACGTTTGACGTCCCGAGCCGATTCCTCGGTGAACGGGTGCCAATAGCGCATCGCGATGAAGCATTTCACCTCGTCGCCTGGCAGGGCTTTCATGAGCTCCGCTTCCAGGGCACGCGCCTGCAACTCGGTTTCGCGGAGGAGGGGGGAGCCGCCATCTGCGTCCATCATCGCGTAGTTCTTGATCACGGCAGGCGCCCGCGTGCGTGAGATCAGACGCGCGAGAAACCAGCGCAGCGGCAGAGGCGCCCGGATGATTGCGGGATCGCGGAACAGATTCTGGAGAAAAGGTTGTACCGAGGCCGGCTTGTCGGGGCCGCCGAGGTTGAACAACACGACGGCAATTCTGCGGCCCATACGCGGACTTATCCCTTTCGAATCCGGTTCAATACGCGCTCAACATGCGCAATCGGTGTCTCCGGGCGGACCCCGTGACCGAGATTGAAGATATGGGGCCGGCCACGGTAGGCGTCCAGAAGTTCATCCACCCGTGCGTCAAGACGCGCACCACCCTCGATCAGGAGCAGCGGATCAAGGTGACCCTGAACCGGGAAGTTCGCGGGCAGGTTGGCATTGATGAATTTCGGCTGGGCGGCCGTGTCGAGCCCAACCGCTGTGACTCCCGTCGCGGCAACATAATCTGGCACCATGACTCCTGCCCCGCGCGGGAAACCGATAATCGGCACGGTCACACCCATGGACCGGAGCCGCGAGACCAGTTTCTTTGTCGGAGCGATGATGACTTCTTCAAAAATGTTGTCGGGCAATCCCTCGGCCCAGCTGTCAAACAGCATCAAGGCGTCGGCGCCTGCCTCCACCTGCGCAGCAAGGTAATGCGCCGTCGCTTCGGCCACATGTTCCATTGCCTCGGCAAGGTCCTGCGGACGGCCATGTGCCCACCGCCAGGCCATTGACTTGTCGGTCTTGCCCCGGCCCTCGATGGCATAGAGCGTCACAGTCCAGGGTGATCCCGCAAAACCGATCAGGGCACAAGATGGCGGCAATTCAGCCTTCACGCGCGCAACTGTCTCGTAAACTGGCGAAAGTTTTTGCGCCGCAGCCTGCGGCATCAGCCGCGTCAGGTCTGAGGGCTTGGAGATTTCTTCCACGCGCGGCCCTTCACCCTTCTCGAAGGCGACTTCCAACCCCATCGCATCGAGGATCAGCAGGATATCCGCGAACAGGATGGCGGCATCCATTCCATAGCGCCGTACAGGCTGAAGCGTTGCTTCAGCAGCAAGCGAGGGCGTGTAGCAGAAATCAAGAAAGTCCCGGGCGCGAGCTCTTGTTTCGAGGTATTCCGGAAGATGCCTGCCAGCCTGCCGCATCATCCAGACCGGGGGAGGGGAGACCGCCTTGCCCGCAAGCACATCCAGAAATTTTTTCCCGCTGCCTGCTGCCATCAGCCTTCCCCTTCTCTTCCATTTTGAAACGGGCCCGTCAGGGCACTTATAGTTATGATCTTGATGATTGCTTGGAGAGCGCACTTTCTAGCGCGTTGTCCACCAGATTCCACAAGCGAGTCACAAGCAACGCTCGCCTGCCGGGCGAATGGATTCCCCACGAGTCTCAAAGATTAACGCTAGGTTAATGCCTCCACCGGAGTCACAGGACAGAACAAGCCGGGATCAGGCAGGAGTCGAATTCAGGCAATTGTGGAATGCGTGTGAGTCCCTGTGTGTGGCGATGCAATCCACAGGGGAGTCACAACCCTTGTGCAAAACGGGAAGCCCCGGCAAGAGAAGCGCATGACCCGGCCGACCCGTCCCGCCATCTACTTCAATGTGCACCTCGTCTCGGACTCTACAGGCGAGACGCTGAACGCTGTCCAACGTGCCGCCTGTGCACAGTTCGAGAATGTGCAACCCCTCGAACACAATTACTATCTCGTGCGCTCGGAACGTCAGCTCGAACGGGTGACACGCGAGATCGAGGCAGCGCCCGGTGTCGTCTGGTATACAATATCGGATTCGGCCCTCCGGGCGCGTCTCGAAGCATTCTGCCGTGAGCGGAGTATTCCGACGCTGCCGGTCCTAGATCCTTCGATTGCCATGCTCAGCCGCCACCTCGGCGTCGCAGCCAACAACCGTGTCGCTGGCCAGCATGCGATGGACGAAGATTATTTCGAGCGCATGGAGGCGATAAACTTCACGCTCGCACATGACGACGGACAGAACGTCGACAGCTTGATCGGAGCCGATGTCATATTGCTCGGTGTCAGCCGCACCTCGAAGACACCGACCTGTGTGTATCTTGCGAACCGTAAGGTTCGCGCCGGAAACATCCCTCTCGTGCCCGGGGCCGCCCTGCCGGACTTCCTGGAAAAAATGGGGGACAAGGGTCCACTTGTCGTGGGGCTGAAAATTTCCGCGGAGCGACTGGTCCAGATCCGCAGGCAGCGCCTGATCTCGCTCAATCAGGAAGATGCCGGAGACTATGCAGACGAGGAGGCCGTGCGCGAGGAAATTACGCAAGCCAATCGCCTCTTCCAGCGCAACCAGTGGAAGACGATCGATGTCTCGCGCCGGTCTGTAGAAGAAACGGCCGCGGCCATCCTCAACCTCCTGCACGAACGCAGGGGCCATCCATGAGCCTTCCGGTGATCCTTGCCTCCGGTAGCGCCAGCCGGCGCGCGGTGCTCGCTGCAGCCGGTGTTGAAGCAGAGTCCATCGCACCCAATGTCGACGAAGAGTCCTACCGCACGGCAATGCGCGCAAACGGCGTACCGGTACGCGACCAGGCGATGCAGCTTGCCGAAATGAAGGCGGTGCGCGTGTCCCAGACGCGGACCGGACTCGTCATCGGCGGGGACCAGATGCTGGCGCTCGGCGATGAAGCGTTCGACAAGCCGCGCGATATGGCCGAAGCTAAAAGTCACCTGATGCGACTGTCCGGCAAGAGCCACACGCTCGAAACGGCGATTGTCGTTTGCGAAGATGGCCGTCCAGTCTGGCGCCACCTCGCACGTCCGAAACTCACCATGCGGCCGCTGTCTCAGGATTTCATCGAGGCATATACAGCGCGCTGCGGCCCGGCCCTGCTTTCCACTGTCGGCGCTTACCAGCTGGAAGGTCTGGGCGCCCAGCTTTTCGCCCGTATCGAGGGGGACTACTTCTCCATCCTCGGATTGCCGCTCCTGCCCCTACTCGATTATCTCCGTATCCGGAAGGTCCTTCCGCAATGACCAGGCTTCTCGGCGTCATCGGCGATCCGGTCGCGCATTCTCTATCGCCTTACATCCACAACCAGTGGCTCCGCGAAAACGGCATCGATGCGGTCTATGCAGCGATGGAAGTCAAGGCATCGGAACTGGCGGCATCCCTCGATTCCCTTCGCGCGCATTCGGCTATCGGCGTCAATGTCACGCTTCCCCACAAGGAAGAAGTATTGAATCTCGTAGCCACGGCCAGCGATACCGCCCGGCGTATCGGCGCTGCCAATACGATGATCCACACACCGGAAGGCACCTGGCATGCGGAGAATACCGACGCGCCCGGTTTTGCGCTCACGCTGGAGTACGGCGAGATCGCCGTGGAGGGCCGAGAGGTTTTCCTGCTCGGGGCAGGGGGCTCGGCCCGCGCCGTTGCTGATATCCTGTCACGTCAAGGCGCGCGTTTGACCATCTGCAACCGGACAATCGCGCGCGCCGAAGCTCTTGCGCTCGACCTCGCGCCTGCGGCGCGCATCCTCTCCCTGGACGACGGCCTGAAGCAAGCTCAGCGCGCCAGCGTCATCATCAACACGCTCAGCTCTGGCCATTCAGGTGGTACGCTCGTCCTGCCGCAATCGGCCGGCGGCATCTTTTACGATATCAGTTATGGCAAGGGCTCCGCTGCAGCGATCGCCGAAGCGCGCTTGAAAGGCTGGCGCACGCTGGACGGGCTCGGGATGCTTGTCGCGCAGGCAGCCCTCAGCTTCCAACACTGGTTTGGTGTGATGCCGGATCTTGCCACGGCCCATGCCCGCGCCCGGAGCCTGCTGGAGGCCACGCAATGATCATCCTTGGACTGACGGGTTCTATCGGCATGGGTAAATCCGCTACTGCCAGCCTGTTTCGCGAGGAGGGCGTACCGGTCTATGATGCTGATGCTGCCGTCCATGCCCTCTACGCCGAAGGCGGCGCAGCCGTTCCGCACATTGAAGCTGCCTTTCCAGGTGTCACCGAGAACGGTGCGGTCGACCGTACCCGGCTACGCACCCGCGTGCTGGACAATCCGGACGCGATGAAACTTCTCGAGGGCATCGTGCATCCGCTTGCCGGCGCGGCGCAGCTCGACTTCCGCAAGTCTGCCCATGCCCGGGGCGCGCCCTTCGCAGTGCTCGACATACCGCTCCTGTTCGAAACGGGCGGAAACCGACACTGTGATTTCACTCTCGTGGTCTCCGCGCCGGCAGATGTCCAGCGCGCCCGCGTACTCGCCCGGCCGGGCATGACGGCGGAAGCCTTCGAAGCGATCCTCGCGCGGCAGATGCCGGATGCCGACAAGCGCGGCCGGGCAGACTTCGTCCTGTCCACTGCGCATGGCTTCGACTTTGCCCGCGACCATGTTCGCGCCATAGTCGCGTTGATGATTCGGCTCGCCGCCGAGAGGAACAGATGACCGACCGTATCCGTGAGATCGCCTTCGATACCGAAACCACAGGCCTCAACCCTGCGGACGGCGAACGCGTAATCGAGATCGGCGCAGTCGAGTTGATCAATCACATTCCGACCGGGCGGACCTTCCGCCGCCTGATCAATCCCGGCAAACCGGTTTCCGAAGCAACGATCCGCATCACCGGCATTACGGATGCAGACCTGAAGGACAAGCCGCCCTTCGAGCATCCGGATATCGTCGACGCCTTCCTCAGTTTTCTAGGAGATGCGACCCTAGTGGCACATAACGCATCTTTCGACCGGGGCTTCCTGAACGCCGAACTCGCCCGATGCGGGCGTGCGCCTATTCCCGAAGACCGCTGGGTCGACACCGTCGCTATTGCACGCAAGCGCTTCCCCGGCGCACCCGCCAGCCTTGATGCGCTGTGCAAGCGCTTCGACATTTCGCTCGAAAGCCGCACTTTCCACGGCGCCTTGCTCGACAGCC
>CAZXQD010000131.1:0-7393 GCA_964643405.1 uncultured Hyphomonas sp. | reverse complement strand
CTCGGAGGCAGGCGGCGGACGGGTCGCTCGCCAATCGGGTCAGGCGGGGAACCGAGCAGCCCTAACGAGCTTCAGCCCGGGTCGTTTGCCTGTCTCCACCCTGGTCCGCTTGCACCGTGATCACCGCCGCCTCTCGCACGAAGGCATTTTCCGACAGGTCCGAGATCGAGACATATACGCGGCCGAAGCGCTCGCTCTTCTTTGGCTGGATGTCCTCGCCCGCCCCGGCGGACAGCGCGCGCCAGACGAGTTCGGAACAATAGAGACTATTGTCGCTGCTGAGCGAAAAACCCCGGTCGAAGGGCCGGCCAACCACCGAGTCGGCATAGGCGAGATAGGCGGCGCGGCGCTCTTCCTGAAGGTTGACGGTATAGTGGCCAAGCGTGGTGACGTCGGACAGGTAGTCGGCCAGCGGTTCGCGGCGCACTTCGCCAGGCTCGCCCCGGGCGGCGTTCTCGCCGGTATCGGCATGGATGACGCTGGCCCCGTCCGCCCCGACAATGCCGACATGGCCCCAACGCTTGTCACCCAGCGACCAGCTGGCGGCGACGCGGGCTCCAGTACCTGAGTCTGAGCCCTTGAACAGCAGGTCGCCCGGGGTGAGCGGGGGCAGGTCTTCCGGTTTGAGCTGGGCGGAGGCGCCAGCAGCCGCGAACGCCAAGGCAAGGCTGGCGGCAGCTATTTCCCGAAACATGCCGATATGGCCGAATAGCCGGTATCGCTGATGTTCTCGTCGATAGCGCTGAAGGCGTCCTCGATGGTCGGCGACGCGGAGAGGGCGCCAACGATCACGTAAGCATCCGAGTCGGGCATTTTCGGGCCGTCATAGGACACAGTCGATTCGTTCCAGGTGTTGTAGTCGATGGCGCGGCCCATGCACTCGCAGTCTGTCATGTAGTAGTACTGGACGTGACCGTTCGCGACGGCCGAATCGGTGCGCGCCATGATGTCAGGGCACGCATTGAGGGCTTGTTCGGACAGGGCGGAAGGCGGCGCTGCAGGCTGGACCGGAGCGGCTGGGGCGGCCGTGGACGCATTGGGCCGCGCGTTGCCCTGTGACATGGCGGGAAGGGTGAAAGCCAGGACGGCGAGCGCCGCGAATACAGGTTTCATGATACAGCCTTTCGTGTGTCCCTTGAGAAAGGCTACACCCCGTCTGAAGTCCCTGCAACACGGGCGACCCCGGGGCGGCGTTAACCTTTGATTCAGGAGTTATCCACCCCTTCTTTGACGGATTTGCGAAAAGCCCCGTTGACCCCATATTAACCTTCGGACACTATATGTTGTGTCAGGGAAGAGGCGCCGGACCAGATATGGTCGAAACGCCCCGATATCCCAGTAAAACCAGATGATTCAGGAGGGTCGCCATGCGGGCTACCAACGCTACGTCCGTCGCCAAGGAAGCCGCCCGTAAGGGCAAGCCGAAAGCCGGTGCAGAAGCGAAGATCACGCTGGTTCAGAGCCACTCGATCAAGACCGATCCGTCGCGCGACGCGCTGCTCACGGATTTCGGCAAGAAGACGCTCGACGACCGTTATCTGCTGCCGGGCGAGTCGTATCAGGACATGTTCGCCCGCGTGGCCTCCGCGTTTGCGGACGATGCCGGCCATGCCCAGCGCATCTATGACTATATCTCGAAACTCTGGTTCATGCCGGCGACCCCCGTCCTGTCGAACGGCGGCGCGGATCGCGGCCTGCCGATTTCCTGCTTCCTGAACCAGGTCGGCGATTCGCTGGACGATATCGTCGAGACCTGGACCGAGAATGTCTGGCTCGCCTCGAACGGCGGCGGCATCGGAACCTATTGGGGCAATGTCCGCTCGATCGGCGAGAAGGTCGGCCAGAACGGGCAGACCTCCGGCATCATCCCGTTCATCCGCGTGATGGATTCGCTCACGCTCGCCATCAGCCAGGGTTCGCTGCGCCGCGGTTCGGCCGCGTGCTATCTCGACATCCACCACCCGGAGATCGAGGAGTTCCTCGAGATCCGCAAAGCCTCCGGCGACTTCAACCGCAAGAGCCTCAACCTCCATCACGGCATCAACATCACGGATGCCTTCATGGAAGCGGTGCGCAATGACGAGGAGTTCCCGCTGGTCTCGCCGAAATCCGGTGACGTGCTGAAGACGGTGAATGCCCGCAAGCTGTGGCAGAAGATCCTCGAGCTGCGCATGCAGACCGGCGAGCCCTACCTCCTGTTCACCGACACCGTGAACAATGCGATGCCGGCTCACCAGAAACGCCTCGGCCTGAAGGTCACGCAGTCGAATCTCTGCTCCGAAATCACGCTGCCGACCGGCGTCGACCATCGCGGCGTCGACCGCACGGCCGTCTGCTGCCTCTCGTCGGTGAACGCCGAGACCTTCCTTGAGTGGTCGAAAGAGCCGATGTTCATGGAAGACGTGTTCCGCTTCCTCGACAACGTGCTGGAAGACTTCATCGAGCGCGCCCCGCCGGAAATGGCACGCGCAGTCTACTCGGCCAAGCGCGAGCGGTCTGTCGGCCTCGGCGTCATGGGCTTCCACTCCTTCCTGCAGGCAATGAACGTCTCGCTGGAGAGCGCCACTGCGAAAGCGCTGAACCTCAAGATCTTCAAGCATATCCGCCAGGGCGCGGACGCGGCTTCAGTGAAGCTCGCCAAGGAACGCGGCCCCTGTGAAGACGCGCGCGATGTCGGCATGATGGCCCGCTTCTCGAACAAGCTGGCCGTTGCCCCGACCGCCTCCATCTCGATCATCTGCGGCGGCACCTCGGCTGGCATCGAGCCGATCCCGGCGAACGTTTATACACACAAGACCCTGTCGGGCTCGTTCACCGTCAAGAACAAGCAGCTGCAGGAACTGCTGGGTTCGAAAGGTCTGGATACGGACGAGATCTGGACGTCGATCCTCGAGCATGAAGGCTCGGTCCAGCACCTCGATTGCCTGACGCAGGACGAGAAGGATGTCTACAAGACTGCCTTCGAACTCGACCAGCGCTGGATCATCGAACTGGCGGCAGACCGCACGCCGTTCATCTGCCAGTCGCAGTCGCTGAACCTGTTCCTGCCGGGCGACATCAACAAATGGGACCTGCACATGCTGCACTGGACGGCGTGGGAGCGGGGCCTGAAGTCGCTCTACTACTGCCGGTCCAAGTCCGTCCAGCGTGCGGCCTTCGCCGGTTCGGAGAAGCAGGCGGCAGAGAAGATGGACGCGCCGAACACGGACTATGACGAGTGCCTCGCCTGTCAGTAGGTCCGCGCGAAAGTTGAATATCGGAACACAAACGGCCCGCCTTCCGGCGGGCCGTTTTGCGTTTCCGGCTGCTGCATTTTCGCCAATTATCTCAACAGGTTAATCATGAGGTAACGTCTGCTGGCGCGGTTCTTGCGAGAAAATTTCCCTGAAAATCCGGGAACTGCAGCGGCCTCTGAACGTTCAGGGCCTGTATAGAGGAATTAATCTTTGAAGCGTGTTTTGTCCTTTGGGGGCCTAACTCCTTCATGGTAGATTAGTGGAACAGGGTCATTTTCTTACGAGTGTGAGTAAGGAAGCTGACCGTGAAAGGTTTTAGGGGAATGGTCTACGCGATTGCATCCAGCCTGATCACCTTGGCCTGCCAGGGATGTGTGGCAACGGGCGCAGACTATGCGAGCTACGAACCCGCCGTTGCGCCCTCTCTCGGGATGACACTGGCGGTGCCAGGGTCCTTCGGTGATGGCGCCCTGAACGCCCCGACCGGAAACGCTTTCGCTGGCTCTCCCGTGGAAATCAGCACGCCCGTCCCCACCGGCATCCGCCTCACGGCGCCTGATGCGCCGGTTGGTGTAGTTGCTACCGTTCCGCCGCCATCCGCTTTCAGCCTGACGGGTTCAGGCGTCGTGGGCGCGCCGGATCCGGGCGCGAACCTTGGATGGAGTGCCAATCCTGCGGCTGCTTCCGTTGCCGCGCAGCTTGCCTCGCGCCGCTATGGCCAGCCGGACGCAGAATACAATGATCTCTCGCTCGGTGTGTCGATTGCGGCCACCAGCCGCCAGACGGGCCTCGGATTCGATGTCGGTGTGGCGCCGCGTGTCGGCCTGCGCGACGGCAGCGACATTCGCGGCCGCAGCTTGGGCGGTGAACTTCGCTTTGGTCAGGGCCTCGACCTTGCCGATGGCCCGACGCCGAAAGGCTGGTACGTTTTTGTCGGCGCTGATGGCGAAGCGCTCGTCTGGGATACGGAACTCACCAATCTCGGCATGAACACGTTCACCGATGTGCAAATGACCGACCAGATCACCGTGGGTGATCTGCAGGCCGGCTTCTCTATCCAGCGTGCTGGGGGTGAACTGTCT
Organism: uncultured Hyphomonas sp.; assembly: GCA_964643405.1. Taxonomy (GTDB): domain Bacteria; phylum Pseudomonadota; class Alphaproteobacteria; order Caulobacterales; family Hyphomonadaceae; genus Hyphomonas. The sequence goes on along the minus strand of CAZXQD010000131.1, from coordinate 3,075 downwards.
CTCAGCTATATCCGCCGCGAGATCGAATTCAGCGACCGCAACAAGACGCTGCAGGATACGGAAGACTTCGCCGGCATTACCTTCACAATGCGCCGCTGAGCGAACCCGCGCAGGCTTTTCCAAACCCCACAATACGAAACGCTGCCGGACGTGTGCGCGCACCGCAGGTTTTCCTGTCATGCCCGCCACACGTTGGTTACCCGCGTGGTCCGGCCGGTCTTGAGACCGCGCTTCGTCCGCACCATCTCCCCCGGGCAACCGAAAAGGCAGGCTGGCGCGTGAGCGAGGATGCAACCCTGACAACACTTCCGGCGCAGGTGGCAGAGAAGGCCGCCGGTGCCGGTTCGCGCGGCGGCGAATTCGGTTGGCGCGTTTTTGTGGATGCAATCGTTCCGCCAGTGGCGGCCGTCGCGTGCTTTACCGCAGGGGCCTTGCTGATCGGCTCCGCCGTGCAGCCGGGCCTGCCGGCGCGCATGCAAAGCCTGATGTCGATTTCACCGCTGGCGTTGGCGGAGGTGTCTCACCTGCTCGCTTCGCTATCGGGAATGTTCCTGCTGTTCCTTGCGGCGGGGATATGGCGGCGCATCGACGTGGCTTACTGGACCGCGCTCGGCGTACTTGGCGCGGCAGCGGTCTTCTCGGTGTTCAAGGGGTTGAACTGGGAGGAGGCGGCCATGTTGTTACTCGGGGCGGCGGCCTTGTTGCCCTTCCGCGACAGCTTCTACAGGACCGGCCGGTTGTCCGGTAACCTGCTGACGGCGCCGGGAGTACTCGCCATGCTGGCTGTGGCAGGGGTTGCCCTCTGGCTGCTCCTGGCATCTTATGAAAACGTTCCGTATCAGGACGACCTCTGGTGGACCTTCCTCAGCGATTCCGATGCGCCGCGCTCGATGCGCGCGCTGGCGGCGGTGCTCATGGGCGGGCTGCTGATTGCGGCCTGGCAACTGGCGAGTGTCCGGCAGGCTGCGCCGGAAGGCGTTGATCGCGCCGAGGCCGAAGCACTGGTTGCGCGCATCTTTGCCGGGGCGGGCGAGGGGCACGCCGATGCCAACCTCGCCTTTGCCGGTGACAAGCATTTCGTGTTCGCGCCCGGCGGAAAGAGTTTCGTGATGTACCGACCGCGCGGTGGCCTGTGGGTGGCGATGGGCGATCCGGTGGGCCCGCCTTCCGAAGCGCTGGCTGCGCTGACGGCGTTCCATGAGGCGGCGGACCGGGCGGGCAAGGCGCCGGTGATCTATGCTGCAAGCGATGGATTGCTGCCGGCGCTGGTGGAACTCGGTTATGTCATCCGGAAGATTGGCGAAACGGCCTGTATCGACCTTCCGGCGTTCAGCCTAGAAGGCTCGTCGCGCGCGCGCTTGCGGCAGGCGCGCAGCCGGGCAATGCGCGATGGCTGGCGGGTCGAGGTGGTGCCGCCGGGCGGCGACGTGCCGTGGGACGAGCTGCAATCAGTCTCGAACGCCTGGCTTGCTGCGCACCAGGGGCGGGAGAAATCCTTCTCCCTTGGCCGATTTGACCGTTCCTACCTTGCCCGTTTTCCGATTGCCATCGTGCGCAAGGATGGCGGCGCGCCCGTTGCGTTCGCCTCGCTCTGGCCTTCGCCGGGCGGCAAGGAACTCGCGGTGGACCTGATGCGCCATGGGCCGGAGGCGCCCCACGGCGTGATGGACTTCCTCTTCCTGGAAGTGATTGCCTGGGCCAAGGCGCAGGGTTTTGAAGTGTTCGATCTCGGGATGGCGCCGCTCGCCGGCCTGAAGGGCGGGCGCTACGCCCCGGCGCTTACGAATGTAGGCCAGATTGCCTTTGACCGGGGCGAGGCGATCTACGGTTTTCGCGGGTTGAGGGCCTACAAGTCCAAGTTCCAGCCGGACTGGCGGCCGCTGTTCATCGCGGCGCCGTCGCGCGTGTCACTGCCCGGGGCATTGGCGGCGGTGGCGCTGCTGACATCCGGTGGCTTGCGCGGATTGCTCGGGCTGAAGGACTAGTCGTCGTCGCCGATCGGAGGCGTGTCGCCCGTGTCGCGCCGGGGGCGGGCGATCAGTTCGCCAAGGTCGACCAGCTCGATGAAGGTGTCTGCCTCGCGGCGAAGGTCATCGGCGATCATCGGGGGATTTGCGTTCATGGTGGAGACGACCGAGACACGGACGCCGCGGCCCTTGACTGCCTCGACAAGGCGCCGGAAGTCGCCATTGCCGCTGAACAGGACGATGTGGTCGGCCCATGCGGCGGCTTCCAGCATGTCCACCGCGAGCTCCACGTCCATGTTGCCGCGCACCCGCTTGCGGCCCTCGCGGTCCACGAACTCGCGGGCGGGCTTCTTCACCACGTTGAAACCGTTATAGGCCAGCCAGTCGACCAGCGGGCGGATCGGGCTGTAATCGTCGTTCTCCACCAGTGCGGTGTAGTAGCTTGCCCGGATCAGCCGTCCCCGGGTCTGGAACTCCTTGAGAAGTTTACGGAAATCGATCTCCAGGCCAACCGCGCGGGCCGAGGCATACAGGTTTGCGCCATCAATGAAGAGAGCCAGGCGCTCATCCTTGTAGAAGGCCATTGGCAATAACCTTTTCTTCCAATAGGAGGGGCCAATAAATTGCCCGGAAACGTGTATTCCCAACGCTTACCTGTCCTAGCGGAACCCTGCAAGGATTGGGTTGCCGCGATGTGTTGCAGCGCATATAAAGGGCGGTTCTCAGGAGACTTTCCGAACAATGGCCCGCGTTACTGTCGAAGACTGCATTGAAAAGATCCCGAACCGGTTCGAGCTGGTTCTCGTGGCGGCGCATCGTTCGCGCATGATCCGCGAAGGCTCGCCGCTGACCGTGGATCGCGACAATGACAAGGATCCGGTCGTATCGCTGCGCGAGATTGCCGAGTCGTCGGTGGACCTGAAAGTGGTCAAGGAAGCCCTGATCTCCAACCTGCAGGACATCCGTCCCGGCGAGGAGAACGAGCGCGAAGCCGACCGCCAGGCCCTCATGGCTGCCCCGGCCGCAACCGAGGACGACGTGCTGCGCGCTTACCAGGCTGAAATCGAATCCGGGCGCGACGATCGCCTCTAGGAGACCAAATGGACGG
>CAZXQD010000130.1:0-7479 GCA_964643405.1 uncultured Hyphomonas sp. | reverse complement strand
ACATGACCGAACTAACCACCCCTTCCCCGGAACTGCGCGCGCTGGCTTTGAACGGTGAAGCCTCGCGAAGCGAACGGCCACGCATCTACGTCGCGTGCCTCGCGGCCTACAACAACGGAAGCCTGCACGGGTGCTGGATCGATGCCACGACGCCGGACGAAATCTGGCGCGAGGTTTCGGCGATGCTGCGCGCCAGCCCGGAGCCCGATGCCGAAGAATGGGCAATCCACGATTATGAAGGCTTCGAAGGCGCAAACCTTTCCGAGTACGCCTCGTTCGAGACCGTGTGCGAGCTTGCCGAATTCATCTGCGAGTATGGCGAGCTTGGCTCCCGCATCTATGGCCACTACGGCAACGACCTTGAGCAGGCACGTGCCGCTTTCGAGGACTATGCCGGTGAATACCGCAGCGCTGCGGACTTTGCCGAAGAGCTTCACACCGAACTCGGCACCGTGATCCCCGAGAGCCTGAGCTACTATATCGACTGGCAAGCACTCGCCCGCGACATGGCGCTCAATGGCGAGATCATGGTGTTCCATACGGGCTTCGACGAAGTCCATGTCTTCTGGTCGCGGTAGGGGAGGGCGCGGATATGACTCCCGAAACCACCCAGCACCGGTTCACCCTCGAAGAACTGCAGCAGGCGGACGACTGGTCCGAGGGCTTTTGCCTCGCCTGCCGCGCGCCGCGTGACGGCTGCGAGCCGGACGCGCAGGCTTACGAATGCGACGAGTGCGGCGAGCGTGCCGTCTACGGTCCACACTGGATCGCCATCGCGGGCCTGTTCGCGGAGGGCGAAGCATGACGTTCGCCCAAGGATTCCAATCCTATGTCTGCCCCGGCGATGTCATCAGCTGTGAGGCCGGGCCCTTCACCGTCTTGGCGCAGATTGTGCCGGATGATTGTCCGGACGCTCCCGATCAGCGCCAGGACGGTTTCTGGCCCTCGCTCTATGCGGATGCGCCGGGGTTCATCGGCCCCGGGCCTAACCATCGCCAGCGGTTCGCTGAAGCTCAGGCCAAGGCCGAAGCCGTCATGGGCGGTTGGCGCAAGGGTGACTGGTTCTATTGCGGGATCGTCCTCAGCGTTTCGCTGGAGGGCATTCAGCTCGCATCGCAAGCTAGCCTCTGGGGCATCGAGGCCAATTATCCGGAGACGGATAACAGCTACCTCACGGAGATTGCGAACGATCTGCTCTCCGAGGCAATCGCTGTGGCGCGTGAAGCGCTCACCCGGTTCGCCGCTCACGCGCAAGCGATGGAGGGCGCCTGATGCCTGACATCTTCGAACAGCTTCTCGGCCCGCGCCCCTCGCTGACGCTCGACATCGAGCAGGGCTTTGTCACGGCGATCTGGGTTGAGGGTCGCTGCCCGAATGTGACGATCCGGGATTTTGATCTCGGCGCCGGCGCAGCGGATGCCTCGCTCGACATCTTCGGCGCACCCTTCGTGCCGATCAATTGGCACCTGCCGCCCTGGCGGCTGGGCCTCGCCCTTGCGCCCCCATACCTGTTTCCATTCTGAGGAGTTATCCCATGTCTCAACCTGACCTGATCCACCTGCCGCTGAGCGCACTCAGCATTTCCAAACACAACATGCGCCGTGGCCGGAAGGCGCCGGACGTCTCCGACATCCTGCCGTCGATCCGTTCGAGCGGCATTCGCCAGACCCTTCTGGTGCGGCGGGAAGGTGAGGGCTACGGCATTGTCGCAGGACGCCGCCGGTTCTTTGCACTCCAGCAGATTGCCAAGGAGAGCGGCGACGATCCGCTCGTGCCCTGCGCCGTGATGGCGGAAGGCGATGCGGCCTCTGCCATCGAGGCCTCGATCATCGAGAATGTCGCGCGCCTGCCTGCGACGGAGATGGAGCAGTACACGGCATTCCGGAAGCTTCACGACGAGGGAAGAACTGTTGAGGAAATCGCTGCCTTCTTCGGTGTTACGGAACTGAACGTCCGGCGCGTCCTCGCGCTGGCCGCGCTCAGCGCGCCGATCCGCAAGCTGTATGCGGATGAAGAGATCGACCGCGAAACGGTCCGCGCGCTGACGCTGGCCACACCTGCCCGGCAGGCGGATTGGTTGAAGCTTTGGAACAGCGAAACAGAGCGCGCCCCGATGGGACGAGCCTGTCGCGCGTGGATCACCGGCGGCAGTGCGATCACAACCGACAAGGCGCTGTTCGACCTTGCCGGATACTCTGGCACGGTGACCGCCGACCTGTTTGGTGAGGCGGCGGTGTTTGCGGATGCCGCCGCGTTCTGGGAGGCCCAAGGCGCCGCGATTGCGGAACGCGTCGAGGGCTACCGCCAGCGCGGCTGGGCGGATGTGATCCTGATAGAGCGCGGCGCGTACTTTCAGCGCTGGGACTATGTCCAGACGACCAAGAAGCAGGGCGGCAGGGTCATCGTTGAGCAGCGCCATGATGGCACGATCACGTTCCATGAAGGCTGGCTGAAAGCTGCCGAAGCCCGCAAGGCCAGGACGGCCACGGCCAGCGGCGAAGCGCTGCCGGAAGCCGAAACACGTCCCGAGATGTTCGGTCCGATGGCGGACTATATCGGCTTGCATCGGCATGCCATTGCACAGGCGAGCCTCACCCGCAGCCCGGCCATCGCGCTGCGCCTCATGGCAGCGCATGCATTGTGCGGTGCGTCGCTCTGGAATGTTCGCCTACACACGCCTGGCGCGGTGAAGGCGGAAACGCTTGCCAGCGTCGAGGGCGGAGCTGCGGCGGCGGAGCTGGCCGCAGCGCGCGAACGCGGAGAGGCCTTGTTCGAGGCGCTCGGCGCGCCCGTGCCGCGCCGCAGCGGAGATGCGTATCACCTCTGCGAAACCTTCGCTGCACTGCTTGCGATGTCCGACGCTGAAGTGATCCAAATTGTCGCCGTCGCAATGGCCGAAACGCTGGCGTCCGGAGGGTCTGCGGTCGAGGCCGTGTTGCATGCCTGCGGCACTGACCCGGCAGAGTTCTGGAATCCTGACGAGGCGTTCTTCGACCTTCTGCGCGACAAGCGCGTGATGACCGCCTTCATCGCCGACGCCGTGTCGTCGGAGGCCGCGCGCGATGCGGAACGCGAAACCTCCAAGGTCCAGAAAGCGCGGCTAGAAGAGGCGCTCGCTACCCGCGATACTTCACTGGATGGCGCATGGATGCCGGGCTGGCTGCATGTGCCACCGACGCGTCATCTGAACGGCGCCGCCTGTCCGCCCGCTGATGCCTGGGACCGGATTGCCGGACTATTCGAGCAAGATTTGACGGAACAATACGGCGCCGAGCCTTCAAATTGAGAAGCCACAGCAGCCTGAGTTCTTCGTCTCCTCTCAGGCAGGTTGGAGCCGCCCGGCGCTTGCCGCCGGGCGGCTTTTTCGCGCGAGGGTCTCTCTGTGCGGATCAAAGAGCTGCGGGTTCAAGCGGGTGGGGAGTCGTCCGACACTAGGTCTGACTTTCCATGAGGTATCCGAGTGCTTCGCTGAACAGGGAGCCTCATTCGTTCCCGGAACCTGCCTCTCGCGGACCCCTTGTTTCCGTCTCTTGCCGTTGGACCTGGACGACCTGCACCGGGCCTGAAACCGCCCCGTTCAAGAAATTTCCTCTGCGCTACGCGCATTCATCGCGAAACAAATTTCCCGCCCGGGGCGGTGCTCCACTTCGTTGCGCCCCTAACGGGTTCAGGCCCGGCGCAGGCCGTCCTTTCGGTCCGGCGTCGACGGGAACAAGCGGTTCCCGGAAGACAGCCAAGGAAACGAAAAGGAGACCCCCATGGCAAACGCACTCGGATACGTCACGGAAACCAAAGCCGGTTTCGAAGGCACCCTCGCAATGATGAACCTGTCAGCTGCGATCCGCATCGAGAAGAACGCGGAAAAAGCCGGCGACGGCCAACCGGACTACCGCATCTTCGCCGGAGAAACCTCGACTGAAATCGGCGGCGCCTGGATGCGCAAGGCGAAAGCTTCGGGCCGCGAATACCTCTCGATCACGCTCGCAGATCCGCAGATCGGACCCCGCAAGATCTTCGCGAACCTCGCCCCGGTCAAAGGCAAGAAAGGCCGCCACGTGATCCTCTGGAACCCCCGCGACTAGGCAGCCGGGTCCAGCCTCAACAGAGCCGCTCCGGAGATAGCTCCGGGGCGGCTTTCTGCATCTTAGATGGCGCGGGACTTGCGTGTCGGCGCAGCGATGCCTGCTCCAAAGCTCTCCTCTCGCGCGAAAGCTATAGTCCTGGCCAGCGTGCTAGCCGGGATCGGTTTGGCCGTGCTCCGGCCCCAGGACCTCATCCTGTACAACCCGTCAGACTCGATCCCGAAGGGGTTCTATGTACGGGCCGGGTCAGAACTTGTGCGCGGATCGATCGTCACGATCCGATCAATCGATGCGGCGCCGGACTATGCCGCAAACCGCAACTTTGTCGACGACGGCGACCGGTTCCTGAAGCGGATCGCAGCGATGGAGGGCGATACAGTGTGCGCCGAGGGCAGCACGGTTTCGGTAAACGGTAAGCTGGTTGCTGAACGTGCTGAGGTGGATGCGGCTGGCGATCCCCTGCCTTCATGGACGGGCTGCATTACCCTCGATGCTGGCCAAGCATTTCTCCTCGGCGATCATCCGGGCAGTTTTGACGGACGCTATTGGGGCATCTCAGAAAGCGCCGATCTCACCGGTCCCTGGCGCCCGCTTCGCTGATCAGGCGACTGATCGTCTTCGCCCCTCGAATGAAACTGGAATCGCTGAAATCTCCGCGATGGTAGTCTCCTTGCTATGGAGCACCGGAAAAGGAAGTTAGGGCAAGATAAAGGCGCGGCCTTCGGGCCGCGCGAGACGCCTGTCGGCGCGGAGGTTTTGACAGGCCGTAGCCTGCGCCACAGGCCATGCCACAGCCTGTGGTTTGATCCGCATAGGGACGCTTTGAATTTCGCCTCAGTGAAGCGAGTCGCAGATGACCGATAGCAAGAATGACCGCCTGCTGAGCTTTTCGAAATTCGCGCGCGCCGCGAGTGATCAGAAAACTGGGGCCGCCAAATCCTCGCGGCTGATGCGACCAATCGATGCCGACAGGCTGGATGGCCGTCTGGCAAGCAGCGCTCGCCGCAGTGAAGGGGAAGGAGGGAGTTCGTCGTCGCCGAATGCCCTGTCGCGTCGTCTCTCGCAGCGGGCACCGATCATGCGCCATGCGAAAACGTCCGGGCGGGGAGATGCCGCCACGGACCTGCGCCAGCGCGCCACCGTCAAGGTACACTACTTCAATCATGGCGCCGGAGCCAGCGGGGCACTGAAGGCGCACACGCGCTATTTGGCGCGCGATACGGCAGGCCGAGATGTCGCGACAGAGAGCGCCCTCTCCCCTGCCCTTCAGCTCGAAGCTGACACACCTGAGGCCAGTGCCCGCGCGCACGCGGATTATCTCGCAAGAGGCGAACTGGAGAAGAGTGTCTTTTATGACCGGGTCACCGAAGGAGTGGACGGCGGGATGCTGGCTGAAGCCTGGGCGAAGTCCGACAAGCGTCACTTCCGGATCATTCTGGCTCCTGAAGAAGGTGAGCGCCTTAGAGACCTGACGAGCTACGCTCGGGAAGTGATGGCTCGCGCCGAGGCCGAGCTCGGCACCACCTTCTCTTGGATCGCGGTGAATCATCATGACACCGGGCATGCGCATACCCACATCGTCCTTCGCGGGCGCCGTGCAAAAGGGCAGGATTTGATCCTTCCCCGTGACTTCATCCGGCACCGGCTACGCGAGATCGCCCGGGATGTGGCGACGAGCTGGCTCGGGCATCGCACGCCAGGCCAGGAACGTGAAGCCCTTCAGCGCGAGATCACGCGCCACGCGCCAACCCGTCTCGACCGGATCATCGCGGTGCAACTACCCGAGAGCAGGACGATCGAGGTCGGCCGACTGCAAAGCTCCAACGGTGATCCTGACCTAACCGCCGCTGTGCGCGCCCGAGCCAAGGAACTTCGCCGGCTTGGGTTGGCGAACGAGATCCGGCGCGGCGCCCTTTGTTTTGAGCCAGACTGGCAAGATCGGCTCAAGGCCATGGAGCTGCACCTCGATATCCGAAAGCAGCTCATGACTGAGCGACAGATCGCCCACCAGCTCGAGCGGGAGCGTCTGGCAAGACGACTGTCGAGAACTGGAGTTGAGCGTTAGAGCACCGTGCCGTTAATCTGAAGCATAGCCTGCGGCTTTGAAGTAGTTCCAACACTCTTTGGGTTCGTAGAGGGCGCAGATGTTGCCGATGGCGGCTTCGAGGTCGTCGAACGTTCGGGCTGCTGCGGCGCGCAGGTGGGCTTTGAGTTTGGAGAAGGCTTGTTCGATCGGGTTCAGGTCGGGCGAGTATTGCGGCAGGAACAAGAGCCAGGCGCCCCGTGCACGGACGATATCGTTGGCGTAGGCGCTTTTGTGGACTGACAGGTTGTCGAGGATGACGACATCGCGCGGCTGCAGGGTCGGGGCGAGTTGGGTTTCGACATAAGTGTTGAAGGCTGCCCGGTCGATGGCGCCAGGCAGTATCCACGGGGCGGTAAGCTCGCCGCATCGCAGGGCGGCAATGAAGGTCTGCGTGCCCCATTTGCCGAACGGCGCGTCCGCCTTCAGGCGCTTGCCCCAACGGGCCCGGCCGCGCAGCCGGCACATCTTGGTGTTCACTGACGTCTCGTCGATGAACACCAGCCGCCCCGGCGACCGCCGCATGAAGGGCTGGCGATGGGTGATCCAGATACGGCGGCGCTCGGCGACATCAGCGCGTGCGCACTCCGACGCCATCAGCTGTTTTTTTATATGTGAACCCCGCCCGGCACAGCAGACGGGAGATCGAGGCCGGATGCGCAACCATCCCGGTCTCGGCTTCCAGCCGAGCCGCCAGCTCCGGCATCGTGATGTCTGGCCTCGCCTCAACCGCCGCAACCAGAAAGTCGAGATGATCCGCTAGCGGTCCCTTGCCAAAGGGGCGGCCCTGCTTGCGCGGCGCAGGACTACCTTCCTTTGCCGTGCGTTCAGCCCAGCGGATGGCTGAACTCTCGCTCACCGCGAACCGGCGCGCCGCCGCCCGGCGCGACGCGCCCTTGGCAACCGCACCTGTCACGCGAAGACGGATATCGTCCGAATAAAACTTGCCCATGATCCACCTCCTCGCAGAAGTGAATCATCAATCGACAGACTTGTGAATCGTCCGATTCACAGAATCAGCAGGATGCTCTAGGCTGATTAAGGCTTGTGATTTGTCGTTCGTAAGATGGATGGCAGCCGGCGGTCGTTGGCCCTAAACTGCCTGTTAGGACCATTCGGCAGAAGCCCAGGCCAATGACTTTGCGGTGCCAGAGGAAACTACTCCGGCTGCAGGATCCCATCCAAACAGCCTAGGCCAGCGCGGTTCAGTCTTCGCTTCTGAGGCCGAATAAGCAAATGGCGAGGAGTAGGGTCGCTAAAACGCCTGAACCGCCTGCGACAGGCGATGGCAAAAAGCCCTGCAAGCCGAAGAGC
>CAZXQD010000129.1:0-7505 GCA_964643405.1 uncultured Hyphomonas sp. | reverse complement strand
TGCGGCTGCCCGTCAGAGCGGGTGCAGTCCGGCGCGTTCGGCGCCTGCCTGATGGCGGAGCCAGACCTTGTGGCCGATTGTGTCGCCGCCATGCGCGCGGCGGTCTCCATCCCGGTCACGGTCAAGAACCGCATCGCGATTGACGACCTGCCCGCCCGGGAGACGCTGTTCACTTTCATCGACAAGGTCTCCGCCGCAGGCTGCTCCGTCTTCACGGTGCACGCCCGCGCTGCCTGGCTCAAGGGTCTCAGTCCGAAGGAGAACCGCGAGGTTCCGCCGCTCGACTACGGCCTCGTGGCCGAACTGAAGCGGGCCCGTCCGGACCTGACGCTGATCCTGAATGGCGGTATCACCACGCTCGATCAGTGTGCGGACCACCTGCAGACCTTTGACGGTGTCATGCTCGGCCGCGCGGCCTACCAGACGCCGGGCCTGCTCGGCGAGGTCGATGCCCGCCTGTTCGGCGAAAGGGGGTCGGTCCCGGCGGGGGAGGCGGTCCGCGCCTATGAGCCCTACATCGCCGCGCGCCTTGCCGAAGGGGCCAGCCTGCATTCGATGACACGACACATGCTCGGCCTCTTCGCTGGCCAGCCCGGCGCGCGCCGGTGGCGCCGCATCCTGTCCGAAAACGCCGTGAAGAAAGGCGCAGGCCTTGATGTGCTGCGCGCCGCGCTCGCCGCTGTGGAAAACGTCGAAGCCTGACCCTCGCCGCTGTTGCTCACGTCAGCCCCTGCGCAACACCCCACGGCCCGGTTATACTCAGCGTCACCCCAAATGCCGGACGCCGCTGGCCGCGAGGGACCGCGATAGCGAACGATAAAAAGTGATAGAAAATGAGAATCCTTGAGAACCAGACGAGAATGAATCGTCGCCAGATGTGCACCCAGTGAGAGGGAACAGCACGCCTTGGTGAGGCAGGGAGGCTGACTTGCGCCTACAAGTCGCGCGCCTCCGGAAGAACAAAATCCATCCCGATCAAGCGCTTGGGGAATAACGCCTCAATCCTTGTGCAACACCTCCGCCCACGGAGTTATACTGCCTGCATCGAAAATTCCTCGAAAACACCTTTTGCCTGTCTGCCGCGGTGCGGGAGGGGGGCGCCAAAGGCGATGGGCGGTGCAGGGCTTCGCTTTTCCACTTTATTAAGAAATCGTTCTTTATTTGTTCGCGTGCCTGTGCTAGCCCCTGATCGGGCGGAAGGGCGGGGCAATGGTCGCACGGATCACCACATTCGCGTTTGACGGGGTCGAGGCGCAGCCCGTCGATGTGCAGGTCCAGCTTTCGGGCGGGCAGGTCGCCTTCATGATCGTCGGCTTGCCTGACAAGGCGGTCGGCGAAAGCCGGGAACGGGTCCGGGCGGCCTTTGCCGCGCTCGGCCTTGCCCTGCCGCCGAAGCGGGTGATCGTGAACCTCGCGCCGGCGGACCTGCCGAAGGAAGGCAGCCACTACGATCTTGCCATCGCGCTCGCGATGCTGGCCAAGCTCGGCGTAATTCCTGAGGATCAGCTCGCGAAATATGCTGCCATAGGTGAGTTGTCGCTGGATGGGCGGCTGGTTGAAACCGCCGGCGTGCTTCCGGCGGCGATGGCGGCGGAATCGATGGGGCTCAGCCTCATCTGTCCGCAGGCCTGCGGCGCCGAAGCGGCGTGGGCCGGCGGCGGCGTCCTGCCGGCGCCCAGCCTGATCGCGCTGATCAAACACTTCGCCGGCCGCAGCGTGCTCGGTCCGCCAAAGAAGGGCGATCTGCTCGAAGCCCCCATCGGCCCGGACCTGTGTGAAGTCAAAGGTCAGGAAGGCGCCAAACGCGTTCTGGAGATTGCCGCCGCAGGCGGGCACAACCTCCTCTATTGCGGCCCGGCGGGCTCGGGAAAGTCGATGCTGGCCCAGCGCCTGCCAGGTTTGCTGCCGCCGCTATCGGCGCGCGAATTGCTCGAAGTCTCGCAGATACAATCGGTCGCTGGCCTGCTTCAGCGCGGTCAGCTATCGCGCACTCGTCCGTTCCGCGCGCCGCACCATTCCGCCTCGATGGCCGCGCTTGTCGGCGGCGGCATCAAGGCGAAGCCCGGTGAAGTCTCGCTTGCCCATCGCGGCGTCCTTTTTCTTGATGAGTTGCCGGAATTCTCAAGCCAGGTGCTCGATAGTCTTCGTCAGCCATTGGAGGCAGGTGAGGCCGTAATCGCGCGCGCCAACCGGCACGTGCGTTATCCGGCGCGGTTCCAGCTTGTCTCGGCGATGAACCCCTGCCGCTGCGGGGGAGGGCCGGGCGCAGCCGCTTGCACGCGTGGACCCCGCTGCGCGCAGGACTACCAGGCGCGGATCTCCGGGCCTTTCCTTGACCGGATCGACCTCTTCTACGAAACCCCGCCTGTTACGGCCGTCGATCTCAGCCTGCCGCCGCCTACGGAGGGCAGCGCCGAAGTGCGCGAACGGGTTTCCCGCGCGCGGGAACCTCAGTCGGAGCGGTTCGAGACCGGCCCCGAAGGCCGCCGCCTCGTGAATGCCGACATGCCGCCCGGCGCGATTGACCGGTTTGCCTTGCCGGATGCTTCCGGCGCGGCGCTGCTCGCAGAGGCCGCCGAGAAGCTCCTGCTCACTGGGCGCGGCTACATCCGCGTCCTGAAAGTCGCCCGAACGATTGCCGACCTCGATGGTTCATCCGGTGTACGCCGCGTACACATCGCAGAAGCCCTCAGCTACCGGCATCGCCTTGCGCCCAGCACGGCTTCGGCCGGAGGGGCTGCCATCGCGCGGTGAGCGGTCGGTTAAGGCTCTGCTCAGGCATTGGGATTAGGTTCGCGCCCATGACCTCGAGCCCGCCTGCCTCTGATTCCGCATCGCCCGAACAGGCCTTCCTCGCTACCGCGAGCCATGAGATCCGCACGCCTCTGAATGGCATCCTTGGGACCGTTTCGCTGTTGCTCGAGACGGACCTCTCGCCAGCCCAGCGCGAGTATGCCGAAACCATCCGCCTGTCGGGCGCGCGCCTGCTCGACCTTCTGAACAACGTCCTCGACTATGCCCGCCTTGATGCATCGGCCGTCGAGCTTGAGGCAGAAACTTTCTGCCCGCTCCAACTCTCCCGCGAAGTTGCAGAGCTCCTAGCGCCGCGTGCCCATGCCGCCGGGCTGGATCTCGCCGTCCGGGCGTTGTCCTGGCCAGTCCCGGCATATACCGGGGATGCCGGGCGCCTCCGGCAGATCCTGTTCAACCTCGTAGGCAACGCGCTCAAGTTCACGGTCCGCGGCGCCGTGCTCGTCGATGTCGAGCCGCGCGACTCCGGCCTCGCCATCCATGTCCGCGACACAGGGCCCGGCATAGCCGCTGATGATCAGGCCCGCCTGTTCGAGGCGTTCCGCCAGTCTGCCTCGGGAGACGCCTACCGAGACGGCGGCGTTGGCCTCGGCCTTGCCATCGTCAAGCGCCTCGCCGACCTGCTTGGCGGCAAGGTTTCGGTTGCTTCGTCTCCCGGGGAAGGGGCGACTTTCTCGGTCGAGATTCCGTTGCCCCGTACAGACCCGGCGCCCGGTCACTTGGCCCCGAGACTTGGTGGCCGGATCGGCCTTGCCGGACTGCCGCCGGCGACCACGCTGGCCCTCGCCGCCCAGATGCAAGCGCTGGGGACCGAGGCTTTCCAGATCGACCTCTCGTCGGGGGCCGTACCGGAGGGTGTTGACGTCCTGCTCATCGGCGCAGACCTGCCTGAGGCGATGGTCGCCGCCCTCGCGCGCCGGGCGCCGTCGCTGGTCGTGCTGCGCCCGGAAGACCGCGGCGCGATAAGCCGCTTCCGCCTGCTCGGCTGCCTCGGCTGGCTCGTCCGCCCGCTAAGGATGTCGTCAATTGCCGAGCGCATTGCCCTCGCGCGCAGCGGCCGCGCCCTCGCCGAGGAGCCTGAGGCCGAAAGCGGCGGCGGCCGCGTCCTGATTGCAGATGACAATCCCGTAAATGCCCTGATTGCACGCCGCGCCTTGGAAACAGCCGGTTTTGCCGTCACTGTGGCGGTCACGGGCAGCGAAGCGCTGGATGCCGCGGCGCGGATGTCGCCGAGCCTGGTACTGATGGATTTGAGGATGCCGGTCATGGACGGTTTCGAAGCAATGCGGCGCCTCAGGGCAGGCGGGTCGGTGATGCCGATCATCGCCATCTCCGCAGAAATGACGCCGGACATCGAGCGCCGCGCCCGTGAAGCGGGCGCCAGCGGGGTTGCTGCAAAGCCGCTCGATGCTGAAGCGCTCCGTTCGCTGGCACTGCAATGGACGGCGGGTGCTGGCCGCCTCACGGGCGCCGCATGACCGAGGCTGCTGCAGCACAGGATGCCCCGAAGCCGCCGCCGCGTTTCATCCGCGCGCTGAAGGCCATGAAGGACCGCCGCATGGCGGCCATGTTCCTTCTCGCCCTCGCCGCAGGTCTCCCCTATGGCGCGGTGCTCGGCACACTGAACGCCTGGCTGACGACCGAGGGCGTGACACCGTCAACCATCGGGGTACTGTCGATTGTCACCATTGGCTACGCCTTCAAGTTCCTCTGGTCGCCCGCCTTCCAGTCGGCGCACCATCCGTTCCCCTTCCTTGGCCCGCGCCGCACCTGGCTGCTGAGCCTCCAGCTGCCGATTGCAGGCCTCCTGTTCCTGCTCGCCTTCTCAAATCCCGGGGTGAACATCGGCCTTGTCGCCGTCATCGCCCTCTTCGCAGCCCTGTTTTCGGCCACGCACGACATTGTCCTTGATGCCTGGCGGATCGAGGTCGCCCGCTCGGAAGAAGACAAGGACCTGATGGCCGCGCTTTACCAGTTCGGCTACCGCATCGCCGGGTTCATCACCGGCTTCATGGCGCTGCTTCTCGCCGGCATCTATGGCTGGGTCGTCGTCTATGTCCTGATCGCGGTAATGATGCTGCTCGCGATCGCGGGCACATGGCTTGCCCCGGAGCCGGAAGTCCGCACAGGCCCCGGCACCGCGCGCCTGACCTTCCAGGCAGGTTTGCCGCCGCGCGAACGTACGCTGGCAACCCTGCTGGTCGCCGCCGGCTGGATCGCCGCCTTCCTGATGATTGCTTCGTTCGTGATCTCATCATTCACGCAGGTTCCGCCCCCGAAAGGCGGAGAGTTCGTCTCGAAGCAAGGCCCGTGGATCGTCTTCCTCACCGTGATCCTGCCGGCTCTCGGCGCGCTCATCCTTCTGCTGCGCCATGGTCGTCAGCCTGCGGAGATTGTCGAAGGCGCGGCCGATGAACCGGCCGCCTCGCGCATCACCCGGGCTGTATTCCGGTCGATATTTGATCCGCTGATGGATCTCATCGGCAGGCTCGGCTGGGGCGCGCTGCTCGTGCTGCTGCTCGCGCTGACTTACAGGTTCACGGATTCGGTCTGGGGCTCCTTCGCCTATCCTTTCTATCTGGATGACCGGTTTGGCGCACTCCACCACACGATGGCCGATGTCGCGGTCGCCTCGAAGTTCTTTGGTGTGCTGATGACTGTCGCCGGCGCCGCCATCGGCGCCGTCGTCATCAGCTTCCTCGGCCGCATGCCCGTGCTCGTTCTGGGCGCGATCCTCGCCGCAGCGACGAACCTTCTGTTCGCCGATCTCTCGCGCGGCGGCGCCGGCATCGACGCTTTCCTGGAATGGACCTACCTCGCAGAGCCCATGCGGGCCTTCGCCGGATGGGCCGCCTCGATTTCGCCGGAAGGGCAGGGCGCTGAAGCGGGAGAGCGCATGGCGCGCCTGATGATCGCCATCGCAGGAGAGAACCTTGCCGGCGGTTTTGCCAGCGTGGCCGCTGTCGCTTACCTGACGTCGGTGGTGAATCCGCGCTTCGCCGCCGTGCAGTATGCGCTGCTGGCCTCGCTCACCATGCTGATCGGCACGCTCGGACGCCCCTGGCTCGGCACGCTCATCGAAACGCAGGGCTATTACAGCGTCTTCATCCTCACCTTCTGGCTGGGCGGGGTCGCCGTAGTGCTGTCAGCCATCGAATGGTTACGCCAGTCGCGCCTTCCCAAGACGGAAGGTGCTCAGCCTGCGGAGTGATCCGTCAGCCGCCGTGCACCTGGTCGATGTCGTAAGCGGCGAGTGATGCAAGGTCGACAATGTCGCCGACCGTTGCGCCCAGTGAGGCAATCTGCACCGGCTTCTCGAGACCCAGCAGCATCGGGCCGATCACGACCGCCCGGCTCATCTGTTCCAGCAGGTTGGTTGCGATCGAGGCCGAGTGGATCGCCGGCATCACCAGCACGTTCGCCGGGCCTGTGAGGCGCGAGAACGGATACAGCAGCTTGTGGTTCGGGTTCAGGGCCACGTCCGCATTCATGTCGCCTTCGTATTCGAAGTCGATGCCCGGCGTGCGGTCGAGGATGCTGACTGCGTCGCGCACCTTGTCGCCGCGTTCGCCCATCGGGTTGCCGAAGGTCGAATAGGAGAGGAACGCCACGCGCGGCTGGAAGCCGACATTGCGAACCGCGCGCACGGCTTCCAGCGCGATGTTCGCCAGCGTCTGGCCATCCGGCAATTCGTTCACGCTCGTATCGGCAATGAAGATCGTCTTGCCCATGTTGATGACCATCGACATGCCGATCACCGCCTGTGTGCGGATCGGGTCGAGCACGAGTAGCGCGTCCTTCAGGGCCACATCATAGGCGCGCGTCACGCCGGTCACCATGCCGTCCGCGTCGCCGTTCTTCAGCATGCAGGCACCGAACACGTTGCGGTCCTGGTTGACGAGGCGTTGAACGTCGCGCTTCAGATAGCCCTTGCGCTGCAGGCGGCTGTAGAGAAGGTCCACATAGACCGGGTTGTTGTCGGAAAGGCGCGCGTTGATGATGTCGAGCGAACCGGCCGGCACGCCCATCTGTTCCATCGTCGCCTCGACCTGCGCTTCGCGGCCGATCAGGATCGGATGGCCGAGGCCCTGGTTCTTGAAGCTCCAGGCAGCGCGGACCACGGAAGGCTCTTCGCCTTCCGCAAACACGATGCGGCGTTGCACTTCGCGGCATTTCGCCTGCACGCCCTGCAGGAAGGCAGCCGACGGGTCGGCGCGGCGCACGAGGCTCTGCCGGTAGGCGTCCATATCGGCGATCTGCTTGCGCGCAACGCCGGTATCCATTGCGGCTTGGGCCACCAGCGGCGGCACGAAGCTGATGAGGCGCGGATCAAACGGTGTCGGGATGATGTAGTCGCGGCCGAAGCTGGGGCGCGCGCCGTGATAGGCGGCGGCCACCTCGTCCGGCACGTCCTCGCGGGCGAGTTCGGCGAGCGCCTTGGCGGCAGCCACCTTCATCTCTTCGTTGATGCTCCGGGCACGGACATCCAGCGCGCCGCGGAAGATATACGGGAAGCCGAGCACGTTGTTGACTTGGTTCGGATAGTCCGAACGGCCGGTGGCAATGATCGCGTCATCGCGGACGGACTTGATGTCTTCCGGGGTGATTTCCGGATCGGGGTTCGCCATCGCGAAGATGATCGGGTTCTTGGCCATGGATTTCACCATGTCCTTGGTCACCGCGCCCTTGACCGA
>CAZXQD010000128.1:0-7643 GCA_964643405.1 uncultured Hyphomonas sp. | reverse complement strand
TACAATGGCGGCAAATTCCCGCTGACGACCTTCCTGGCCGACCGTGTACGGAAGATGATCCATGATCCCGCGCAATGGAAAGGCCTGCCGGGCCCTGTGCGGGAATGGTTCGAGATCCAGAAGCTGCGCTCGGCCATTCCGCCGCCGGATCATCTGCTGGTCGAAACCTTCCCGCGCGCAGGCCGGCACTATCTTGTCTGCTACCCCTTCGAAGGACGGCTCGCGCACCAGACACTCGGCATGCTGCTGACGCGGCGCCTTGAGCGTATGGGCGCGAAGCCCTCCGGATTCGTGGCGAGCGAGTATGCGATGGCGGTCTGGTGCCTCGAGGACATGCGCGGCCTCGACATGGACACGGTGTTCCATCCGGACATGCTGGGCGATGACCTTGAGGAGTGGCTTGCCGAAAGCGCGTTGATGAAGCGCACCTTTGCGCACTGCGCCATCATCTCCGGCCTGATACACCGCAACCTTCCGGGTGCGGAGAAGAACTCAAGACAGGTCACCTTCTCCACAGACCTCATCTATGACGTGCTGCGCAGCCATGAGCCGGACCATATCCTGCTGCAGGCCGCCCGGCAGGACGCCGCTACCGGCCTGCTGGATGTGCGCCGCTTGTCGGACATGCTGGCGCGCATCCAGGGCCATATCGTGCACAAGCCGCTGGAGCGGATCAGCCCCTTCGCCGTACCCGTCATGCTGGAAGTCGGCCGCGAGCCGGTCTTCGGCGCGTCGGCGATGGAAGCTGTCTTGCGCGAAGCGGAAGAAGACCTCGTGCGCGATGCGATGGGTTGATCAGGAGGGGTCGAAGAAATTCAAAGCCAGTCCGTCCACGGACGGGTTAGCCGCGCGCATCTCGGGGCTGTCTGAGCGGTAGACCTTTTCCGGATCGCCCGAGACGGCTGCTGCCGCGTCGCCTGTCAGGTCTTCCGGCAGGCCAAGCGTCATCGCAAACTCGCAGGTCTCACCGGGCTTTGCGGCCAGAGCGCCGCCGAGCCAGTCAACCACTTCGCCCGCATTGTGATTCTGGAAGCCCATCAGTTCGAAGGGGCCACCATTCGCGGCTTCGACATCCGCGAGGCTCGACCCTATGAACAGGCCGCCGGGGCCGATCCACTGGCTTTCCGGACCGCCGGCGCGAACATGGCGCGGCCCCCCGCTCGTCTTGTCGAGCCAGAAAAGTTCGGTGCGCATGGCCGGGTCACCCGGGAAGAGAACGAGCGCCGTCTCCGTGCTGTCGACCCAGCCCAATTCTTCGTCAGCGATGTTTTCCGCTCCGTGGGTCGCGGCGAGGCTCTCGCGCGTTGCGTCACTCTTGATGAACCCATCCGTAGCGCACGACATCACCGGCAGAAGCACGCGCGGCGCTTCGGCTTCCTCCGTCACTTCGGCGACCTCTTCCGGCGCGGCAGCTGGCGCTTCGGCGGGCGGGGCCGCCTGTTCGCAGGCGGCAAACGCCAGCACGGTGACAGAGGCGAGCAGGGCGGCACGAAGCCGGTCAATCGTCATGGGTTCATCCTTCAGATTCGGAACTCTGCGCCGCACTAGACCTGAAAGCCGGGGCACTGTCCATTCAACCCGGAGGCGGACCCCGGCGAAGCCAGCCCGTGACGGCATGGCGCGCGCCCCGCGCAAAAGGCGCAACCGTACTGACGGCATGCGGCTGCGGGACTCGAAACAGCGAGAGCGTGTTGAACATCGGCGTGAACGCCTCCTGTACGTGTCCGTCCTCGCCAGTGAACATCAAAAGGCCGCCAAGATCGGCAGACCAGTCCGGCGTCAGGTTTACGACGAATGCGGCGATCCGCCGGAACTCCTCCAGACCGTCGTCATGCGACGTCAGGAAGTGGCCGGCCCGATATCGCGTAAGCTGTCCGTCACAAAAAGTTTCGCCCGGCGTGAAAGGCAGGTCCATAACGTCGTGAAGCAGCCGGATGAAAGCGTCCGAGTTCAGAGTCTCGGCCATTGCACGCAGTGGCCCGTCCGGCAGCGCGCCGGCGCGCAGGTTGTCATAAAGGAGGTGTCGCTCGAACCGGTACTGGAAACCTTTGCGCGCTTCCTGTGCGACCAGTTCCTCGAACGCTTCTAGCTTGTCCTTCGGCACTTGCGCCATCTGCGCCGCGTCGAATTCGCGGTGCTTGCCCTCGATGCGGGTTACAAGCAGCCATCCGGCATGGTCGTGAGCGGCATCCAGCACGCCCTGCGCGAAGGCCGGATCGAAAATTCCCGGGATCAGGACACGGCCATTGTCTTTGAACCGCGCTCGCAGCGTAGGAAGGTCGTCGCGCGGAGACAGCAAAACGTTCGAGTCCAATTCTACAAGATGCATCCGAACTCGCCCTCCGCTTTGGATTAGTGGAGTTGATATCGGGAATCAATGCCGAATAACGCGCGTTGACCTGCCCGGCACATCAGCCCAATTCTTGGCTCATGTCCCTTGCGCAGGCTTCCCCTAAACAGACTTGGCTGCACCTTGCCGGTGAGATGCTGACCCCGTTGCCGGAAGGCGCGCTGTGGTGGGCGGCGCAGCGCGTGCTGGTGGTGTCGGACCTGCACCTCGAGAAGGGCTCGAACTACGCTGCCGCGGGGCAGATGCTGCCGCCCTATGACACCTCGGCGACGCTCACGCGGATTGAAGCTCTCTGCGCGGCGCTGAAACCTGGTACCGTCATCTCGCTCGGTGACAGTTTTCACGACAGGCGCTCGGAATCGCGCCTGCCCGGGCCCTACGCCGAACGTATCCGCTTGCTGACCGGGGCGCATGACTGGGTCTGGGTCGAGGGCAACCACGATCCCGACCCGCCGGCCCATCTCGGCGGGCGCGCTGCGAAGGCGCTTCGCCTCGGCCCTCTGGTCTTCCGGCACGAGCCGACGGGCGAGGCAGGCGAAGTCTCCGGCCACCTGCACCCCGTCGCGAAAGTCGCGGGGCGCGGGCGCTCGGTTCGGCGGCGCTGCTTTGCCTCGGATGGCGCACGGCTGGTGATGCCGGCGATGGGCGCCTTCGCGGGCGGGCTGAACGTGCTGCACAACGCGTTCCGCCCGATATTCCCGGAAGGATGCATGGCCTTTGCCATCGGCGAGGCGCGCGTCTACGGCGTGCCGCAGACTCATCTCCTGCCGGATGGCGGGGCAGGTAACTCCGGTCGCTGGAAACTCTGATTTTCAGACAGTCTGCAGAGTGCTAGCGATATGGGTGGGGGGCGAGGAGACAAGCCCTTGAAACCATCCCGAATACGCGTCGCTGCCATGCTGCTTGCCGGCACACTGCCGCTCGGCGGTTGCGCCACTTTCGTCCAGAGTCTCGTAGCTGAACTCGCCGCAGAATCCGCCTGCCGCAGCAGCGATACCGGCAATGATGGCCGCGCCTACTATGACCAAGCCTGTCTCGATAGCATCGACCGATGGCAGGACGACAATCCGATGTGAGGCTGCGGGGCCGTGTCACATCGCGGGCGACGCGCAGACCTGCTGGCAGGTGAAATCAAGTACGGACGCCGGCCCAATGCCCCCGCCCGCCAGCGACCGTGACACCGAAACTGCTGACCATCCTGAAGACCTATAGCTGGCCGCTCTTCGCCGCGGACGCCTTCGCCGGCGTGACCGTCGCGATGGTCGCCTTGCCGCTCAGCCTTGCCATCGCCATCGCCTCGGGCGCAGACCCTGCCACCGGCCTCGTCACCGCCATCATCGCCGGCTTCCTGATCTCGCTGCTTGGCGGCAGCCGCGTGCAGATCGGCGGGCCGACCGGCGCGTTCATCGTCGTGGTCTACGGCGTCATCGCGAATCATGGCTTCGACGGGCTGGTGCTGGCGACGCTGATGGCGGGCGTGATCCTGCTCGTGGCCGGCATGCTGCGGGCGGGCAACCTCATCCAGTTCATTCCGGAGGCCGTCGTCAACGGCTTCACCATGGGCATCGCCGTGATCATCGCGACCAGCCAGCTGAAAGACCTGTTCGGCCTCCAGATCGCAAGCCTCCCGGCGGATTTCCTGCACAAACTGCCGGCACTCTGGGCCGGGCGAGAAACGCTGAATCTCGCCGCGCTCGGCATTGGCCTTGCGACCATCATTCTCATCACCATCTTCCGCCGCCTCGCACCGAAATGGCCGGGGCTGATCGTGGCGGTCGGCCTTACATCAGTGGTCGCAATGTGGCTTGCATTGCCGGTTGAGACGATTGCAGGCAGGTTCGGCGCGTTGCCGGATCAGCTGCCGGTGCCGAGCCTGCCGGACATCACATTGGCCCGGCTGCAGGAACTCCTGCCATCCGCAATCGTCATCGCCTTCCTCGCCGGTATCGAATCCTTGCTCTCGGCCATGGTGGCCGACCGGATGATCGAAGGAAAACATCGTCCGAATGCGGAGCTCATCGCACAGGGCGCAGCGAACATCGGCTCCAGCCTGTTTGGCGGCCTGCCGGCGACCGGCGCTATCGCGCGCACGGCCACCAACGTCAAAGCCGGCGGGCGCACGCCGGTCGCAGGCCTGGTGCATGCGCTGGCGATCCTTGCGATGATGATGCTTGCCGCACCATTGGTCGGCCGGCTGGCCCTGCCGGCGCTGGCGGGGCTGCTGATGCTGACAGCCTGGAACATGAGCGAGCCGCATAAGTGGCGCGAGCACGCCAAGCTGCCGTTCGAGGACCGCGGGCTTCTGCTCCTCACGCTGCTGCTGACCGTAGTTGCGGACCTTACGGTCGCCATCGGCATGGGCGTCGCCCTTGGCCTTGCGCTGCGCCTTCGCCGCCGTGCCGCGCCGCCCGATGACTGGGAACCGCCAGTGCGTTGACGATAGGGGAATATTCCTAGTATAGGAATGTTTCCATGCTCACTGCGAGGCCGCCCATGCAGCACAAGGATATCTGGCGCGGGATCGACCAGTTGGCTGCCCATCACGGCCTGTCGCCCTCCGGTCTCGCGAAACGCGCGGGGCTGGACCCCACGAGTTTCAATCCTTCCAAGCGCGAAGGCGCGGATGGCCGCCCCCGGTGGCCGACCACGGAAAGCCTCGCCCGTGTGCTCGACGCCGTCGGCGCGGGCTTCGATGATTTCGCCGCCCTCGTAGAAGGCCGACGGGGCGGCTCGGCCCCTTTGATCGGCTTTGCGCAGGCCGGGCAGGATGGGTTCTTTGATGATGCCGGTTTTCCGGTCGGTGCGGGCTGGGAAGAGGTGCGCTTCCCGGGCCTTGGCATGGAGACGGTCTATGCGCTGGAGATCTCCGGAGACTCCATGGAGCCGGCCTACCGCGCGGGCGACCGCATCATCGTGGCGCCCGGCGCCGAAGTGAAGCCGGGTGACCGGGTCGTGGCGAAAACTGCCGAGGGCGAAGTGATGGCGAAAGTCCTTGCCCGGAAGAATACCCGGGTGATCGAACTCGCCTCGCTCAATCCGGACTATCCTTCCCGCGAATTCAAACCCGCCGAAATCGCCTGGATCGCCCGCATCCTCTGGGCCAGCCAGTAGCCACCAGAAAGCCAATCAGATGTCAGATGATCCGGAGACCAGTCTCGATCCGCAGGACTGGGCCGCGTTCCGCAAAACCGCGCATGCGCTCCTTGATGCCGCCATCGACAAGATGGAAACTGCGCGCGAAGGCAGGGTGTGGACGCCGTTCCCGCCGCAAATGAAGGCCGCCTTCGATCGGCCGCTGCCTGCGGACGGGCAAACGGACAGCGACATCGCAGACCGGCTCGCGGCACTCCTGCCTTACGGCGTCGGCAACACGCATCCGCGCTTCTTCGGCTGGGTTCACGGCTCCGGCACCCCCCAGAATCTGCTCGCCGAGATCACGGCTGCCGCGATCAATGCGAACGCCGGTGGTCGCGATCATGGCGCAATTTATGTCGAGCGGCAGGTGATCCGCTGGTGCCGCGAACTCTTCGGCTTTCCGGAAACCGCCAGTGGGCTGATCGTCTCGGGCACGTCGCTTGCCACCGTCGTGGCGCTGAAAACAGCCCGCGATGCGCGCCTGGGTTTCGCCAGCCGCAAGGCCGGACTCGCGGGCGCCCGGCTTGTGGGCTATGCCTCTGCCGAGGCACATGCCTGCAATCCGCGTGCCTTTGACATCCTTGGTCTCGGCGCCGACGCGTTGCGCAAGATTCCGGTCAATGACCGCTTCGAGATGGACACCGCCGCCCTGCGCGCGGCCATTGCTGCGGACCGTGCCGCAGGGTTCGAGCCCTTCGTCGTCATTGGCACGGCCGGCACGGTGAATGCCGGCGCCACTGATCCGCTTACGGAGCTTGCAGACATAGCAGCCGCGGAAAGCCTGTGGTTCCATGTTGACGGTGCCTTCGGCGCGCTGGGCATTCTCGTGCCGGTGCTTGCCCCGCGCTTCGCCGCCATCGCCCGCGCGGACTCGCTCGCCTTCGACTTCCACAAATGGCTGCACGTGAATTATGATGCGGGCTGTGTGCTGGTGCGCGACGAGGCACATCACCGCCACGCCTTCACCGATCGTCCGGATTACCTCAAGGCCACCACGCGCGGCCTCGCGGCGGGCAATCCCTGGCCCGTCGAGTATGGACCCGAACTTTCGCGCGGCTTCCGCGCGCTGAAGGTCTGGTCGCAGATTGCCGGTTTCGGTACACAGGGGCTCAGCGCCGCCATCGCGCAGAATTGCGCCCAGGCTGCCCGGCTGGCCGAAAAGGTCGCCTCCGATGACCGGCTCGAGCTGATGGCCCCGGCAGAGCTCAACATCTGCTGCTTCCGCTATGCCGATGCCGGTCTGGACAGTGCGGCGCTGGACGCGCTGAACGAGGAAATCGTCATCCGCCTGCAGGAGAGCGGCGTCGCTGCGCCTTCTACAACGCGCCTGCGGGGCTGCACGGTGATCCGCGTGAACCTGACCAACCACCGGACCACGATGGCGGACCTTGATCTCCTGCTCGCTGAAATCGTCGCCCTCGGTGAAGATGCCGGAGTGCGCCGCAGCCTGGCCGGGTGAATTCCGTCCCAACCCGTCTCTTGCCGCGCGAGTCCGGCCCGTGCCACAAGGGTCTATGGATTGGGGTAAGCTCAGATCGTTTCACGCCGCCGCCGAAGCCGGGAGCCTGACGCTCGCCGGCGAGCGACTCGGCATTTCGCAATCGGCCGTCTCGCGCCAGATCGCGGCGCTTGAGGAACAGCTCGGCGTGTCCCTGTTCCAGCGTCATGCGCGCGGCCTGGTGCTCACTGATAGCGGCCACACGCTTTACCGCTCGACCATGGACATGGCGGCCGCGGCCCTTTCCGCCAATACGGCGCTCAAGGACCAGCAGGAAACGCCGCAGGGCGAGCTGATCGTCTCCGCGCCGGTGGCCTTTGGCTCGGTCTGGTTGGTGCCCCGTCTCGGCGGCTTCGTGCGCCGCCACCCGGACCTGCACCTCGACCTGCGCCTCGATGATGCCCGCGAGTATGACCTTCTGAAACTTGAGGCCGAGTGCGCCATCCGCCTCTGGGCCGCCGACAAGGCGGACCTGATCCAGCGCAAGCTCGGCACGGTGGCCACCAACCTCTATGCCGCACCGGAATACCTGAAGATCCACGGCGTCCCCCGCACGCCCCAGGACCTCGATAACCACCGGATCATCGCCTACGGCGATGACAGCTCGCCGCTGCAGGAAATGAGCTTCGCCTGCCGGGTAGGGCGCGATGACGCACCCCC
>CAZXQD010000127.1:0-7837 GCA_964643405.1 uncultured Hyphomonas sp. | reverse complement strand
CGATGAAACAGCGCTCCTTCCGGCCAGATCATCGCTTGTTCGAGGGCTTCAACGCTGCGTTCCGGCAAGGTCGCAAGACCTGCGTGCAGTTCTTCATCAAGCGCGCGCCACGCCGTCTCATCTCGCCATTCAAGATGCCGACCGTCTGAGCGCCCATCATGACTCGGGGCATAGTACCACGCGATACCGAGTGTTTTATCCTTGCCTGCAAGGGCGCGCAAAAAAGCAAATTTGATTACGTCGCTTACATCTCCAGCATATTGATCCCGCATCCAGTATTCACCCTTCCCCTGCGAAGCAATGACAAGATCGCACAAACGAACGGAGCAGCACAACGCCTGTCGCTCACCGTTTTTGCGCAGCGCTGCCGCGCGATGGCGGGCAGCGCTGCGATATGTGAGTCTCCGCGCCGCCCGCCATCGGTCACGCCCCATCCTGCCGTGACTGCGGCCTGTGGTGTGCGCCTGCTGAGTGCTCCGCCTCGAACGCGCCATTTCCCTTTTCAGTCCAGAGCGCCAATGCCCTTTTGCGTTCCTCGCTCTTGAGTTTGTCGGCCATCCAGAGGAGTGCGCCGAGGATGGTGGCGCGGTCGTCGCCGGTCAGGTCCACGAGGCCCGCTTTGACGACGAGGCCGCCGAGTTCGATCAGATGTTTCGTGCGCTTTCGGCGCTCGACCTGCCAGCTTCGCATGTCATGTCGCGCCCGTGCCGCCTGATGCCGGTTGCGTGCCGCCCGGTTGCGTCTGAGTGCCGCCATGTTCGCGGTCAGGTGTTGATGCAGATCGCCGTGTCCGTCCCTGAAAGAACGCCGCGCCACGCTTCGCCCATGCCTCCCGCTTTCCGGCATCGGCGGTTTCCGCCAGCACGATCAACGCACCGGCCAGTTCGTCGGCGGTGAGGTTGTCCGCCCCGGTGGCGATCACCAGTTCGCCAAGTTGCTGGACCTTCCGCGTCTTGAGTTCTCTGGCCTTGTCTTCCAGCGCCTTCAGTTCGGCATCGTAGTCTCTCGGTTTGCGCATTGTGCTTTCCTTTCCGGTCGCAAGATGTCGATGCGGAGAGGATAGTTTCGCGAGGCACGGAATGCAGTAATGTCACCGGGACGGTCTGACACGGCGCGAACAGTCCCGAGAAATTCATTTCGAGGGCGCGCTTATACGTCGTTCCGACGTGCGCTCAGAGGTGTAGATGGTTTGATCGCGATGGCGATTTATCATCTTCACGTCAAGGTCATTGGCCGCAAGGCCGGGAGCAGTGCGGTGGCATCCGCCGCCTACCGCTCCGGCTCGCGCCTGCGCGACGAGCGTCTTGACCGCAGCCATGATTTCTCCGCCAAGCGCGGCGTCGTCCATTCGGAAATCATGCTGCCGGAGGGCGCGCCGGAGCATCTTGGCGACCGCGACCGGCTCTGGAACGATGTCGAAGCCTGCGAGGTGCGCAAGGACGCCCAGCTTGCCCGCGAGGTGGAATTTTCTCTGCCGCGCGAACTGACGCAGGTGCAGGGCGTCGAACTCGCCCGCGACTTCGCGCAGTCCGAATTTGTCGATCAGGGCATGATCGCTGATGTGAATGTGCATTGGGACATAGGCGAGGACGGGATGCCGAGGCCCCATGTCCATGTCATGCTCACCATGCGCAGCGTGGACGAGAACGGCTTCGGGCAGAAGGTGCGGGACTGGAACCGCACCGAAATGGTGGAGCGCTGGCGCGAACGCTGGGCCGAGCTTGCCAACGAACGGCTGGCCGAACTCGACATCGACGCCCGCATCGATCATCGCAGCCTTGAAGCGCAGGGCATCCCGCTCGAACCGCAGAGCCAGATCGGCGCACCCGCGCAGCGGATTGAGGGCGAAGGGATCGTAGCCGCAGACCGTGCAGACCTGCACCGCGAGATCGCCCGCGACAACGGCGCACGCATCGTTGCCGATCCATCGATTGCGCTGGACGCGATCACGCAGCAGCAATCGACCTTTTCGCGGCGCGACATGGCGAAGTTCGCGCACCGGCACAGCGACGGCATCGAGCAGTTCAACGAGGTGATGGGCGCAATGCGGAACGCGCCCGATCTTGTCGAATTGGGTAAGGACGGACGCGGCGAGGATCGTTTCACCACGCGCGACATGATCGAGGCCGAACAGCGCTTGCATCGCTCGGCGCAATTTATGGCCGAGCGCGAACGTCATGCAGTTGGTGATGCGGATCGCGATGCTGCATTGGCCCGTGCCGAACAGCGCGGCCTTGTCCTTTCCGGCGAGCAGGCGGACGCGCTGGCGCATGTCACGGACGGGCGCGATCTTGGTGTTGTCGTCGGCTATGCCGGGACGGGAAAGAGCGCGATGCTCGGCGTTGCGCGCGAGGCATGGGAAGCGGCGGGCTATCAGGTTCGGGGTGCTGCGTTGTCCGGCATTGCTGCTGAGAATCTGGAAGGCGGATCGGGCATCGCGTCGCGCACCATCGCCAGCATGGAACATGGCTGGGGACAGGGCCGCGACATGCTCTCGAGCCGCGACGTGTTGGTCATCGACGAGGCGGGCATGGTCGGCACGCAGCAGTTGGAGCGGGTACTGTCCCATGCCGCCGAGGCCGGCGCGAAAGTCGTTTTGGTCGGCGATCCGCAGCAGTTGCAAGCAATAGAGGCGGGTGCGGCGTTCCGTTCGATCCATGAGCGCCACGGCGGCACGGAAATCGGCGAGGTGCGCCGCCAGCGCGAGGACTGGCAGCGGGACGCCACGTGCGATCTGGCGACCGGCAAGACCGGCCATGCGATCCATGCTTATGACCGCCACGGTATGGTGCATGTCGCCGAGACCCGCGAGCAGGCGCGCGGCGAATTGATCCAGCGCTGGGACCGCGAACGGCGGGCCAGTCCCGACGCCAGCCGCATCATCCTCACCCACACCAATGACGAGGTGCGCGCCTTGAACGAAGCGGCGCGCGACAGGATGCGGGACGCTGGCGACCTTGACCACGAGGTGCGCGTCACCGTCGAGCGTGGCGCGCGGACCTTCGCCGCCGGAGATCGCATCATCTTCCTGCAAAACGAGCGCGGGCTTGGCGTGAAGAACGGAACGCTCGGCACGGTTCAGGAAATCAGCGCGCAGAGCATGACCGTGCGCGTCGACGATGGGCGTTCCGTCGCCTTCGACCTGAAGGACTACAAAAAGATCGACCACGGCTATGCCGCCACGATCCACAAGGCGCAGGGCATGACGGTGGACCGCACCCATGTCCTGGCGACGCCGGGCATGGACGCCCATAGCAGCTATGTCGCGCTGTCCCGTCACCGTGACGGCACGGACCTGCATTATGGCCGTGATGACTTTGCCGATCAGAACCGGCTCGTTCGCACCCTGTCGAGGGATCGCGCCAAGGACATGGCGACGGATTACGAACGCGCCGATCCAGCGCAGAGCTACGCCGAGCGGCGCGGCATCACCTTCCGCGAGCGCGTGGTCGAGATCGTCAGGAAGATCGTGCCGGAGAAGGTGCGCGGCATGTTCGACGGCCCGCGCTCACCGGCTGACACCACGCCCGGCGACAACGCCATCCCGTCGCCACAGCGGGCAGCGCCGGAAAGGACAGTGGCGGCAGACCCGGAGGCGGCGTTGCGCAAGGCGCGTGCCGACGCGCTCGTGCGCCATGCCCGCGCATCCGACGCTATCATCGAAGCCAAGCAGCAGGGGCTTGCGCCTTCCGACGAGCAGCGGCGCGAACTCGGTGCGGCACGGCGCGCCTTCGACGAGGTGCGGCCCCACGGATGGCAGGATGCGGAAGCCGCTTACAGCAAGGACAACGGCCTCGCGCGTGAGGCGGGTGGTGGCAGGATCGGTCGTGCAATCCGCGCCCTCCAGCTCGAAACCGAAATCCGCACCGGGCGGAATGCTGATCCGGGGATCACGCCCAGCGCCCGCGCCGACCGCTTCGTGGAGCGCTGGCAGAACCTTAGCCAGAACAGCCAGCGCCAATATGCGGCGGGCGACTATTCCGGCTACAAGGCCGCGCGCTCACAGATGGGCGACATGGCGAACAGCCTGCAACGCGACCCGCAGCTAGAATCGCTCCTCGCCGGTCGCAGGAAGGACCTCGGCATCGGCGGTGACTTCGATACAGGCATGGGCATCGGCAAGGACCTCGCCCTCAGTCATGGCCTTGGTCTGGGCCGGGGGATCGGGCTATAGACCAGCGGCATCAGAAGCGTTGATTTGATGTCGGCGGGATAGCTGAAAGTCCGAGCTTATCGTCACCTTTGCGCGGGAGGCAGATCGTCCCAACGGATGCGCAGGAACCGGCCAGTTCGCTTCGGCAAAAGTTTGCGGTCGATCATCCGCCCGGCGACCTGAAATTCCTCGTTGATCTTGACCACGAGCAGTTTGCTGAAATGCCGCGCCGTATCCACCACAACCAAGTCTTTGGTCTTGAACGGGGTTATGGTCTTGATCTCGACGTGATCGTTCCCGAGCCTGCCGTCAGAACCCTGCGCATAGGTCTTGTTCAACTCGATGCCGTAGGTGATTGCGCCAAATAGCTCGCCGATGTCGCCATAGACGGAGAGGTGCAGCCCGGTTTCGAGGTGATAGCTCTCGGCAAGGGAAATCAAATCTTCAAAGTAGGGAATGATCGAGCGTTTCGCGTTCGGGTATTTCGCGCCCCACTCCTTGTAGCGCAGTTGCTCATCGATTTCGGACCATGTCACCCATTCTCCGTCGTCGTAGAACGCACGGTCTGCCCAGTCGATTTCCTCCAATTCCGTGCATCCTTCATGCTTGCCTGTCAGGTTTCGGATTCTATGCCCATCCTATTTACCGCCGTTTCTTCGCCGTAGCACGACGACAGCTAAAACTCTATTGCACAAAGGCAATTCCTTCTTCTGTCTGGCTCAATCGCAATCAGAAACAGCCAGCAGGAGGCAGCGTCGCCATGCGTCAACCAGACCGTATTATCCGTCTGAAAACCGTTCTCGCCCGCACCGGGCTTTCGCAGTCCACCATCTACCGCAAGATCGCCGAGGGCACGTTCCCGCCACAACTCAAAATCAGCGCCAACGGCACAGGCTGGCACGAATCCGAGATCAACCGCTGGATCGCCAATCCCGCCGGGTGGCGGCAGCGCTCGCGCAACGAGTTCGACTTCCTCGATGACTATTGATCGCAGGGACGACAACAGGCCCGTGGCGGCATCCCGATCCCGGCACGCAAAACGCCCGCCCACGGCATCGGAACAGCTTGAGGAACTGCTGGGCTATCCGTGGCCATTCCCCGGCAGACCGCCCAAGCACGACCTCTCCACATGGACCGTTACCGACGACTGGCCCGATCCCGTTCCCGTCACGGAAGCCGAGATCGAGGTGTTCGAGCGATGGTTCGGCGACCTGCTCGATGAGTTATTCGGCCCCGGCGGTTGATGCTCCCGGCGTCGAATCGGCGTTGAAATCCGCCCTTCAATGGATTACATGTAGTCACATATGTCTACATATGGAGGCGCGACATGCTGACCATCAACCTCAGAGACGCCAAGGCTGGATTCTCCAGCCTCGTTGATGAAGCCGTCAAAGGAGAAATCGTGACCATCACCCGTCATGGCAAGCCCGTTGCAGCCCTGGTTTCGGTCGAGGCGGCGGAGATCGCGCGCAAGGCGCTCGATCGCAAACGGGCGGGTCTTGTCAGCTATCTCAGGACGTTCCCAGGCGGAGAGTTCCCGCGCAACCGCAAACCATCGCGGGATGTCGAGCTTTGAGCGGCTTCCTTCTCGACACCAACGTCGTCTCCGTGCTGGCCCCGTCGAAGTCGGACGCATCCGCTGACTTCCTCACCTGGCTGGACCGCATGGACGCCGATGGACGGCTATTTCTGTCGGTCGTCTCCATCCATGAGATCGAGAAGGGAATCGCGCTCCTCGACCACAAGGGGGCAACGGCGAAGGCCGCGAGCCTGAAAGCATGGCTCAGTGGCCTTGTCTCCACATACGATGACAAGATCATTGGCTTCGATGCGCAGGCCGCCGCAATCGGCGGGCGGCTGGAAGCAAAGGCGCTTGCGGCCGGTCACGACCCCGGCATGGCGGACGCCGTGATTGCCGGGACCGCCGCAGCGCATGAACTCGTCATTGTCACACGCAACACGAAGCATTTCCTGCCATTCGGTGTCGCCGTGTTGTCGCCTGACGAGGCTGCCGCACAAGGGGGTCCGGCATGACCGCTTCCACCGTGTCGCTACGCGCCGCCCTCTATCTGCGTGTCTCGACGGCGCGGCAGGCCGAGCATGATGTTTCCATTCCCGACCAGAAGCGGCAGGGCGAAGCCTATTGCGAGGCGCGCGGCCTGCAACTGATCGAGACCTTCGTGGAGCCGGGCGCATCGGCCACCAACGACCGCCGCCCCGAGTTCCAGCGCATGATCGAAGCGGGCATATCGAAGCCCGCACCCTTCGATGTCGTCGTGGTCCACTCGTTCAGCCGCTTCTTCCGCGATCACTTCGAGCTTGAGTTCTATGTCCGCAAGCTGGCGAAGAACGGCGTGAAGCTGGTTTCGATCACGCAGGAAATGGGCGATGACCCCATGCACGTCATGATGCGGCAGATCATGGCGCTGTTCGATGAATACCAGTCCAAGGAAAACGCCAAGCACGTCATCCGGGCCTTGAAGGAGAATGCCCGGCAAGGCTTCTGGAACGGCTCGCTTCCGCCTATCGGCTATCGCACCGTCGCCGCCGAGCAGCGCGGCGCGAAGACCAAGAAGAAGCTGGAGATCGACCCGCTGCACGCCGACACGGTGCGGCTGATCTACCGGCTGGCCCTGCATGGCGACGGCACCACCGGCCAGATGGGCGTCAAGAACATCGTCAGCTACCTGAATGCTCGACGAATCTTCACTCGTGATGGTGGCCGCTGGGGCATCGGCCAGGTTCACCGCATCCTGACCCGCCGCACCTATATGGGCGAGCACGAGTTCAACAAGCGGACCAAGACCAAGGAATTGAAGCCGGTCAGTGAAATCGTGATGGTTCCCGTCCCGCCGATCATCGACCGTGACACGTTCGACATCGTGCAGAAGCTGCTCAAGGCCCGCAATCCCAAGGTCACGCCTGCCGCCGTCATCAGCGGCCCGACCATGCTGACCGGCCTGATTCATTGCGCCAAGTGCGGCGGGGCCATGACCATCCGCACCGGCAAGGGCGGGCGCTACCGCTATTACACCTGCTCGATCAAGGCGCGGCAGGGGCCGACCGCCTGCGA
Source organism: uncultured Hyphomonas sp. (assembly GCA_964643405.1). Lineage (GTDB taxonomy): Bacteria > Pseudomonadota > Alphaproteobacteria > Caulobacterales > Hyphomonadaceae > Hyphomonas. Next base: position 611 of record CAZXQD010000127.1, on the reverse strand, counting down.
GGGCATGGCGGTGCCGATGGATAAGCTGGACGATCTGGTCGCCAGCCATCTTGAAAACCAGCTTCTCCGCCCCGAGCGGCTGGAAACCATCCTTGCCGCCGTTCTCGACCGGCGGGAAGAACATGCCGAGCGCCGCCGCGAGCATATCGCCGAACTCAACAAGCGCGCCACCGAATCGGAATTGCGGCTCAAGCGCCTCTATGACGCCATCGAAGCGGGTGTGGCCGATCTGGACGACCCGGCGCTGAAAGACCGCATCGACGGTCTCAAGGCGATCCGGGATCAGGCCAAGGCCGACGCCGAACGAGCGCAGGCCATGCTCCAGAACTCAGGCCAGAAGGCGGTGACGCCGCAGATGCTGCGCACATTCGCCAGGAACGCCCGCCAGAGCATCCGGCTCGAAGGGGGAGGCTATCGCCGCGACCATCTGCGCGCGCTGGCTCAGCGCGTCGAGGTCGATACCGGCGAAGTCAGGATCATGGGATCGAAGTCCCGGCTGCTTCAGGCGTTGGTATCGGGCGGTGGCGTAAACGCAGTGCCCACTCAGGGACTGAAGTGGCGGACAGGGCGGGATTCGAACCCGCGGTGGCTGTTACACCACGCACGCTTTC
>CAZXQD010000126.1:0-8062 GCA_964643405.1 uncultured Hyphomonas sp. | reverse complement strand
CGCCGCTGCAGGAAATGAGCTTCGCCTGCCGGGTAGGGCGCGATGACGCACCCCCCCGTCCGGCCACCCTGAAAGTGAATAACGTCTTCGCGATGATGCGGGCAGTCGATGCAGGGCTCGGCATTGCCGATGTGCCCGATTACATGGCGAGCGCACTGCCACGCCTGGTCCGGGTCCTGCCCGAAATCACGGGCCCGACATTCGACCTTTATTTCATATATCCCAGTGACTTGCGCCGCTCGAAGCGGGTCGCGGCCTTCCGGGATTTCCTGACCACGGAGACCGAGCCGCTGCGCAAGGTGTCCATGCGTTAACGACCATGAATTCCGCGCAATTCATGCATAATTGCATGTGTGAACTGCTGTGTCGCATGTTGCATTGCAGCGTAACCCACCTATGTAGAGCTCATGCGGTGGGTCCTGCGCATAACCCGATCATTCCTCCGATTGGGCGTTTCCTCCCCCCTAACAGGACCCCACTTTAGCCCGGCGCGTCGCGAGATGCAGCCGGGCTTTCTTTTGCGCGGCGCCTATTTACGGCGGCCCAGACGCCCCCTCAATAGCAGGTAGACGACGAATACCGTCCCCGCGACGGTGGCGGCGAGCGAGGCATACAGCATCGCAGCGGAGAACACGTCCCAGGGCGTCAGCCAGGCATTCGGAGTCAGGTGCACGAATGGTGGCATAGGCGAGAAATGCACGCCTGGCCCGCTCACATTGCCGGGCAGGTTGGACGTGTCGGCAAAGTATTTGAGTTTCTCGGCCCAGTCGAAGGCGACCTGGAAAAATCCGAATATGCCGAGCGCGCCAAGGCCTGCGGTCAGCAGCTTCTCGTCATCCTGCTTGATCCGCGCCTCGCGGTCATGCGTCTGGCTCTCGAGGTTCGAGATCAGCTTCTCGATATAGTCGTTGCGCCGTTCGATACCGCGTAGCTGCATCATCGAGTCGAACACATCACGCTCGGTATCATAACGGAAAATGTTGGTGTACCGGTCGCGGTAATAGGCGGCGTAGTCGCCGGTGCGGAAAGCATAGAACTTGCCGGCTGCGCGCTTCAGCTTGCCCTTGTTGCCCAGCGTTTCAACATCGCCGATCAACTCGAAGGCCGAACGCTCATATTCCCGCGTCATGAACTCGTTGTGCATCGAAACGGCGTGGATCATGAACGCATAGGGGCAGGTGCCGATAAAGTCGTTCGCGGCCTCAAGGCTGCGGGCCTTCTCCACGAACGTGATCAGCGCTCGGGGATTGGCAAATCGTGCGAACTTTCGCTCCGCCGCCTGCTGCTCCGTGGACGGATAGATAGGGTCGGTCGAGTCCAGGATCTCGGAGGGATCCTGGTTCATGAAGTCTATGATGTTCTGGTTGAATCCCGCCAGGAACAGGTATTGCAGGCAGTCTTCCCGTTTGCGGCTTTCCATGGCCGGAATCTTCTTTCGCGCCTCGGCGATCTGTTCATCGGTAAAGCCGTCATAGTCCGGCCGGTTGACCACCCAGTCCCAGAAACTTTTGCCCAGTTCGAACTGGGGCACACCCTTCACGGCCTCGCCCTCACAGGCAGCCAGTTCGGTCTGGTAGGGTGCATAGCAACCTTCCTGCACCATCAGCGACCGCGGCGTCGGTTTCTCCGTAGCTGGATCAACTTCCGGCAGCAGCCGCCGGAAGAAGGTCTTGTCTTCGAAGAAGAACAGAAGGCGCGAGACCGGCATCACCAGACCGGGCAATTCGATAAAGGGCGCCTCGGCAACGAGGTTGCCGAAAGTGGGCGCCGCGGTCGCGGCGGCCTTGGGATCAGGGCGGTGCGCCTTCAGGCGCCGGAACAGGTCGTCCGCATCGGCATTGAATGCATCGCGCACATAGTGCCAGAAGCTTGCGGGCGTACCGCCTGCCGTCTTCACCTTCACACTGTCAAACGGTGCGATGCCAGTTTGAGCATCAGTAGGCCGGATGGCCGCGCCTTCAGGCACCTCGCCCTTGATCTCGAATTCCTTTGGCGCCGCCAGCTTCTGCATCAGCGAAAGAAAGAAAAAGTCGCCGGGCGTATGCTCGTAATTGTAGCGGAAGGAGAGATGGTAGCCGATTGCGCCGTTGGAATGGGTGTACCAGAAGCGCCGTACACGCACCTTGCGCGTCTTGCTAAGGCCGGGCGGTTTGGAAATGAAACGCCGCCCTTCGGTCATCCATTCGATCGTGTCCGGAACTTCGACGTCCAGGAATTCGCCGGCGGTCGGGCACAGCGTGTCCAGGAGGAAGTCGTCGACCCGGTTCAGGCGTTCGCGGTCGGCAATGTCATTGAACAGGGGTTCCACGCCGTTCCGCAGACGCTGGCTGCCATGGTAATCCTTCTGGAAGGATCTGAGATCGTCCGGAGACAGGCGTTTTCCGAGCGCCTTGGTCACCCGCTTTTCGGTAATGTAAAGCGACAGGGTGAAGTACATGGAGCGGTCTTCGCATTTTTCGAAATCGCTCGCGGCAGCCGCTGCCTCGGTCATAAATGTCTCCCCCTCGTCCCCCGCCGGCGTCACGCCGGCGCCGTTCGGTCCCGCGGCACGCGGGCAGCCTGTTCAAAGATCCGTTCAAACCCTGTGAGCCCAATCCGTTCTCTCCGGGTACATGCCGCGTCCAGCCGCGCCAGCTGTTCTGCGGCCACAGGCGCGCTGTCCGGGTCAGCGCCTTTCAGCACGGTGACGCCGAAAAAGCGGCGCATATGCTGCGCCATCAGGCAAGCATCGAGGCTTTCGCCTGGGGCGCCCATAACACCAAGCAGAAGGTCGGAATCCGCCGTCTGCTGGGCCGACAGGGGCGGCTGGCGATACGGCATGTCCACGATCCGCGCGCCGCGCCGCTCCCAGATTTTCAACCGGTCCACCTGGTCGAGCCCGGCATGCGCGCTGTCCAGGGCATAATCCTCGGGTGACATGTTGACCGGGTCGTTCATCTCGATGAACACCAGCGGCTCGGGCGTGTCGCCCGGCCAGGCGAAGGATGCCTTCGCTTCATTGCGCACCAGCTGAATCAGCCGGGAGAAATGCCCGCGATTACGCTGGCCCGAATCCACGAAGATGTAACTCAGGGATACGGTGAGGCTCGCCCCGTCACCGGCAAAGGCGATGAAGTTCGCCGCTCCGAGCACCGGACCGTCTTCGCCACGGGTCAGCATCAGCACTACTTCGCGGTAGGGTCCATACAGTGCCGACAGGCGTGCATAGGCGGCGCCGTCATTGAGGGCGAGACAGGCCTTGAACCCGGCCAGGTCCTCCTTCTCGTCCTCCAGGATGAACGCTGCGTCATACGCCTCGAAGAAGGCGGCCAGACGCGCGTCAACACTGCTCGTGAGCACGTGCACGAACACCCCGTCGCCAAGGTGTTCGGTGCGGTCGCGGGCGTGCAGGGCCTTGAATGTCATCGCCCGATCTCGTGCCACGGGCGGGGCCGGTGTCAACCGCGTTTGCGCGCCGCCGGGACGTTGCGGCTTGTGCCCGGCCCCTGCGTGTGGTGTCTTCGGCACCGGACATGCAGTGGGGAGAGACATGCGGCGCTGGATACTGGTGCTGTTCCTGTTGCTGCTGGCGGGCGCCGGCATCGCAGCGGCGGTGTACCTGACGCGCCCCAAGCCGACCAAATACCACCCCAATTTTGGAACAGACTGCAGCGAACTGCTGACGCCCGAAACAAGTAACGCCGTCGATTGCGTCCGCGTCCTGTTCGGTACCAACCGGGAATTCATTCTTGAAGGCAACGAGCCCGGCCTGAGCCAGGAGGCGGATATGAAAGAGGCGCTGGCGCGCAGCGCCGGGCGCCTGCAACTCGGCCGGGCGGATGTCTGGCTGCCGAAACTGATCGAGGAGGGTGGCTCGCGCGACCGGGGCGAGACGCCGATTCTCGAAGGCCCGCCGCCCGAGGCTCAGGACGAACTGGCGAAATATGTCTTCCTTACACGTATCACCAAGGCTGGCACCGATGCGTTTCTGACGCATCTCGGCCAGGCCCTGACGGATCGCAGTAGCGACTCCGTCCTCCTATTTGTGCATGGCTTCAACACCCCCTTCGACGACGCACTGATCCGCTCTGCCCAGCTCTCGGTGGATCTCTCGCGGCGGGGCATCTTTGATGTCGGCGCGCCAATGCTGTTCAGCTGGCCCTCGGCCGGCGCCCTCTCACTTGACCATTATCGCGGCGACCAGGCCCAATCGATTGAAGCGGCCCCTTATCTCGAAGAGTTCCTGGACCTCATCACCGACAATCCCAGGATCAAGCGCATAAACATCGTCGCGCATTCGATGGGCAACCGTATCCTGACCAAAGCGCTCGAATCCTACGCGGCCGATTACCTTCAGAGGCATGGCCGCGGGGATCTAGAATTCCGCATCGTCCTTGTTGCCGCTGATGTCGACCGCGACATCTTTGAAGCTACGACCGGCGTGCTCGACAATCTGAAGGCCAACGTCACCATTTACACGTCTGACGCCGACCGTGCCCTGCATGTCTCCGAAATCGTCAACAGCAAGCTGCGCCTCGGCGACACCAATGGTGACAAGCCCTTCATTCGCGCCGATCCCTACTACGAAACTGTTGATGCCACTGGCATCGCCACGGAGCTCTTTGGTCTCGGCCACAACTATTATTCCGACAATCCGTTCATTCTTGGCGACATCCTGTGCGCATTGGCAGAGGCTAATCCGGAACTGCGTGCGCTGGAACGCCGCCGATATGCGAGTACGCCGGACGGGCTCGAATATTTTCGCGTCAACGCTGCCAAGGCGCCCGTCGAGCAGGATTGCTCGCTGTTCCGCGATGCCTACCCGCTGGTGAGCGTGGACGACCTGCCGGTACAGCCGGAAAGTACGCGTACACGCGTCCGGACCGGCGCGCCGCCTGTTCAGACCGAGGAGCCGCCCGCTGAAGTGACTGAAGAAGGCGAACTGGAAGGGCTGGAGTCCATTCCGCCGCCGCCACCTCCGCCACCTCCGCCACCTCCGCCGCAACCGCCGCCGGCGGCCCAGATGCCGGAACTGTTCTACACGATCCAGGTCGCAGACCGGAATGACCTGCGGTTCGAGGTGTTCGAACCGGTATTGCAATCCGCCTTGGCGCAAGGAGAGATTTCCGAGGTCATCATCCGTGCGCATACGGACGGTGTGGGCAGCGAAGCCGACAACCTAGTCCTGAGCCAGCGGTGGGCCGATGACTTGAAGGACTGGATGATCGCTCGCGGCGTACGGGCGTCTGTCATAACGGCTGAAGGTCTCGGCGAAAGCCGCCCGCTTGAAGCCGTGCCCGATGGCACGCCGTCGGCTGCCAACCAGCGCATCGACATCACGATCCGGTTCGGCGCATAGACTGCCTGCGGCGCAAGCCAGAAATCACCCGCGAGGAAACCTGAATGTCATCACGCCATCTTGTCGAGCCAGACCTCATCGCCTTCATCGACGCGATGCCGACAATGACCATCACGGCGGAGAACCTTGCGGCCATCCGCGCCGCGCGCGACGGGATGCTCAGCCAGTTGCCGCCATTCCCCGAGACCGTCGCAGTTGATCAGCGCCTTATCCCCGGCCCGGCAGGCGCGCCCCCCGTTCGTACCAAGATCTACCGGCGCAAGCAGGGCGCCGCCCTGCGCCCGGCGATCCTCCACCTGCATGGCGGCGGCTATATCATGGGCAATCCGGAGTTCATGGGCCCGCAATGTGCGCTCTGGGCCGATGCCTTTGACGCGGTCGTCGTCGGCCCAGCCTACCGGCTTGGGCCGGAGACGAGCTATCCCGGCAATGTCGAGGATGCCTATGCTGCGCTTGCCTGGATGTTCGCGAATGCCGCCGAGCTTGGCATCGACACGGCCCGTATCGCGGTCGCCGGTGAGAGCGCGGGCGGCGGCCTTGCTGCGGCGCTCGCGCTGCTCGTGCGTGACCGCGGCGAATACCGCTTCTGCCACCAGCAGCTGATCTTCCCGATGATCGATGATCGCACCGCGACGCGCACCGATCTATCGCCGATGTATGGCGAGTTTGTCTGGAATAATGGTTCAAATCATTTCGGCTGGGCCTCGCTCCTCGGGCAGCCGCCCGGCAGCGAAGGCGTCTCGCCTTATGCCGCTGCCGCGCGCGCGGAAAGCCTGAAGGGCCTGCCGCCTGTCTTCATGGCTACCGGCGCACTTGATCTGTTCACGGAGGAAAACCTCGACTATGCGAAGCGCCTTATGGCAGATGGCGTCCCGGTCGAGCTGCACGTTTATCCCGGCGCCCCGCACGCTTTCATGCAGGCTACTACCGCGCGCGTCACCCGCGCCTATGCGCGCGATGCAATGACCGCATTGGGCAGGGCGCTTGTTGCAGAAAATGCCTAGACAGCCGCGCGCAGCATCCAGGCGGTCTTTTCTGCGATCTGCGCGCGCTGCGTGAACAGGTCCACCGAGACGGGGTCATTGTTCTTTTCGGCGACCTTGATGCCGGCCTTCGCGGCCTTGCTGACGGCCTCATGCCCGGCGGCAAGGTGGCGCACCATGTCGGCGGCTTCCGGCACGCCATTGTCCGGCTTGATCGTCGCTTTCTCAAGCATCTCGCCCGACGAGCCCGGCGCGAAATGGCCGAGCGCCCGGATACGCTCGGCAATCAGGTCCAGCGCGTTCCACAGTTCGGTATACTGGGTCATGAACATGTTGTGCAGCTCGTTGAAGCGCGGCCCGGTCACGTTCCAGTGGTAGCCATGCGTCTTCGTATAGAGCGCGTAGGTCTCGCCCAGCAGCACCTTCAGCGCTTCCGCCGAAGACTTCCGCGCTGCGTCCGTCAGGCCAATATCGATCGCCATGTCAGTCTCCTTGCCGCTATCGCAATCTGTGCGCTCGATATGGGTATACACCCGTCCACGGACAAATGCGTATTATCGGAAGGTGTTATAGACTGCGTCTATAACAGGTTTGCGCAGAAGCGCTGGATTCGCACCAGCGCCTCCTTCAGCGCCGCATCCGATGTCGCATAGGAAATCCGGAACGTATTCGGCAAGCCGAAGGCTTCCCCGAATACGATGGCGACCTTCTCGGCCTCGAGCAGTTCGCTCGCAAACGTCTTGTCCGTGTCGATCACGGTGCCTGAGGGCGCCTTCTTCCCGATTACGCCCGCGCAGGACGGATACACATAGAACGCCCCCTCCGGCTTCGGGCACATCAGCCCCCCGGCATTGTTCAGGCCCTCCACCATGAAGTTGCGCCGCGCCTGATAGGCCGCGCGGAAACCCGGCAGGAAATCTTGGCGCCCGTTAAGCGCCTCGACGCTGGCCCACTGGCTGACGGAGCAGGGGTTGGAGGTCGACTGGTCCATTACCTTGCGCATCGCATTGATCAGCTTCTCGGGCCCCGCGGCATAGCCGATCCGCCAGCCCGTCATCGCATAGGCTTTCGACACGCCGTTCATCGTCAGTGTACGGTCATAGAGCGCCGGCTCCACCTGCGCGATCGTCGAATACTCGAAGCCATCGTACACAAGGTGCTCATACATGTCGTCCGTCAGCACCCAGACGTGCGGATGGCGCAGCAGTACATCCGCCAGCGCCTTGAGCTCTGCCCGCGTATACGCCGCCCCGGTCGGGTTCGACGGCGAGTTGAGGATCAGCCACTTGGTCCGCGGCGTGATCGAGGCGTCCAGCGCCTCCGGCGTCAGCTTGTAGTTCGAGTTCGCGCCGCATGGCACCGTCACCGGCTTCGCCCCGGCCAACAGCACGATCTCAGGATAGCTCACCCAGTACGGCGCCGGGATCACCACTTCGTCGCCCGCGTTCAGCGTCGCAATCAGCGCATTGAACAGCACGGCCTTGCCGCCCGGCGAAACGTTCACCTGGCTCGGCTTGTAGTCGAGCCCGTTCTCCCGCTTGAACTTGCCGCAGATCGCTTCCTTCAGCTCAGGGATGCCGTCCGACGGCGTGTATTTCGTCTTGCCCTCGCGGATCGCGCGGATGGCGGCTTCCTTGATATTCTCCGGGGTGTCGAAATCCGGTTCCCCGGCGCCGAGGCCGATCACGTCCAGGCCCTGCCGTTTCATCTCGTTGGCCTTGGTCGTCACGGCAATCGTGGC
>CAZXQD010000125.1:0-8203 GCA_964643405.1 uncultured Hyphomonas sp. | reverse complement strand
GTGCGGACGAACCCGAAGGTTCCGAAGCACAAGGGCCTCACCATGTTCATCGTCAACATGAAGCAGCCCGGCGTTGAAGTCCGCCCGATCCACCAGGCTTCCGGCGGCCGCGAGTTCAACGAGGTCTATTTCACGGACGTGCGCATACCGGACACCGACCGCCTCGGCGCTGTCGGCGATGGCTGGAAAGTCGCGCTCGTCACCCTGATGAACGAGCGCCTGGCAGTGGGCGGTTCGCCCGGCCCGGACTGGGGCGAGATCATGGCCTACGCCCAGCAGTCGGGCGCGATGTCTGACCAGGCCTTCCGCGAGAAGCTTGCGGACTGGTATGTCGCCGCGCAGGGCTACAAGCTGACCAAGTTCCGTACCCAGACGGCCCTCTCGCGCGGGCAGACGCCGGGACCGGAAAACTCGATCGGCAAGATCATCACCGCCAACCACCTGCAGGACATCTGCAACTCGGCCATCGAGATGCAGGACCATTACGGCATCATCACCGAGACGGAGCGGATGCCTGGGGACGCAATCTTCCAGCAGAGCTTCATGTGGGCGCCGGGGCTGCGCATCGCGGGTGGCACGGACGAGATCCTCAAGAACATCATCGCCGAGCGCGTGCTCGGCCTGCCTCAGGATGTGCGCGTCGACAAGGACCTCGCCTTTGACGAAATGAAGGCTGGCTGAAGCGCTGGCTGCTAGGTAGGTTTCCGGATAACGCCGGAGACGGGATGGATTGACAAGGATGCCGGGCTCGCGATGCGGGCCCGGCATTTTCTTTTCGGAGCGCGCATCATGTTCAAGACCAATGAAGGCCCCCTCGACCGCGCCCTGCGCGTGATCGCCGGGATCGTGTTGATCAGCCTCGTGTTTCTCGGCCCGCAAACGCCTTGGGGCTGGCTCGGTATCGTGCCACTGGCCACCGGCCTTATCGGCTCGTGTCCGCTTTACAGCCTGCTTGGCATAAACACCTGCCCTATGAAGCGGGGCTAGGGCTGCGGCGCTTCATCCGCCGTCTCTTCGGCAATGAACGAAGCCAGCTCGCTGATACAGGCGCGGCCGGCATCGGTGAGCGCCTTGGCGCGGGCGGCGTTGGACTTGTCGAGCGCCACGGCCGTTGTCGAAACCGTTGTCTGTGAAATCACGGCGCGTGAGCGCCCCTTCAGCAGCGCAGCATCCAGCCGGCAACGCGCCGTCTCGCCGTAAAGCGTGAACTCGCTCATTCGCCACGTCACTTCATACTCCGTCGGCCCGGACGCGCCGGTGGGCAGCGCGGCATGCTCGCCCTCGCCGTTCAGGGCGTCCAGAAGACCGCCCAGCATCATCTCCGTCGCATTGTCCGTCCACTGGACACCGCGCACGACGCGCAGGGCGCCCGTCTCGTCCTCGGCGGCAATGGTGCGCCCTGAGAAAAGACGCGACGCTTCCGGCTCGCGGATCCGCACCGTCGCCTTCAACTCATGCAGGGGCTGGATCGGGCCGATCCGGTAATAGGCGTCAGGTGCCTCCGGCTTTGGCAGCACGCTCACGCAGCCAGCGAGACCGGCAAGGCTGGCCAAGACAATCAGGAACCGGATCATCGCCGCTTCTCCTCATAAGGCACGGGTTCGCCGACGACGAAGCCCTGCGGGTTGCGTTCAATTTCACGCACTGTCCTGTCAAGCCGGTTGATCAGGACGCGCAGGTCCTGGCTGGCGGCGGCAGTGTTCTCAAGCGTCTCGACGGCGGGCCCCTCCATCAGGGCCGTCACGGCGGCGGCCGCGCGCTGGCTTTCTTCGAGTGTACTCTGGGCAGAGGCTGCGACCCTGCGGACATCCGTCACCAGCGTCTTTATGTCGGCGCCTGCATCCACGATGGTCGTGTTGGCGGATTTGCCGACGGTCTCCAGCTCGCGCGAGGCATCCTCGAATGCGCGGGACGCGGACGACACATCTTGCAGCGTTGCCGAGGCTTCAGCGATCAGCCCCTCATCCGCCGCGAGCTTGGCTGTAATCGTTTCAATGTTGCGGATGGTATTGCTCATCGAGACAATATTTTCGTCCGTCAGCACACGGTTGATGCCGTCGAAGGTGAGATTTGCGCGGCCAAGAGCCTGCGCGCCGCCGGCAACGATCTGGTCGACCAGCGTGCGTTCGGACTTGATCACCGGAACCGGCTGACCGGGCTTGCCCTCCAGCGGCGCGCCGGTGCCCGCCGCGATCTGCACGAAAGTGATGCCGGTGATGCCGGCGAGCTGAATCGAGGCAGTGGAGTCGACGCGGATCGGCGTTTCGCGCGAGACGCGGATATGGGCGCGCACCTTGGAGGGGTCCGCCTTGTCGATCCGCACGGTCGCCACTTCGCCGACCTTTACGCCAATATAGCGCACCGCTGCACCGCTTTCGAGCGAGACCGGACCTTCGAACACGATGTCATAGGCCTTGTAGTCGCGCTGGAACTCGGACTGGCCGAGCCAGAGCACAAAACCGGCAACGAGCGCGGTGGCGATAATCACCAGCACGCCTATCAATGTATAATTTGCCCGGGTTTCCATGCTTCTTCTAAGCCTCTTTCTGATCCATCGGGGCAGCCGCGCGTCCGCGCGGTCCACTGAAGTATTCCTGGATCCACGGATGGTCGACCTGTCTCAGTTCCGGGATCGTACCGACCGCCAGCACCTTCTTCTCGCCCAACACGACGATGCGGTCACACGTCGCGTGCAAGGTATCGACATCATGCGTCACGAGAAACACCGTGAGCCCAAGCGCGCGCTGCAGAGAGCGCACCAGCGTATCGAAGCCCGCCGCAGTGATCGGATCAAGCCCGGCCGTCGGCTCGTCGAGAAACAGGAGCTCCGGGTCGAGCGCCAGAGCGCGGGCGAGCGCCGCACGTTTGCGCATGCCGCCGGAGAGGTCTGACGGATATTTGTCTCCGGCGCTGGCCGCAAGGCCGGAGAGGCGGATCTTCATGTCGGCGAGGTCATGCATCAGGCCGCGGCTGAGCCGGGTATGCTCCTTCATCGGCACCATGACATTCTCGCGCACTGTGAGGTTCGAGAACAAGGCGCCGTCCTGGAACATGATACCCCAACGCCGCTCGACGGCGGTGCGCTCGTCGGGGGATAAGGTCTCCAGCCTCTCGCCGAAGACTTCAACGCTGCCGCTTTCCGGCGGCTTAAGGCCGGTGATGGCGCGCAGCAGGACCGATTTTCCGCACCCGGACGGTCCGATGATGCCGACGATCTCGCCCCGCGGTATGTCGAGGTTCAGATGCTCCAACACGACGTTCGGGCCATAGGCAACTTTCAGGTCGCGGATTCGGATCATGGGCGGGGCGGTCATATGCCAAGCTCCATGTAAAAGATGGCGAACAGCGCATCGAGCACGATGACGGCGAAGATAGCCTGCACCACGGACGTTGTCGTCCGGTGGCCAAGCGACTGCACACTACCGCCTGTGAGCAGGCCCTGACGGCACGCAATCATCGCAACGACAAGGCCGAAGAACGGCGCCTTCGACATGCCGACCCAAAACTGATCGAGCGGCACAGAGGCGCGGAGGCGTTCGATGAAAAGGCCTGGATTGATGTCCAGCGAGGTCCAGCCGACAAGGATGCCGCCCGCGATGCCGGCCATCGTGGCGATGAAGGCGAGGATCGGCGTCATCACCAGCATCGCCAGCACGCGCGGCGCGACCAGCACATCCATCGGCTTAAGGCCGAGCGTCTGCATGGCGTCGATTTCCTGGCGCATCTTCATCGTGCCGATCTGCGCGGTGAAGGACGAGTTCGTGCGCCCCGCGAGCACGATACCGGTCAGCACGACGCCAAACTCGCGCAGCATGGAATAGCCAATGAGTTCGATCGTGTAGATCTCGAGATCAAAGTCGCGCAGCGTTGTTGCGCCGATGAAGGCGACGACCATGCCTACGAAGAAAGAAAGGAAGGCGATGATCGGCATGGCGTTGAGGCCCGCCTCCTCCATCACAGAGACGATCGACGTCCAGCGCAGTTTCCACGGTTGGGCGGCGAGGCGCAGAATCGTGAACACGGTCTCGCCGAGAAAAGCGAGCGTTGCCGTCAGTTCGCGGAAGAAGGCGACAGTGCCGCGGCCGAGGCGTTCGAGCAGGTCGACGAGTCCGTAGGTACGCTTTGGCCGGGGCTTGGCGGGATCGGAGACGGCGTGCACCTGCTCCATCAGGCTCGCCGCAGACGCCGGCGCGCCCGTTACACGCACTTCGGCTGCCTCGCGCACAATGCGGTCGATCACGAAGGCGCCGGCCGTGTCGATGCGGCCAAGTCCGGCGAGATCGATCGCCGCGCCCGGGGGCAGCTTCATCTCCGCAATCTGGGTCTCGACCATGTGCAATGTCGCCACCGTCCAGTCTCCGGACAGGCGGAGAACGGTCTCTTCGCCGCTCGTCTCGAGCGCGAAACCGGGGGCGACAGGCGATGTCATGTTGCGTACTGGCCTGACCTTTCTAGCAAAACATGCTTAAGCACAGGACTGGCCAGTCCAACACATTTCACCCGGCAGGATTAACCCATGCGTAATCTGCGGCTCGAAATTGCCCATGTTTCCTCGCCCCTGAAGGCATCTTTCGCGATTTCGCGCGGCGCCAAGACGCAGGCGGAGACCGTGCGCCTGCGCCTCTCCGACGGGGAATACGCTGGGCGGGGCGAATGCGTTCCCTACGCGCGCTATGGTGAGACGGTGGAGAGCGTGACGGCGGCGATCGAAGGGATACGCGGGGCGGTGGAGGCCGGGCTCAGCCGCGAAGCACTGCAATCCACCCTGCCCGCCGGCGCAGCGCGCTGTGCGCTTGACTGCGCGTTGTGGGACCTAGAGGCGAAGCGCGCCGGCCGGCCGGTCTGGCAGCTTGCAGGTCTTCCCGAACCGAAACCGCTTGAAACCGCCGTCACGATCAGCCTGGCGGAGCCAGAGGTGATGGCGGAGGCTGCGAAGGCCGCGCCGGGCAACCTCCTGAAGCTGAAGCTCGGCGGCGAGGGCGACCTTGACCGGCTGAGGGCCGTTCATGCGGCTCGCCCCACTGCCCGGCTGATTGTGGATGGCAATGAGGGTGTCGCGGCGGATGCCTATCCGGCGATTGCGGCGGCGGCGCTGAAGCTCGGCGTCGTGCTGATCGAGCAACCGTTTCCCGCCGACAAGGACGAGGCGCTGCTGAAACGCCCTGGCCCGGTTGCGGTGTGTGCGGATGAAAGCGCGCATACGAGCGCCGATATCCAGACGCTCGCGCGCAGCTATGACGCGGTGAACGTGAAGCTCGACAAGGCGGGCGGGTTTACCGAGGCACTCGCGATGGTGCGGGCGGCGCGCCAAGCCGGCATGGGGGTGATGGTTGGGTGCATGGTGGCGAGTTCGCTGTCGATGGCGCCAGCCGCCTTGCTTGCCGGGTTGGCTGATGCGGCGGACCTTGATGGGCCGCTCTGGCTGGCAGAGGATATCGCGCACGGGCTGTTGATCCGTGAAGGGATCATTTCACCGCCGAGTTCTGAGCTCTGGGGCTGATCAGCGTATCGCCGCCTCATAGGCTTCGCTGGCTTCAAGCCAGACGGCTTCGGCGGCTTCCTTCTCGGCGACGAACTTCGCGCGTTCCTTCAGGCGCTGGCGCACCTCGTGCGGCGGGATGTCGGGGCGGGCGACTTCGGCGTCCAGCGAGGCGATCTTCGCGGTGAGCCGCTCCATCGTCTTCTCGGCGTCCTGCGCTTTCTTCTTCAGCGGCGCGGCGGCCTCGCGGGCCTCGGCAGCCTTGCGGCGGGCTTCGGCCTTGTCGGCGGGTTCGTCGGCAGCCGCTGCCGGTTTCGCGGGCGAGGCCTTCTCGCGGTCCGTGCTCAGCACCAGCGTGCGGTAATCGTTCAGATCGCCTTCATAGCGGGAGACCTTGCCGTCCTTCACGAGCCACAATTCATCGGCGGTGGCTTCGGCGAGATAGACGTCGTGCGTGATCAGCAGAACGGCGCCGGGGAAGTCGTTGATCGCGTAGATCAGCGCTTCGCGGCTGTCGATATCGAGGTGCGAAGTCGGCTCGTCGAGGATCAGGATGTGCGGGCGCTCCAGCGCGATCAGGCCGAGGATGAGGCGCACCTTCTCTCCGCCGGAAAGAGCCTCGACTTTGGTTTCCACCTTCTCGTGGCTGAAGCCCATCTGCGCGGCGACCGAGCGCTGCTTGGCCGGCGGCGTGCCTTGCGGCAGCGCGCGCATCACGTGTTCCAGCAGTGTGTCGCCAGCGGTCAACTCGTCCAGCTGGTCCTGCGAGAAATAGCCAATGCGGACGGCTTTCGGCGCGAGGCGCTTGCCGCTCATCAGCGGCAGGCGTTCGGCGATGGACTTGACCAGGGTTGTCTTGCCCTGCCCGTTGGTGCCGACAATCGCGATCCGGTCATCCGGGTCCAGACGAATGTCCACACCATTGAGAATGCGCGCACCGGGCCCGTAGCCCAACTCCGCACCCTTGATCTCCAGCAGCGGCGGCGACAGCTTCGATTCCGGCGCAGGGAACACGAAGGGCGTCGTGCGCTCCGCAATCGGGATCGATACGTCCTGCATCTTCTCCAGCATCTTCACGCGGCTCTGGGCCTGACGCGCCTTGGAAGCCTTGGCGCGGAACCGGTCGACGAAGGCCTGCAGGTGCGCGCGCTCGGCGGCCTGTTTGGTGCGCTGGCTTTCGAGCTGGGCGAGTTTCGCAGCGCGCAGGCGCAGCCAGTCATCATAGCCGCCCGGCGTGATTGTCAGCTTGCGGTGCTCCAGCGCCAGCGTGTGCGTGACGCTGCGATTCAGCAGTTCGCGGTCGTGGCTGACGATCAGCACCGTGTGCGGATACTTCCGGAGGTAGCCTTCCAGCCAGGCGGCGCCTTCAAGGTCGAGATAGTTGGACGGCTCGTCCAGCAGCAACAGATCCGGCTGCGCAAACAAGGCGCCGGCAATCGCGGCGCGCATACGCCAGCCGCCGGAAAACTCGCGTGTCGCGCGCGAGAGGTCGGCATGCTTGAAGCCGAGACCCATCAGGACTTCAGACGCGCGCGCCTCGGCCGACCAGGCATCAATGTCCAGAAGGCGCGCATGGATTTCGCCGATCCGGTCGGGGTCGGTTGCCGTTTCCGCTTCGGTCATCAGCGCGTGGCGCTCGGCGTCTGCCTCGAGCACCACGTCCAGGATCGACTGGTCGCTGGGCGCCACTTCCTGCGCCACCCAGCCCAGCCGGGCGCCGTTCTGCAGGCGGATCGGACTATCCTTGCCGGGCGCAGCAATCTCCTCGCGGATCAGGCGCAGCAGCGTGGATTTCCCCGTGCCGTTGCGGCCGACAAGACCCACCTTCCAGCCAGCCGATATCCGCGCCGACGCCGATTCGAACAGCGGGCGCGCTTCTACGCGGTAGTCGAGGTTGCGGATTTCAAGCATGGGCGGTCAGATAGCCGCTCGCCCGGCGCTTTGCACCCCCCAATTTACGGCTGCCTGACGTCAGGCCGCCCCGTCCAGGATTTCCTTGAAGCCTGAGGGCGCATGCGGGCCGAGGAAGAGTTGTTCGAACGTGCCGATGCCTTCGGAGCCAGAACCGTCGGGGCCTTTGTGCACGGCCTTGACGATTTCCTGGATGTGGAGGTTTTCCGGCGCCTGCCAGGGCGTCTTCCCGGGGACGAAATCCTCGCGCATCACTTTCAGCTGGTCGCCCTGGAAGGCGCCGTGGCGCCAGACCGGGTGGCCGTATCCGATACCCTTCATCAGGAAAGTGCCGAGCGGGGTGAAATCGACCGTATGCGGACGGCCTGACGGATCGGTGACCGAAAGGGTGGCTGTCTCCATCCGGCGCGTACCCTTGGCATAGCGCACATCCATCTTCGGATTGGCAAGGTGAATGCCCTCGCCCTGTTTCGATCCGTCAAGAACCAGCGAGGCGCGCTGGTTCCAGGGTTCGCCCGCGCCATCCTCGTTGACATGGAAGAAGAGCGACAGGTTCGGGAAGTTCGTTGGCGTCCAGATCCAGTAGAATTGCGGCGGCATGGCAGGATGCATCGGCTGCGGATCAGGCGTACCGATGGGGCGCACGCCCCAGCTGCGATCGCGCGTGCCGGTCCAGCTTTTCGGATCGATCTTGATTGTCTCGCCGTCCATCTTCAGCGATCCAGCCCAGCGGCCGTTCTGCGTCATGCGCGTCAGGTCCATCATCATCCGCGGCCCGATGCGGCGCGTGAAGCGCGGCTCCTCGATCGGGAA
>CAZXQD010000124.1:0-8367 GCA_964643405.1 uncultured Hyphomonas sp. | reverse complement strand
ATCTGGAGCCTCGCCGAGACGCCCGTGATGCCGAAGGGCCGCTACAAGATCATGACGGCCTACATGGACAAGGTCGGGCGTCTTGGCCGGCAGATGATGTTCCGTACCTGCACGGTGCAGGCAAACCTCGATTTCGGCTCGGAAGCCGACATGGTGCAGAAGCTGCGCGTGTCACTGGCGCTGCAGCCGCTCGGCACGGCGCTGTTCGCCAACTCGCCTTTCATCGACGGGCGCCCGAACGGCTTCCTGTCCTACCGCTCGCAAATCTGGACCGACACGGACCCCGACCGTTCCGGTATGCTGCCGTTTGCCTTCGAGCAGGGCTTCGGGTTCGAGCAATACGTGGACTATGCGCTCGATGTGCCGATGTATTTCGTGCGCCGGGGCGGGCAGTATCTCGACGCGAGCGGCCTGAGCTTCCGCGATTTCATGGATGGCAAGTTGCCGATCCTGCCGGGCGAGCGCCCCGCGATGGATGATTTCGCCGACCATCTCTCGACAATCTTCCCGGAAGTGCGTCTGAAGCGGTTCCTTGAAATGCGTGGCTCGGATGCGGGCCCGTGGGACCGGCTGTGCGCTTTCTCGGCGTTCTGGACGGGCATCCTGTATTCGCAGGCTTCGCTCGATGCGGCGTGGGATCTCGTGAAACACTGGACCGCGCCGGAGCGCGAGGCGATGCGGCAGGGCGTGCGGACGCTGGGCCTGCGCACGCCGATCCCCGGTGGGCGCTCCATGCAGGAACTAGCTAAGGAAGTGCTGGCGATCAGCCGTGCGGGCCTGCGTGACCGGGGCCGTGTCTCGGCGGCAGGTGATGACGAGTCCGGCTTCCTCTCGGGACTCGACGAGATCGCTTCGTCCGGGCTAACGCCTGCCGAACGCCTGCTGCAGCGCTATTACGGCCCGTGGAACCGCGACGTGCGCAAGGTGTTTGCGGAAGAGGCGTACTGAGGGACTTTCCCGCTCCGGGAGTTTTCCACAAACCGACGTGAAGGCGTGCGGACGGCTTTCGCGCGAGAGGCGACCTGTCCAACCGCAGAAACCGCCTTGAGCCTGCCTTCGCGGCATGGTCAAACCTCTGACACAATTGGCGCCGGGGCGCTGCAGATCAGGGGTTAGGGCTTTGTCAGACACAACACCGGCAGCCGCCGCATCCACCGCCGCAAAGGATACGTCTTTCTTCGGTCATCCGAAGGGCCTCGCGGTCCTCTTCTTTGCCGAGATGTGGGAGCGTTTCTCCTTCTACGGCATGCGCGCGCTGCTCGTGCTGTATCTTACCCAGCACTTCCTGTTTTCCGACAATGAAAGCCAGGGCATCTACGCCGCCTATGCTTCACTCGTGTACCTGATGCCGCTGATCGGCGGCTTCATCGCGGACCGTTATCTTGGCGCGCGCAAGGCGGTTCTCGTCGGCGCCGTATTCCTCGTTCTCGGCCATTTCGGCATGGCGTTCGAAGGCTCGGGGTCGAAACAGTTCGTCACCGTCGGTGGCGTTGAGCGCGAGATCATAGGCGAGGGACGCGGCGAAAACCGCCGCCTGTTCATCGAGCATGAAGGCGAACGCCGCAGCGTCGGCTTTGCGTCCGTGGGCGAAGGCGATGCCGCCCAGACCCATATCGAGATCATCGACAACAAGGGCACACCAGAGACGGCGGATGACGTCGTGCTCGAAAGCTTCGCGCCTGCTGACTACCGGCTCTCGACCGAGAAGGAGACGCCGTTTGTTTCCATCCTCTTCCTGTCGCTGTCGCTGATCACGGTCGGCGTCGGGTTCCTGAAAGCGAACATCTCCACGATTGTGGGCGCCCTGTACGAGCCGGGCGATGCGCGCCGCGACTCCGGCTTCACGATCTTCTACATGGGCATCAACCTCGGCTCTTTGATGGCGACCATCCTGTGCGCCTGGCTGGGCACGCAGTATGGCTGGGCCTATGGTTTCGGCCTTGCTGGCCTCGGCATGTTTGCCGGGCTGCTTACGTTCATTTTCGGCAAGCCCTGGCTGGAAGGCCGCGGCGAAGCGAAGACCCCGGTCAAGTTCAGCTGGGAAGCCGCCACATGGATTGGCGGCGCGATCGCGCTGATGCCGATCTATTTCCTGATGCGCAATGACGAGATCGTCTCCACGGCGCTCACCTTTGGCGCGCCGGCGATTTTCATCGGTATGCTGATCTATGCCGTTGTAGCCTTCAAATCCGAAGAACGCTCGCGGATGGTTGTGGCGATCCTGCTGACCGCATTCTCGGTCGTCTTCTGGATGCTTTTCGAGCAGGCGGGTTCTTCGCTGACGCTCTATGCCTCGCGCAACTCGGACCTCACCGTGTTCGGCGATTTCAAGCTGACGGCGGCCTCGACCAACTTCTTCAACCCGGCGCTGATCGTGCTGCTGGCGCCACTCTTCGCGTGGGGCTGGACGGCGCTCGAGAAGCGCGGCCTCAACCCGCCTGTGCCGGTGAAGTTCGGCCTCGCGCTCTTGCAGGTCGGTCTCGGCTTCCTGGTGCTTGTGTGGGGCGCCAATGCCTTTGCCGCCGAGAAGGAAGTGGACGGACAGGTTCTTGTGCTGGTGCCGCTGATCTGGCTTTTCCTCGCCTACCTGCTGCACACGACCGGCGAAATCTGCCTTTCGCCTGTGGGCCTCTCGATGATCACCAAACTGTCGGCGCCGAAGGTTGTCGGCCTGATGATGGGTGTGTGGTTCCTGTCGAGCTCGCTGGCGCATACGCTGGCCGGCATCATTGCCAAGCAGACCTCGTCGGAAACGGTGGGCGGTGTGGTCGTGGACAGCGCCAAGCAACTTCAGACGTACACGGAAGTGTTCCAGAATATCGGCCTGATCGGCGTGGGTGTCGGCGTGGTCGTGCTGGTGCTCTCGCCCTTCCTCACGAAGGGTATGGCCGGGGTGAAATAGGCTTAGAGCCTCGCGCAGAGACAGAAGGGGCGGCTTGTTGAAGCCGCCCCTTTTTGCTTTGCCGATGTGGTTGCGCTGGCATCCTTAGGCGAATAGACTGCGCGCAGGGGTTGCCGAGGTGCTGTCATGAAATTTGCTGCGGTCTTGATTGCCCTCGCGCTCGCGGCAAGCGGTCTCGCCAATGCGGAAGCCGCAAGGGAGGTTTTTTCCGAGGACCGGGACGCGCAGCCGATCCAGCCACCGAGGCCCGTTTATCCTTCGCTCGCGGCGCGCGCGGGGATGCCGGGAATCTGCATCGTTCACTTCGATGTCGATACACGTGGGAACCCCACAAACATTCGTCCCAGCTGTACGCATGGCATCTTTTGCAAGAGTGCCCGCGATGCCATGATCTCCGTAAAGTTCGCGCCGAAGATGGTCGGCGGGCTGCCTGCTCCGCGGGCGGACGTTGTTTATCCGATTGAGTACCGCATCGGCGATGATGCGGCAGATCAAGCGATGCGGTCTGCAAAGCTGGAAGGCAAAGTGCCGGCACCTTGCGCAAGTGACCTGCTCTACTGAGCCTCAGCCCGCGCCGCCAACCGTCAGGGCACGGACTTTCAGCGTCGGCTGGCCGACGCCGACCGGGACTGACTGGCCAGCCTTGCCGCAGACGCCTACGCCGTCATCCATTGCGAAGTCGTTGCCGATCATCGTGACATCCGACAGCGCCGTGGGGCCATGGCCGATGAGGGTAGCATTCTTGACTGGCGCGACGACCTTGCCGTTCTCGACGAGATACGCCTCGGTGCACTGGAACACGAAGTTGCCCGACGTGATGTCCACCTGTCCGCCGCCGAAATCGACCGCCCAGAGGCCGCGCTTGATCGAGGCGACGATCTCCTTCGGGTCCTTGTCGCCGCCGAGCATCACGGTGTTGGTCATGCGCGGCATTGTCTGGGATTCGTAGCTTTCGCGCCGGCCATTTCCGGTGGGCGCCATACCCATCAGGCGGGCGTTCATGCGGTCCTGCATGTAGCCTTTCAGGATGCCGTCCTCGATCAGCACCGTGCGCTGGGTCGGTGTGCCTTCATCGTCGAAGGAGAGCGAGCCGCGGCGCGCCTCGATGGAGCCGTCGTCGATGATGGTGACGCCCTTTGCGGCGACCTGTTCACCGATGCGGCCCGAATAGACGCTGGTGCCCTTGCGGTTGAAGTCGCCTTCGAGGCCGTGGCCGACCGCTTCGTGCAGCAGCACGGCGGGCCAGCCCGGGCCAAGCACGACTTCCATCTCACCCGCCGGAGCGGCGATGGATTTGAGGTTCACGTCCGCTTTCTGGATCGCGCGGCGCACCATGGCCTGCCAGCGCGAAGGCTCGATCCATTCATCATAGGCGGCGCGGCCACCTGCGCCGGACCCGGCCGATTCGCGCCGGCCATTCTCTTCCAGCGTGACAGACACGTTGAGCCGCACCAGCGGGCGGATGTCGTGGAAGTGCGCGCCGTCGGGGCGAAGGATATCGACTTCCTTATGGCTGCCCGACAGCGAGACAGACACCTGCACGACGCGCGGATCGGCGGCGCGGGCGAAGGCATCGATCTCGGCCAGAAGGCTCGTCTTGTCGGTGAAGCCGGGGTTCAGGGTGGGGTCGATCGGCGCATAGAGGCGGCGATTGGTGGGTTGCGGTCCTGCGGCGAGCTTGCCGTTATAGCCGCGCTTTGCCTGGGCGGCGGTGCCAGCGGCGCGGCGGATGGCATCGAGGGTTAGCTGCGAGGCATAGCCCGCGCCCTGGGCCTCGCCTGCGACGACGCGGAGGCCAAAGCCCTGGTCGGTGTCATAAGCGGCGGATTTCAGCCGCCCATCATCGAAGACGAAGCTCTCCGAGCGCGAACGCTCGACATAGAGGTCACCATCATCGGCGCCGCGTGCGGCATCTGCCAGCACGTCGGCGGCGGCTTTCAGGTCGAAGGGCAGGGGCGTTTCGGTCATGCCTAGCAACATGTGGCGCGCCGGCGCCCGGTGCAAGGCGCTTCCTTCAGGCATCAGCCAGCCTACGTGCGGCGCACTCGCGGCGCGATCTGCGGCATCGACCGGCGGCCCGAGACGCGAATGCCGCCGGCCGCGAGGCCAAGCAGGATCATCCCGCCGAACAGGAATGTCAGAACCTTGAAGCCGTTTGCGATCTGTTCAGCCCAACCGAAATAGCCGGCGGCTGCGACGAGGGCTGCCATCAGCGTAACGAGCAATGCCGTGCGCATTTTTATCTCTCCTGCACCATTCACAGGACAGGAAACGCACGACCCCGGCGCGAGTTGCTAAAAACGTACAAAAATTCCGAGCAGGGCTCAGTTCGTCGTCACGGTGAACCGTGCAAGCTGCCGGTCGGTCGCCGCAAACTCCGGATTGAGCTCCTTGGACTTCACGAAGTCATAGTATGCGCCCTGCACATCACCCGTGTTCTCCCGCGCGATCGCCCGGTTGTAGTAGGCGGCGTAGAGGTCTTCGGAGTTCAGCTCGATGGCCTTTTCGAGCGACACGAGGGCAGAGTTGTAGTCCTTCTTGAAGATGTAAGCGGCGCCTTCATTGAGCCAGGTGGCGCCGGTTTCCGGCTTGATCCGCTTGGCGGCGGCATAGTCCTGCAGGGCGGCGTCGTATTGGCCCTGACGCATCCGGAGCACGCCCCGATTCGTGTAGGTGGCCGCCTTGTTGGAGAGATTCAGCGCTTCCAACTCGAGCGCCCTTGTGCAGGTTTCCTCAGCGTCGGCGGCGCGTCCGAGGCTGAATTTCACGGCCTCGTAGCAATCCCGGGCGATTCCGCCCCCGATTACGGTTACCTGCGCGGTCGCAGCCGGGGCAGCCATTGCTACGGCGGCGGCAATCAGGACAGCACGGAACATGGTCAACTCCCTTGGATTTTATGACCCGCCAGATAGCATGATTTTGGCTCTGCGGCGATGCGCTGCGACAATTTTGAGCGCGGAAAGGACTGGGGTTAAGGCCGAGGCTGGTATAGGAAGTGGCCGAATCCGAGAGCTATCCGATCCGAACAGAGGTTTTCCATCGTGCGACATCTGACTGCCGCCCTGTCCGCCAGCCTGTTTGCCGCGCCTGCGTTCGCGGCCATCCCCGAAGACGGCGCCATCAACTTCCAGCCCGCGGCCACCCGCATTGCAGAGCGCGTCCACGAGTTCCACATCGTCCTCCTGTGGATCATCACGCTGATCACCGCACTGGTGACCGTGCTGCTCGTCTGGGTCATGGTCCGCTACAGCCAGCGCGCGAACAAGACGCCGCGCAAGTTCAGCCACAACACCACGGTTGAAGTGATCTGGACGGTTGTGCCGGCGCTGATCCTGGTCGGCATTGCCAGCCTCTCGTTCCCGAACCTCTACTACCAGAACGTCACGCCGAACCTTGGCGAGATCGCCGCCACGTCGAAAAAGCTGCTGGCCGAGAACAAGACCGCCCAGCACCTGGCCTACACGAAGAACCATTTCCCGGACGCTGCGGAGAAGGGCTTCGTCAACGTCAAGATCCAGGGCAACCAGTGGAACTGGACCTACACTTACCCGGACATCGTCGATGACACCGGCGCTCCGATCGAGTTCGTCTCGAACGGCGTGCACAAAGGCCGTCCGACCGACCCGACCGATGCGGGTCCGCGCCTGCTCGCGACCGACTATCCGATGGTCGTGCCGGCGGGCCGCTACATCCGTTATTACACCGCCGCCGCGGACGTGATCCACGCGTTCACCGTGCCCGCATTTGCGGTGAAGACGGACGCCGTGCCGGGCCGCCTCAACGAAGGCTGGTTCCTGGTCGAGAAAGAAGGCGTCTATTACGGCCAGTGCTCGGAAATCTGTGGCATCGACCATGCCTTCATGCCGATCGAAGTGCGCGTCGTCTCCCAAGCGGCATTCGACCGTTGGGCGGAACTGATGAAAGCTGGTGACTATGATGCGGCTGCTGCGTCGGTCCGCCAAGTCGCGGCGCTCGAGTCCGAAACCAAATTTGCCTCCTCCAACTGATTTCACGAAGAAGAGTAATACCGATGCCTATGGATGAAATCGCCCTCGATCACGGCCACGCCCATGATCACAAGCCTGGCTTCTTCACGCGGTGGTTCTTCTCGACCAACCACAAGGATATCGGGACGCTCTACCTGGTCTTCTCGATCGTTGCGGGTATCGTCGGATATTCGCTGTCGGGGCTGATCCGCTGGGAACTCGCCGAGCCGGGCATCGGCCCGATGCTCTGGATCCAGACCCAGTTCTTCGGCCTTGAAGGCGATGCGGCCATCACCGCCGCGAAACACTTCTACAACGTCGTGATCAGCTATCACGGCCTCGTCATGATCTTCTTCATGGTGATGCCCGCGCTGATCGGTGGTTTCGGCAACTGGTTCGTGCCGCTGATGATCGGCGCGCCGGACATGGCCTTCCCGCGCATGAACAATATCTCGTTCTGGCTCACGGTTGCGGCCTTCATCCTCGCCTGCATCTCGATGGTTGTTCCCGGCGGTCCCGGCGGCAACGGCTTCGGTGGCGGCTGGACCCTCTATCCGCCGCTTTCTTCGGCCGCCGGTCACCCCGGCCCGGCCATGGACCTGCTGATCCTGTCGCTGCACACGGCCGGTATCGCTTCGATCCTCGGCGCCATCAACTTCATCGTCACCATCCTGAACATGCGCGCTCCGGGTATGACGCTGCACAAGATGCCGCTGTTCGCCTGGTCGATGCTGGTGACCGCCGTCCTTCTGCTGCTCGCCCTGCCGGTGCTTGCCGGTGCGCTGACGATGCTGCTGACCGACCGTAACTTCGGTTCGCAGTTCTTCATTCCGAACGGCGGCGGCGACCCGGTGATGTTCCAGCACCTGTTCTGGTTCTTCGGCCACCCCGAAGTCTACATCATGATCCTGCCGGCCTTCGGCATCATCAGCCACATCGTCTCGACCTTTTCGAAGAAGCCGATCTTCGGCTACCTCGGCATGGCGTACGCCATGGTCGCAATCGGTGTGATCGGCTTCGTCGTGTGGGCGCACCACATGTACACCGTCGGCATGAACGTCGACCTGAAGGCCTACTTCGTCGCCGCCACGATGGTGATCGCGGTGCCGACCGGCATCAAGATCTTCTCCTGGATCGCCACCATGTGGGGCGGCTCCATCGACTTCAAACTTCCGATGCTCTGGGCAATCGGCTTCATCTTCCTGTTCACCGTTGGCGGTGTCACGGGTGTGGTGCTGGCGAACGCCGGTATCGACCACGCGCTCCACGACACCTACTACGTTGTGGCCCACTTCCACTACGTGCTGTCGCTCGGCGCCGTGTTTGGCCTGTTCGCGGGCTGGTACTACTGGTTCGAGAAGATGTTCGGCGTGAAGTACAACTCGATGCTCGGCGGCCTGCACTTCTGGCTGATGTTCGTGGGTTCGAACGTCCTGTTCTTCCCGCAGCACTTCCTCGGCCTGCAAGGCATGCCGCGCC
>CAZXQD010000123.1:0-8389 GCA_964643405.1 uncultured Hyphomonas sp. | reverse complement strand
GGGGTTCCGGCGTATCCACGGGATTCGAATCGTGGGTAAGTCGGCCCAATGGCGTCCCTGACGTCATTTAATCTAGAGGAGAACCCCTATGAACAAGGGTGAACTGACCAAAGCGGTGGCTACGGCCGTCGGCATCTCGCAAGCGGAAGCCGGCAAGGCCGTCGACGCAGTTTTCGACACCATCGCTGCCTCGGTTAAGGGTCGCGAACAGGTTGCAATTGCCGGCTTCGGCACGTTTGTCGCGAAAACGCGCAACGCCCGTGAAGGCCGCAACCCGGCGACCAAGGAAGTGATCAAGATTCCGGAAAAGACCGCCGTGGCGTTCAAGCCGGCTTCGGTCCTCAAGGACATCTGACCTTTCCACCCCTCAATGGGGTATGAAGACAGTTCCGGCGGCGCGTTCCTTGATGGGGCGCGCCGCTTTCCATTCCAGCAGCGCCACCTGCAGCGATCCAGCGACGAGCACGCCGATCAATGCGCCTTCCAGCACGCCCTGCGCGCCGCGGCCCTGCGTGATCCCCAGCCAGTAGCAGACCGGGATCATCACGAGGAAGAAGGAGCCGACATGGATTGCCGTCGGCAGCCAGACCATCCCCTGCGCGCGCAGCGCGAACGAGGCGGTCGCCTGCAACCCGTCGAAGATCGTTGCCAGCGCCGCCAGCCAGAGGAGCGCCGCAATTGCCGGCGCAAGGGCCACGCCGCTGATGACAGCATCCTCGCGCACCAGCAGGATCGAGATGAAGTCGCGGAACACCACGAGCACAACACACAGGATGAGGCCCATGACGATCGTGGCCACAACGCCGAGGCGCCCTGCATTCTTCACCGCCTGCCCGTCGCCGCGCCCCATGCCTTCCGCAACGCGCACGGACGTGGCCGAGGCGATGCCCAGATAGAACATGAAACACAGACCCATCACCTGCACGGTGTAGCCATAGACGGAGTTGGCCGCGATCGAGATCCAGGTCGCGATGACGAAGGTGATGTTGAAACCGCCCCATTCGGCCACGTTGCTGATGGCGGTGCCGGTACCGACTGCCAGCTGGCGGCGCGCCTCGCCTGCCGGTGCAGTGGACGAGCGGCGGAAACCGGGCGTCAGGCGCGCCACGAAGATCAGCATCGCAATAACGATCAGCCAGCGCGTGATGGTGGTCGCCCAGGCAACACCTTCGGCGCCCATCTGCGGCATGCCCCACCAGCCGCCTACGAAAGCGAGGTTGAGGAACAGGTTGAACACCACGCCGGCATACATGACGATGGTGACGAGCAGCGGCCGGCGGAGCGCCTCGAGATAATAACTGCAGGCCTGGCTCAGCATGTGGCCCATCAGGCCGAAGGCGAGGATGCGCGTGACCGAGGCGGTCTCGGCCGCCACCACTTCCGGCGGTGCGTCGATACCGGCGGTCTCGCTGACCGGTGCAATGGTGACGAAAACCCAGCGGAAGAAACTGTCCGCGGTCGGCACCAGCACAAGCGTAAGTGCGCCCGCGAGGATCACCGCCCACAGCACGCCTCGCCGGAAGATACGGCCGGAGTTTGCTTCATCGCCCACGCCCAGCAGTTCGGATGTCAGTACCTGCACGCCGAGGAGGATACCGAGGCCAAGCCCCAGCGAAATGCCCATCGGCAGCCAGGCATTCAGCACATAGGCAAGTTCGCCCGGCGCATACTGGCCAAGCACGATGGCATCGGTCAGGCCCATCAGCATCATCGCCATGCGGCTGATGGCGATGGGCACGGACAGCCGCATCAAGTCTGCAATGTCAGCAGGGCGAGCCCAGGCGGGCAGCCGTGACTTGGTCATCCTGCCCTCCCTTTTATTTTCCGGCTCTTTGCGTCCGGTATCTGAGCAGCCGGGCGTGATGGCTCAAAATCACGCCCGGATCAAGACTCGAGTTAGTAAGCGATCAGCGCGCCATAGGGATTGGCCGGGCGATACTCCGCCGCGCCGGTCCATCCGTTCACGTGCGGTTCGAGTGGTTCCAGCACCACAACATCCGGATATCCGTAGGTGCCCGCAGAGGGCGAATAGGCGGGCGCCGCGTAGACCGGATTGCCCCAGGCATCGCGGGGGCCGCACCAGGCATAGGGGGCACAGGGATTGCCATAAGCAGACAGTGACACGCTTGTGCCGGGCGGTGCGGCTTCGACAGGTCGGCCCGGAAAACGGGCCTCATTGGTGGGATCGCAGGCCTGCGCGAACGATGGCGCCGCGACAAACGACAGGGCGAGCATTGAAACGGCAGCAGCAAGCAAGTTCATGTCGGGTCTCCCTCAGATGTTCAGGGGCGTACTTCGAGCCCCATCACTTTCTCCGGCGCAGAATTGGGAGATGACGGTTCAGCTGATTGGCTTTTTCTTGCGCTCGAGAGCGCCCATGCATCAAAGTTCGTGAAGGTTTCAGCGCATCCTGCCGAATGGGCCTCCGGTTCGTATGGACTCATCAGCCAACTCGCCGCGGCGGACCACAGGAAGGACTGCCTCGATTCCAACGAAGTGAATTGAACCGAATACGGATTGAAGAATGTCTCCGCCGTGGGATCCATGCTGGCTATCTCGGTGTATTGAGCAGCAGCTTCAGAAAACTCTTTCGCCAGGGCGGCAATCGGCATCCTATCTGTCCATTTCGTGTCACAGCGCTGTTCCGCCTTCCCGGGCCCCGCTTCGTCGGCAGCACGCCAGCGCTTCAAGAGCAGGTCCGAATGGGTTGTGCGGTCCGGATCATAAACGGCAGCATTCTCCGGCCAGATCCATTCGCCCAGCCAATTGACCGCCCGAAAGCGCGCATACTCTTCTGCACTCCCCTTGAAGTATCCCTTCCCCGTGCTCCACCCATATTCAGCCTGCTTTTCCGGACTGGCGAGAAACATCACGGTCATGCGATCAATGACTTCAGAGAAACGTTGATCATATTCTACATATCGATCCGCCTGCTGAGTGCCAGGAATGATGGGATCGACGCTTGCGTAGTATTGGTTCTGGGTCTCCTCATAGTGCTGCTTCACAGCCGCTATCTCCTCGGAGAAATCTGCCGCGGGCTCAGAGCATGCGGGGCCGGCAAGCAAGCCGGTTGAAAGCAGAAGAGCTGCCAGCGTGTTTCGCGAATGCATCGTTTCAATCTCCTTAGGGACGATTTGGACTACCCTGAACTTACTGGCGAAACTCAGACGGCGGACGGTTCACAGCCCATGAAAGAAGACGCCGCCCCCTTCCGGAAGCGGCGTTTCCCATTGCGTGCGTCCCCTCACACACGTTCCGATTGGGCCTAGCGGCGCAGTTCGTACCAGTAGCCAGAGCCGTTCGGGTCAGCCATCCAGTAAGTGCCCGACTGATCCACGAAGTATTCGTTGCCCTGGTAGTATTGGTAGGTTTCCGGTTGCCAGGTGTGCGGAAGCTGCTGGCCATTGCCGTAGCCATAGTAGGTGGACTGGCCCATCAGGCCGCGGCCGGCTTCTTGCATGTTATCAGAGAAACCATCCGTGTAAGCGCCGTAAGCGTTGCGGTAGCCGTTCACCGCACCCTGATAGCCCGCCCAGGCTTGCTTCTCCTTGTTCACGATGTCGTTCGAGGTGTTGTAATAGCCCTGCACATTGGTGAAGCCGGCGGTGGCGGCGTAGTTGTAGGCAAACTGTTCGAGCGAACCGCTGAACTGGCCCGAAGCGACCGACTGGTTGTACATCGCGATGACCTGCGGGTTCTGCATGTTCTGCGAGATGATGTCGTTCAGCCCGGATTGCATCTGATAGTTCTGACCGGCGGCCCATTGGCCGTACATCTGGGAGATATCCATGCCGGTGAAGTCCTGGGCGTAGGCTGCGCCTGCGGCAGCCATCATCGAGGCAGCGGCAGCAAAGAGGCGAAGCGTTTTCATGGGTCGTTTCCTTCGGGTTTCAGCGGATCATCCCGCTTGCCTTCACCGGCGCATAGCTCCCGGAAAACGGTCCAGCTTTTTGCGAAGTTTTTTTGGTGCGAGCATTAACATTCGCTTTTTCAAGGTACTGCGCCCAGTCTTCTGGCTCCCCTGTCGCGCGCAGCCGCTTGCAATCGCCCGGCCGCCAAGGCACCAGATGGCAAGGGGAAATCAAAGAGCGCCCATCCATGAGCGACCAACCGGAACTGGCGATATCGGCGCTGTCGGAGCGTGAGCGCGACCGACTGCTGGGCGAAGTGTACGACGAGTTGCGCATCCTTGCTCGCAAGATCCTCGCAGGTGACCGGGCTCGCCAGCACATTGCGCCGACCGAACTGGTGCATGGCGCCGCCATCAAGATCATCGGCCAGCGCCAGATTTCCGCGAAGGAGCGTACGCACTTCTTTGCTTATTCCGCCCACATCATGCGTCAGGTCCTGATCGACGAGGTGCGCCGCGAGCGCGCCGGAAAACGCGGCGGGCCGAAAGTTACGCTGATCACCGAGATCGCCGAGAATGCAGCGCCCGAAAGCGACGCCGTCGATGTCGAAGCCATCCACGAAGCACTGAACAAGCTGGCCGAGGCCGACCCTGCCCTCGCCGCGCTTGTCGAGAAGCGCTACTTCTCCGGTCTCACGCTGGAAGAGATTGCGGAAGCCGAAGGCGTCTCGCTCTCGACGATCAAGCGCCAGTGGCGCGTTGCGCGCGCTTGGCTGCACGACGCCCTGAAGTCTGCCTAGCGGCAGCGGCCCTTGGCGGCGAGTTCGTCAAGCAGCGCGAGATCATTCGTCCGGTCGAAATCCGACAGGCCCCACTTGTCCTCAACGGCTTTCCAGGCGGCCTTGGCTTCCGCCACCGCCTTGCACCCCGGCTCCCGTCCACGCGCGTCAAATATCATCTCGGCCCTTCCGCGCATGGGCACCGCAACGCGCCGCGCTGCATCGCCATCCTGAGGGTTCGCGGCAGCAAAGGCGCGATAGCCCTCCAGCTGCTGCTCAACAATTGCAAGCGCTTCTTCCGGCCGCCCGTTGATGTTCAGCATCAGCGCAATCTGGCCTTGCGAGACATCAGCGAGGCGCTGAGCGAGCCGGTCCGTCGGATCCCAGGCAAGCAGCTGGCGTGCCGTTTCCATGGACAGCTCGGCCTCGCGCAGACCGCCTGGGAGATCACCAAGGTCTGCGCGCGTGCTCGACAACGAATAGTGGGCATAATGCAGCCCGGTCAACAGCCGCCGGTTAAGAGGCGCCTTGGCGATGCCTGCCTCGAAATGGTCTGCTCCGCGCTGGTAGGCGGCTTGCGCGTCCTCGATCCGCTTGAGGTAATAGTATCCATCACCAAGCAATGCAGAGACCCGGCCCGCCTCAAAGTCAAAGTCCATGCCGGCACGTTCCTCCGGCGTCAGGGCCTGCAATCGTGCCTCCTCTTCCTCACGAATTTTCACGGCTTCCGCGAGGTCGCCGTCCGTCTGCACGGCGTCCGCGATGGTCATCCGTATACCGACCAACACGGAATGGATTTCCCCGGGCGGCGTATTGCCGGGCTGCGCAAGCGCGGCCAGTGCATCCGGCTCAGCGCGCCGCGCAAGATCAAGCTGCAACGACACATCCTGTTCCAGAGATGCCTTCGTGATCGCGAGGAAATAGAGCGCGCGCGCACGCGCCAGCCTGAGCATTGAATCGCGAGGCGCCGCAGCAATCAGACGGTCCAGCGAGACAATTGCGCGCTCAAGGTTCTCCACCGCCTTTGGCCCAAGGCCGAGGTTCGGCCGGCTCGGCACGCCCTGCACTTCGGCAAGGCGAACGAGCCCGGTCGCCGCTTCAGCCTGCAGCGCGGCATTTTCGCCGGCCGACTCTCCCAGCGCATCCAGATAGACCTGAGCCTTCTCCGACATCGCCAGCCGCGCGGGCGTTGACCCTGGCACCTGTTCAAGCTGGCTGTTCAGGTCAAAGATCATGAAGCCTGCAAGGCTGCGCAGCTCGGTAAAGCGCTGATCGGCATTGCGGCGCGATTCCTCCGCATCCAGATAAAGATGCGTGATGATGCCAAGCGCTGCAAAGGTCGCTCCAAGACCACCAACAATCGATACCAGAGAGCCCGGGCGGCGCTGCGCAAAACGTGCTGCAAGATAGGCGAATGTCCGCGGCCGCGCGCTGACCGCTTGCAGGCCCTCCCACCGCGCGAGATCAGCGTCAAATGCCTCGACACTGCGATACCGCGCTCCGATATCCGGTGATAGCGCCTTCATAAGGATTGCAGACAGGTCTTCCGGATTGCGCGTTGCGCTGGCAATCACCAACGGCTCTGGTGGCGCGTCAAGTTCAGGCCTGCCAGGCTCTGACCAAGGCAGCTTTCCTGCCAGCAACTGATACAGCGTCACCGCCAGCGAATAGACATCATCCGCCAGCGTTGCAGGCTGCTTGCGGCATCGCTCCGGACTCGCATAGGCGCGCGTCACGCCGTCGATCATGTCGGCGGCCGCAACTTCCTGCAGGCGCGCGATGCCGAAATCGATCAGCTTCGCGCGCCCGCCCGGCGTCACAAGAATGTTCGACGGTTTCACATCGCAATGCACGATGCGCGACTGGTGTGCGTGCGCCAGCGCGCCGGCCACCTGACGGACCAACGCCACGCGCTCGGCAACACTCAGCGCCCGCGCTTCGCAATCGTCATCCAGCGGTTCGCCGGCGACGTATTCCATGACCAGATAGCTGAGGCCGGACTGGGTCACGCCGCCATCGAGGATCCGCGCGATGGACTCGTGATCCATCCGCGCCAGAGCGCGCCGCTCGGCATCGATCAGGGGGCCGAGGTCAAATGCGCCCTGCTTCGCGCGCATGAACTTGATAGCGACCGTCTGGTCGAACAAGCCGTCGGCCCGCTGCGCCCGGTAGACCGAACCCATGCCGCCCGCCCCGATCAAAGCCTCCAGCCGGTAAACCCCGATCTCGTCCGGAGGCATTTCGAGTGGCGCGCCTTCAGTCTCGGCGGCCATGGACGTCACCTCGCTGTCGGCCTCCATCAGCGCGATCACGCGGCCCAGCAGTTCCGGATCGCCGCCGCAGGCTTGCTCGATCCAGTCGAGCCGAGCCGACGCGTCCATATCGACCGCCTCGAAGAACACCTTCAGTGCCGTACGTTCGCGCTCGGGCGTCAGCATCGCGTTCCGGTCCCCGGATAGTCACTTATCCGCCCCTAGGCGTAGCGCGACGTCAAAACGGGTCAAAGAAGATTCAAGCGCCGCGCGTCAGAACAGTGTGGACGCCCCATTGGCGATATTGTGCGCGGTGACCGGCAACAGAAGACTGCCCGTCCGCTCGCGCAACCAGAGCAGGAGGAGGGACGGCACCCCGGTCATCGCAAAGGTCATCAGGTCGAAGTCGAGGCTGCCGGCCTCATAGCTCAGCGCATGGGTCAGCCCGAACAGGATCGAGGTCAGGAGGCCGCCATAGCCGATGGGCGCGCCCAGCGCATTCGTCCGCGTCCGGAAGGCCTCGTTCAGTGCCAGCAGCAGCGTACCGCGATAGAACAGCTCCTCATCCAGCCCCGGCATCGTCCACTGGAAGGCGATTGTCTCGAGGTCGTCCGGCTTGCCGTCTGCGCCGCTGAGCGCGAGGCCGAAGAACAGGAGCGACAGCCCTGCAAACATGACCAGCGCCCCGCCCCAGCGCCGCCCCTGGTTCAACGTCATGCCGCAGCGCTTCCAGCTGAAAGCCGGCAACGACATGACGGCAAGCGTGCCCGCAAGCGCCGCGAGTTTGCCCGCCCAGTTCCAGTCCGCACCCGGGATGGGATCGGGGATCAGCCAGAAGCCCCGCGTCAGCAGCGCCTGGTAAGCAAAATTCAGCACCAGCGCCGCAACAAGCCATTTCCAGCGAAAGCTGCTTCGAAACACCATGGCTCCCGCAAGGCCGAGTCCACCAAGGATCCCGGTCTCTATCAATGTGCGGATCAATTCATCCATGCGCGCGCCCTCGCCTGCTTACGAAAGCGAGATGCAGCGATGCGGGCCTTTGGATGCAGGGGATGCGCAGAAAACTTCAGGCCGAAAATGGCCTCGACCCCTGCGAAGGCAGGGGTCGAGAGACATGCGTCGATCAGGGCAGTCTGGATACCCGCCTTCGCAGGTATAGGCAGCAGCGGGTTACCCCGCCTTGCGCGCGCCTTCGCCGCCGGCTTCCACGGCCTGCAGCTTCTCGGCCACGAGGAAGGCGAGCTCGAGTGCCTGCTCACCATTGAGGCGCGGGTCGCAATGCGTGTGGTAGCGGCTGGAAAGGTCTTCCTCCGAGATCGCCTGCGCGCCGCCGATGCACTCGGTGACATTCTGGCCGGTCATCTCGAAATGAACACCGCCCGGATAGCAACCTTCCGCAGGCAGAATATCGATGAACTGGCGCACCTCGCTCAGCACGCGGTCCACGGGCCGGGTCTTGAAGCCGGTGCCGGTCTTCAGCGTGTTGCCGTGCATCGGATCGCACGACC
>CAZXQD010000122.1:0-8457 GCA_964643405.1 uncultured Hyphomonas sp. | reverse complement strand
AACTCCAACAGCAGGTCGAGGAGCGCACGCTGTTCACTGTCGAGTGGGAGCTGGTCTGATGGCAACAGTTATCGCTCGCCCCCTCGAACTCGATCTGCTGTGCCAAAAACTTGATGCGGACTACGCGAACCGAATCGCCGGAACGGGAAACACTCCAGAGTCTCGGCGGAGCAACTACCTGTCCAAGGCAATCGCGGCATTCGTCCTGCACGAAGACGCTGGCGCCAATCTGGATGAGGCCGTGGCCGCCAGCATCGATGGTGGCCAGGATCATGGTATCGATTCGGTGTTCGTTTCAACGGATCAAACGATCTGGCTGGTCCAGTCCAAGTACAAGGAGTCGGGCACCGGCGAGCCCGAACTCGGTGATGTATCCAAATTTCGGGATGGCGTAACCGACCTTCTGCAAGGACGCTGGAATCGCTTCAACAACGCCCTGCAAAACCGCCAAGCGGCAATCACCAATGCCTTGAACAGCGGTGTCTGCAGGATCAAAGTCGTGCTGGCCTATTCCGGCACGGCGGTGTCCGATGATCGGCGCGACATCTTTGCCGACTTGGAGCGCGCGTTCAATGGCGCAAATCCGGGCTTTCTTCGATGCCATGCCTACGGCCTCACGACCCTGCACGACCTGCATCTGGACGGAGTTTCGGCCCAGCCCATAGAAGCCGAAGTCGAATTGAAGGACTTCGGCCACACGCAGGAACCCTATCGGGCGTTCTACGGGCGCATGGACGGCAAACGGCTCGCCGAGCTTTGGGCGGCACACGAAGAGCATCTGGTTGACCGGAACATTCGCCGGTTCAAGGGCACGACCACCGTCAATGCAGGGCTGACCGAGACACTCCGACAAGAAGCACAGCACTTCTTCTACTTCAATAACGGCGTCACCTTCCTCTGCGACTCCATAACGGAACAGCATCCCCGCGACCCGCATCGGCAGACTGGGACGTTTCGGATTCGCGGGTTGTCCATCATCAACGGCGCGCAGACGGTGGGGGCGATCGCCCGCGAGCCACTGGCCCACTACGATGCTCATCCCACCGTAGTCATGGCGACTTTCGTTTGTCTTGAGAACGCGCCTGATGGTTTTGGCGATCGAGTCACCCAATCGCGCAACCGCCAGAATGCCGTTGAGCTGGAAGACTTTGCCGCGCTCGATGAACGCCAGACCATGTGGCAGCAGACCTTGCAGATGGCCGGCGTCACCTATCTGGTCAAGCAGGGGGAGGACGATCCGCCGCTATCACCAACCTGCTTCAGCGCACGTGAACTCGCGCCGTTCCTGGCTTGCACCGTAACCACGAACGACTGGCAGGACTACGTGACCGCGGCCAAGGCCGACAAGAAGAAGCTGTTTGGGCGGGAGGGGTTGGTATCAGCCACCGACCCCCTACGCCAATCCTACGAACGGCTCTTCGCCGACTCGCTCACGGCAAGGCAAATGTGGCGGATAGTCCAAATCGGCCGAGTGGTCGTAGAGAAAGTCCGCGCCCGTGCCACCGCCGAGGGTGATCCCGCCGGCTTGCCAGCGGGGACACTCCCTGCACGGGAGATTCTCAATCACGGCGCCTGGCTGGTTCTACACGTCATCTTCATCCGCCTTCAGTTGCAGAACGGGCCGGCGTTGGCATTGACTCAGGATGAACTGACAGCGATTTCACGCGAGGTCGATCTTGTTTGCGAGCGTCTTGTGAGTTCTGTCCAGGGCGAGCAATGGAACAAGCAGGCGCGCAGCGTCTTTGAGAACAAAACGGACTGTCGAACCGTGAAAGGCCGTTTGATGGCGGCCTTGGCGCAGCAGGGCCAGGGAGGAAATCAATAGTGCAAGCGAACATCAAAGGCCTGGTGGATCGGCTGGAGCTTTCCCAGGGCAAGGCAATGATGCCTCTTTACGAGGCTATCTCGAATGCCGTCGATGCAATCGAGGAGCATCGGGACGGCTTCAGCAATCATTCGATTCGCATCCGGCTGGTGGCCTCCAACGATCTTGCCCATCAAGCTGGGGATGGAACTCTGGTCGTGGACGGCTTCGATGTCATTGATGATGGTGTTGGCTTCAACGACAAGAATCTGGCTTCATTTCAAGAGGCGCACACGCTTTCAAAGGTCAAGGTCGGCGGCCGAGGTGTCGGGCGCTTCACTTTCCTGAAAGTCTTTTCATCCGTACACATCCGCAGTGTCTTCAAACGCGACGGCAAGGCTTTGCTGCGCGAGTTCGACTTCAGCATCCAAGATGAACTGAAAGGTGCGGACACCACGTCTGAAGTCAAAGAGGCCTGCGGCACGCATACCTCTTTGCGGGGCATGGATGACAAGTTTCGGGCTGGGTGGCCTACCCAGCCCGAAACCATCGCTGAACGCATCATTGCGCACTTCCTGATCCGGTTTGCGGCCCGCTCCTGCCCTCCGATGACTCTGGAGTCTCCCGGACACGCTCCGATTGACTTGCACGCCCTGTTTCAGTCAACAGTGCTGGCGCACATTCAAGAGCTGTTCTTCGAGGTTTCCGGGCATACATTTGCCTTGCAGGCATATCGTCACCGAGACGGACGCTCGCGCCACGAACTCAACTTGTGCGCGAACGGGCGCGAAGTCACCACGAGCAAGCTGCGGGACCTGCTTCCAGAGCTTCCCGAGAAGCTGATTGACGAAGACCAAGCGCCGTACACCTTGATCGTGCTGGTCACCGGGGAATATCTGGACGACCATGCCAACCAAGAGCGCACGCGCATCGCCTTCCAAAGCGATGAGGAGCCCGAACTTGAGCAGACCCTCGTCTCCCGACGCGCCCTGAACCAGGGTGTCGCAGGGGCGTTGCGGCCGCTGCTCCTGGACGACTTGAAGTCAACGAACGAAGAAAAGCGTGCCCAGATCGAGAAGTTTGTTGAGCAAGCCCCCGAGTACAGGGCGCTCACGCACCCTCGCTACAAAGAGATGATCGAGCAAAAGATTCAGCCAGGCCTGTCAGAAGACAAGCTGGACGAGGCTCTTCTGCATGTGAAGCGCGCCATCGAGGACGACATCCGTAAAGAGGCCAAGCATGTCGCAGCGCTCTTCGAAACCGAAACCTTCGAACAGTACCAAGAGAAATTCAAGGAAATCGCGGAAAAGGCCAACGAAATCGGCAAGGCCCAGCTTGCTGCCTATATTGCGCACCGCCGAACGATTCTTGACTTGGTGAACAACAGCCTCAAGAAAAAGCGCACGGATGACAAATACCCGCTCGAAAGGGTCTTGCACAAAATGATCTTCCCGATGGGGATGACCTCGAAAGACATCTTCTTCGAGCAGCAGAACCTCTGGGTGATTGACGAGCGGCTGTGCTATCACACCCTGCTCACATCAGACAAAAAACTAAAAAGCGTCGCTGGGCTGGACGACACTTCTGGCCGGGAGCCGGACATCTTTGCGTTCTTTTATGACACGCCCATCGGTGTCGCTGAGGCAGACAGCCTGCCTGGCGGTGGTGTTGTCATCATCGAGTTCAAGCGGCCTGGAAGGGACAATTACGACAAAGACCCAGCTGATCAGATCATCCAACGATTCCGAGAAATCTCCGAAGGGGGCGTCACGGACGTTGATGGGAGGCAGATCAATCCCGCCAGCCTGCGGTACACCGGCTATCTCATCGCTGATTTAACGCCGTCTTTGCATCGACAAGTATTCGGACGTTACCACCGCACCGCCGACAACGAGGGGTATTTCTCCCCTTTGGCGACTGGCAACGGGTATATCGAAATTCTCTCCTACGACAAGCTCATCAAGGATGCAGAACGCCGCAACCGCATCCTGTTTGACAAGCTTGGACTGCACAAGAATTAAGGTGGCATGACCATGAGCAAACAAAAACTAGAACTTACCTGGATCGGGAAGGAGAAGCGACCCAAGCTGGAGCCGCGCATCCTTCTCGAAGATCCCGAGAAGTCCTATCACGCCAAGCATCGCGTGTCGGACAACGACATCTTCGACAACCGGCTGATCTTCGGTGACAATCTGCTTGCGCTGAAGGCATTGGAGCAGGAGTTCACCGGTGAGGTGAAGTGCATCTACATTGATCCACCGTATAACACCGGGTCGGCATTCGAGTACTACGATGATGGTCTGGAGCATTCGATCTGGTTGGGGCTAATGCGTGATCGGCTGGAACTTCTGCGTCGCCTTCTGACATCTGATGGCTCAGTTTGGATAAGCATTGACGACAACGAATACCCCTACTTGCGGGTCCTTTGCGATGAGGTCTTTGGTCGGGGAAATTTCGTTTGCACGATTATTTGGGAGAAGCGAAAGAGTCGCGAGAATAGGCGCGCCTTCTCCTTCAAGCACGACTACATTGCCGTTTACGCAAGGGACAAGGCGACCTTTGAGGCTTCTCGCAATCCGGTTCCCGTTAATGAAGAAGTGCTTGCTAGGTATCGAAACCCAGACAATGACCCGCGAGGCCCCTGGCAGTCGGTGGCAATCACAGCTCAGGCCGGACATGCGACTGCATCGCAGTTCTACCGAATCGTCACCCCGAGTGGTCGCGCAATTGATCCGCCAGCTGGGAACTGTTGGCGTTTCACCGAGCAGCGACTGAAGGAGCTAATAGCAGATGGTCGGATTTATTTCGGCGCCAACGGGAGTAATGTGCCCCGGCAGAAGAAGTTTCTGAAGGAGAGTGAGGATGCCGGCCTAACGCCCGAAACTATCTGGTATGCAGATGATGTCGGCACGAATGACACTGCGAAACGGCACTCAAACGCGCTGTTTGATGGCAATGGCTTTGATAATCCAAAACCGGAAGAGTTGATCGAGCGGATCCTAAGCATTGCCTCGAACGAGCGAGATTTGGTTCTCGACTCTTTTGCCGGCTCTGGAACCACCGGTGCTGTCGCCCACAAGATGGGCCGCCGCTGGATCATGGTCGAGTTGGGCGAGCACTGCCATACGCACATCATTCCGCGGCTGAAGAAGGTAATCGACAGCGAAGACCCCGCTGGCATCACCACCGCAATGAACTGGCAGGGCGGCGGCGGTTTCCGCTATTACCGCCTTGCCCCCAGCCTGATCGTCAACGACCGCTGGGGCAACCCGGTCATCAATCCCGAATACAACGCTGCGCAACTGGCCGAGGCGTTGGCCAAGCTGGAAGGCTTCAACTACGCGCCGTCGGAAACTCACTGGTGGCAGCACGGCCACTCCAGCGAGCGCGATTTCATCTATGTCACCACCCAGAACCTGTCCGCAGAGCAACTGCAAGCCCTGTCCGATGAAGTCGGCCTGGAGCAGAGCCTGCTGGTGTGCTGCGCCGCTTTCCACGGAGTCACAGCGGCCAAAGCGGCGGAACGCTGGCCGAACCTGACGTTGAAGAAGATTCCGAAGATGGTGTTGGCCCGCTGCCATTGGGGCCGTGACGACTACAGCTTGAATGTGACCAACCTGCCGATGGCGGAGATTGAGAAGGCCGAGCCTGCGCCCTCTGGCACTAGCGTCAAGAACACTAAGAGCAGAAAAGTGGCCCTCGCCAACGCGGGACAGGGCGGCCTGTTTGGGGAGAACGAATAATGAGCACCCGCGTCCTGCACGCCGTTACCGGCCGTCTGTCTCTCCGCCCGCCCCAGGCCGAGTCCCTTATCAAGCTCGCGCGCGCGCTCGATGCTGCGCCCGAGCTATTGGGTCATGAGCGTGATGTCTCGGCCATTCTCTCCACATTGAAGGCCGAGTTCAGCACACTGGAGGACTTCGAGCGCGAATTCCCGTCGCTGTGCTTTGCGCTGGCTACGGGCGTGGGTAAGACCCGCCTGATGGGAGCCTTCATCGCCTACCTGCATCTGGCGCACGGCATCAACAACTTCTTCGTGCTCGCGCCCAACCTGACGATCTACAACAAGCTCATCACGGACTTCACGCGCAACACGCCGAAGTACGTGTTCAAGGGGATCGCCGAGTTCGCGCAGCAGCCGCCGCTGATCATCACCGGCGACAACTACGACCAGACCGGCGCGGCGGTGGGCGATCAGTCGATGGGCTTCGCTCACGACGTGCGCATCAACATCTTCAACATCTCCAAGATCAACTCCGAGGTGCGCGGCGGCAAGGAGCCGCGCATCAAGCGGATGAAGGAAGTGCTGGGCGACAGCTACTTCAACCATCTCGCGAACCTGCCTGACCTCGTGCTGCTGATGGACGAGTCGCACCGTTACCGGGCCAGCGCTGGGGTGCGCTCTATCAACGAGCTCAAGCCGCTATTCGGTCTGGAGGTGACGGCGACACCGTTCGTCGAGTCCAGCCGTGGGCCGGTGCCGTTCAAGAACGTGGTGATGGACTACCCGCTGGCGAGGGCGATGGAGGACGGCTTCGTCAAGGAACCTGCCGTGGTCACCCAGCGCAACTTCGACGCCAAGGCGCACACGCCCGAGGAGATCGAGAAGACCAAGCTGGAAGACGGTGTGCGCCTGCACGAGACGACCAAGGTCGAGCTGCTCACCTATGCCCGCGAGAACGGCGTCAAGCCGGTCAAGCCCTTCATGCTCGTCATCGCTCGCGATACCACGCACGCGGGGCAACTCTTGGCGCTGCTGGAGTCGGAAGCCTTCTATGAGGGGCGCTACCAGGGCAAGGTGATTCAGGTCGATTCCAGCCGTACCGGCGCTGAAGAAGAGGAGATGATCACGCGCCTGTTAGCCGTGGAGAGCGTGGATGAACCGACCGAGATCGTGATTCACGTCAACATGCTGAAGGAAGGCTGGGACGTAACCAACCTCTACACCATCGTGCCGCTGCGCGCCGCCAATGCCCGCACGTTGATTGAACAGTCCATCGGGCGTGGCCTGCGTCTGCCCTACGGCAAGCGCACGGGCGTCGCGTCGGTGGATCGCTTGAACATCGTCGCGCACGACAAGTTCCAGGAGATCATCGACGAGGCCAACCGCGGCGACTCGCCGATTCGCCTGAAGCAGGTCATCCTCGATGCGCCGAGCGCCGACGACAAGAAGGTCAGCGTGCAGGTCGAGTCCGGGGCGGCGGCGCGTCTCGGTTTGACGGAAGCACCGGTCGTGATCACAGGGGCTTCAGCCACTGACAGTGGAGCGGAAGTCCCCGCGCCCAAACCGGTGTTCACCACGGAGGCGGAGAAGCAGGCCGCGCGCGTGGTCATGGACGTCATCGGCAAGTACGAGGTCAAGCGCGATCTGGTGCCCACCAGCAGCGCGCTGCTGAAACCAGAAGTGCAGAAGGAAATCCTCGCGGAAGTGGCAGAACGGTTGAAGCCGCTGCAAGGCGAATTGCTGGCGGGCGTGGATGAATCAGTCCCCGCACTTGACTTGTCCGCCGTGGTGGCGAAGACCACCGAGATCGTGGTGCAGCAGACCATCGACATCCCGCGCATCGCGGTGGTACCGACTGGCGAGGTCACGACGGGCTTCCACGCCTTCAAGCTGGATGTGAGCCAGCTTCATCTCCAGCCAGGCCAACGCGAGATCGTCGGGCAGATGCTGCGCACCAACGAGCAGTTCACCCTGGCCGCCGAGGTCGGACTCAAGGAGCAGCGCCCGGAGGACTACATCGTCCACGCGCTGGTGGACTTCGATGACATCGACTACTTCACCCACGCCGACCTCCTCTACGACCTCGCAGGCCAGATGGTGCAGCACCTGCGCAGTTATCTGTCCGAGGACGAGGCCATCAGCGTCCTCGATCGTGACCGCCGCCTGATCGCGCGCGAAATCCACGCGCAGATGATGGCCCACTTCTGGGAAGAGGCGACGGAGTACGAGGTGCAGGTCAGTCGCGGCTTCACCGAACTCAAGCCGTGCAACTACACCGCCACGGCAGGCCAGACGGCCCACCACTTCCGGGAGACCGTGACCGAGACCAGTCGCATCAAGCAGATGCTCTTCGGTGGCTTCGCGCGTTGTCTGTACCCGCTGCAGAAGTTTGACTCGGATACCGAACGGCGCTTCGCCATCATCCTGGAGCGCGACGCCTTGAAGTGGTTCAAGCCCGCGAAGGGGCAGTTCCAGATCTACTACAAGCTCGGCACCGAGCAGCCGGAATACATCCCCGACTTCGTGGCCGAGACGGACGCGACCATCTTCATGGTGGAGACCAAGGCACGTGCCGACATCAACACCCAGGAGGTTCAGGCCAAGGCCGCTGCCGCCATGCGGTGGTGCAAGCACGCTTCCGATCACGCGGCGAACGTAGGCACCAAGCCCTGGAAGTACCTGCTGGTGCCCCATGATGAAGTCAGCGAGTCGAAACGGCTCGCGGATTACCTGCGCTTTGAGGTCAAGGCGTAATCGAGTTGCCCTCGATCGACTTCGGTGAGCAAAGGCGATTCCGGCAAGGCACCCAGGCGGCGCGAAATCGCCGCTTCACGGGCATGATGAACCGGCAGGGAAGAGGAACAAGAAATGCAGAAGCCCGCCGCACAGCAGAAGACCGTCCTGGAGACGATTCTGGACTGGTCAAAGG
>CAZXQD010000121.1:0-8867 GCA_964643405.1 uncultured Hyphomonas sp. | reverse complement strand
AATGGTGCCGCTTAGGTGACTTGAACACCTGACCCCCGCATTACGAATGCGGTGCTCTACCAGCTGAGCTAAAGCGGCATGCCGTTCCGGCAGAGCCCGCATATACTGGCAGGGCATGGGGGGCGCAAGGCCAGTTTTGCGGCGCTCAGGGGTGCCTTCAATCCTCGTCCGGGGCGTAGTCCAGCGGCTGGGTCAGCGGTCCCTGGGGGGCTTTCGGCGGGGGCGGACCCTCGTCGGCCAGCGGCAGGGCGAGGACGCGTCCGGCTTCCAGTTCGCGGCCATAGGTTTCGTAGCGCGGATGGACGAGGTCGCCCACATCGCCGAACGCATAAACGAGGCGGCTCCAGGCCGCGCGGTCATAGTCAAAGGCGCTGCCCTTCGGGTCGATGTCCGACCAGTCAGCCTCCCGCGAGGCCGATACTGCCATCCGGCCCCAGCGCTGGGCCTCGACCGGGTCGCCATAGCCTTTCAGCGCGCGCTCCATCAGCAGGCAGAGGCGCGCGGTCGGGTTCTCCTCCACAAGGAGGGCGAGGATGCGGATAGCGCCGACCCAGTCGGCCGCGTCCATGGCGATCTCGGCGGTGAGGATGCGGCTTTCGCGATGGTTCGGGTTGGCGTCGGCGAGGCCTTTCAGGCGCGCGGCTATGTTGAAGCGCGAATCCTGCGGCACCAGCCGGCGCGACAGCTGGGCGAGCGCCGGATGCGGCCGCGCTTTCCAGCCAAGTTCGAGCACGCCCTGCGCGGCCTTCACTTTGCCATCGGTCATAAGCAGGCGGGCGCCGTGATAGGCCGCTGGCGGGAAATCCGGCGCAGAGCGGATTGCATCGGCGAGCGCCTTCTGGGCGGCCTGCTTCTCCGTGTGCGGAAGGCTTGCCGCCTTTGCGGTGTGCAGCACGGCACGGCGGCGCTTGGCGTTGAGCGCTTCGACCTGTCCGCGCTTTTCGCCCTGGATAAGGGTCTCCAGTGCCTTGTCCCAGTCACCCTTGGAGACTTGCAGGTCGAACAGGGAGTTGAAAGGCCAGTCCGCATCGGACTTGAGGGCAAGTGCCTCGCGGGCACGGCTCTCGGCCGTCAGCAGGTCACCGCGTTCGGACGCCGCGGTCGCAGCGCCGCGCAGGCCCGCGAGTTGTCCGCCGGGCAGGCGGGTCAACAGGCCCCAGGCGCGCTCGGCGCCGGCCCAGTCTTCATTCGCTTCTGCAGCGCGCGCTTCGAGGAGGAGTTTCAGCCGCTCGTCTTCGGCATGGCGCATGGCGCGGCGGGCGAGTTTCTGCGCGGCCTTGGAGTCGCCGCCTTCGGCCGCGAGCAGACCCTCGGCCAGGGCTGCGTTGGCCTTCCGGGTGCGCGCAAGGCGGCGGGCTTTCGAGATCCGGCCGGGGAGAACCAGCATTCCGGTGGCCAGCCACCAGACGAGCGCAATCAGCGCGCCAAGGAGGGCAATGAAAATGGCGGCGACACCGGATTTGACGGCGACGATTTCCTGCCCGACCGGGAAGGTCACTTCACCCGGCAGGCTGAACGCCCACCAGGAGAGGGCGGCGCCGGCCATCACCAGCACGATGACGATGAAAAACAGGAAAAACCGGCTCATGTCCGTCAGTTCCTCTCTTCAACAAGGCTGAGGCGAACGTCCTCCAGCGCCTTTTCGAGCGTGATGCGGCGGTTTGCGCGCTGGGTCCAGTCTGCGGCAGCACGCGCGGCCGCGGCGTCGAGGCCGGACAGCGCCGCGAGGCTGCCGGCAAGGTCGCCCGCGGTGAGCGCGGCAGCAGCAGCATCGAGCGCCTTGGTCGTCTCGTTGTGCTTGCCGGTCGCGGGCCGTACGCTGACGGCATCGCCGAACGCGCGGTCGAGCCAGGAAAGGCGGGAGGATTTATTTTCCGGCGTGGTGGCTGCGAGGACGGCTGCGCGCACTTTCGGGAACTCCGCCTGCAGGCTGGTCAGCGCCGGTACACCGGTGACGAAGGGCGCAAGACGTTGAATTTCAGTGTTCTCGGGCAGCGCGCTACGCAGGGCGCGGTAGTCGGATTCAAAACCCGCACCCCGGCGCGTCGCCGCCTCGATGGCGGACAGGGCGAGTGCGGCTTCGGCGCGGTTGCCGCTGGATTCGATGGCGGCGCTGGACTTTGCGGCGGCAG
Source organism: uncultured Hyphomonas sp. (assembly GCA_964643405.1). Lineage (GTDB taxonomy): Bacteria > Pseudomonadota > Alphaproteobacteria > Caulobacterales > Hyphomonadaceae > Hyphomonas. The sequence continues at coordinate 6,735 of CAZXQD010000121.1, read as the reverse complement.
CTTCGGCGGAGGCTTCAAGGCTTGCGAGCCGGTCCGTCAGTGCACGGACATCTGCGCGCGGGGCGCGGTCTTCAAGGGCGTCTAGGCGCGCCGTGAGATCGGCAAGCACAGCCGGATCGCCGCCTGCCGCGATGGCCTGGTCGAGGCGCTGCGAGACGACATCCAGTTCCCGGATCAGACCCGCGAGTTCAGCTGAAGCGGCTGCAGGCTCGGAGAGTTTTTCGTCGATCGCGGCCTGCACGGCGATCACCTGCGCGACCTGCGCTTCGAGGCGGGCAAGATCATCCGCGCCGGACGGGCGCACGAGGTCTGCGCCGAATATCCCCGCCGCTGCGCCAATCACCGCGGCCGCCACGCTCGCCCCGGCAAGCGCCAGCCAGCCCGGCGCCGGACGCGCCGCCTCGCCCGCGCCGGCAGGGGCCGGTTCGAACTGGGCGTCAATCGGGCCGTTGGCCGGATCGTCGTCGCGGAAAGGATCGTCAGTCATGGCGCCTATATGGGCATCTTCAGGTTTCAAAAGAGTGTGGCACAGCGGCGATTCAAGGGCAAAGCGCGCAGGATCAGCCGGAAAGCGCCGCTGCAGCGGCGGAAACCGCCTGCATCAGGTCGCTGTCATTGGGCCGGGCGGCGATCCACTCGCCAAGGCCTGCGGTGCCCCGGAGCGGCTCGAGGGCAGCGGCCGAGATGGCCGCGATGGCGGCGCGGGAAAGGTCCGGCGCACTCGCCGCCACGGCGCCGGAGGCCTTCGCGGAATGGACCAGCAGGATCACGGGAGACGAGGCCGCCAATGCAGCGCGCGCCTCGCTGCTGAGGCTCGCCTCCGCTTCGGTGCGATAAGGCGCGCAAAAACGCGCATCGCGCCCTGCCGTGCGTAGCATGGCCACCAGGTTTCCGGCGGCGGCTTCATTGGCAACATGCAGGATGGGGCCTTCGGCGCCGGACGACAGGATCAGGCGGGCAAGGTCGTCGGCGTTGCCGTCACCTTCGGCCACGTTCGTGTAGCCGGCCGCACGGGCCGCATCTGCCGTGGAAGGGCCAACGCACCAGACACGGATGTCGGGCGAAACCTTGGCGGCGGCCACCGCGTGCACGCCATTGGCGCTGGTGAAGACGATGTGCGCAATGCCATCTGCCAGGCCCGGATCGAAGCCGGTTTCAACAATCCGGAGCATGGGCGACAGGATCGGCGTGTAGCCAAGGCTGCGCAGGGTATTGGCCGTGTCACGGGCGCCGGGCAGCGTCCGCGTGACGATGACAGCAAGGCTCAACGCTCGTCCCCGAAGACCGGCAGGTTTCCTTTCGCGCCGGCACGGATTTCAGAGGCGACATCGCGGCCGAGCTGGGCAAGCTGCGCCATCGTGGCGGATTTCGGCGCGGTGCCGGTCGCGGTCCAGCGCTGGTCGCCGGTCACGCTCAGCACTTCGCCGGTCAGGCGCCAGTTGGCGCCTTCGTCGAACAGGTGTGCCGCAATAGGTGTGCGGCAGCTTCCGTCGAGCATGGTGAGGAAGGCGCGCTCGGCGGTCGCGGCGGCTTCGCTTTTCGCCACGTTGATCTTTGCAAGGGCAGCGCGCAGGTCGTCGCCCGCATCATCGCGGATGACGACACCGATGATGCCTTGCGCCGCAGCCGGCAGCATGTCGGTCACCGGAATGGGCGTGGCGAGGCCGGCATGTCCAAGACGGCTGAGGCCGGCCATCGCGAGGAAGGTGGCATCCGCCTGTCCCTCCTCGAGCTTGCGCAGGCGCGTCTGCACATTGCCGCGGAAGGTGATGACCTGAAGGTCCGGGCGAAGGGCGAGGGCCTGCGCTTCGCGGCGCAGCGACGCTGTGCCGAGACGAGCGCCCTGCGGCAGCTCGCGCAGGGATTTTGCGGTCCGCGAGACGAACCCGTCGCGCGGGTCTTCGCGCTCGGGGAAGGCCGCGAACACCTGGCCCGGCGGCAGCTGCGACGGGACATCCTTGAGGCTGTGAACGGCAAGGTCGAGGCTGCCTGCCGACAGCGAATCGTCCAGTTCCCGCGTGAACAGGCCCTTGCCGCCGGAATTGACGAGACGTTCCGAAGTCAGCTTGTCGCCCGTCGTCGTGAAGGTCACGATTTCCGCTTCCAGGGCTCCGCCTGAGGCTTCCTTGAGGCTCGCCGCAATCTGGTGGGCCTGGGCGAGGGCAAGGGGGGACCCGCGGGTGCCGAGGCGGACAGTACGAGGGGCGGAGGCAGATTTCTTTTCGGTCATGGTTTTGCTTAGCGGTGGAATCCCGAATTGCCAATTCGGCGTCTCGGGGCGTTGACGTAAAGGGCAGCGAGGTCTACGGGAGTTTATCGTTAAACGGAAAGTCCGTTTTCAGGAGACCCCCCGATGATCCGTACCGCCGTATCGGCTTTTGCCATCATTATCGCGCTGGGCGCCTGCGCGCCGTCGACCCCCGCCGCCGACCCCGCCGCGATTGCGGCTGCCCAGGCCGAGCAGAGCGCCAAACTCAACGCCTGGTTCGATGCCAAGTATGAGGAACAACTCCAGTTCAGCCCGATCGGCCTCACCTTTCAGGGCCGCAAGGACAAGAACGACCAGATCGACTGTTTCACGTTTGCCTGCGCCGACGAGCAACTCGCCTGGCAGAAAGCGGCCACCGAGGAACTGAAAGCCACCTTCGACTATGCAACGCTGTCGCCGACGGACAAGGACTCGTACGACCTCTGGGTCTACCAGTATGACCGGGCGGCTGCCGGCGTTGCCTATCGCACCAACGGTTTCGTGTTCGACCAGATGAACGGCGTGCAGAGCTTTGCGCCGACCTTCCTGATGCAGTTCCACCAGGTGGACGAGGAAGCCGACGCACAGGCCTATGTGAAGCGCATCACCGCAGCCGCCGCTGCCCTCCAGGACGCGCTGGCCATCGCCAAGGACAACGCCGCCAAGGGCGTGCATCCGCCGAAGTTTGCCTATGAAGGCGTGATCGACCAGTCGAAGAAGATCATCACCGGTGCTCCGTTCACGGCAGGTCCGGACTCGGCAATCTTCGCCGACTTCAAGGCCGATGTGCAGAAGCTGGTTGAAGGCGGCAAGATGACACCGGAGGCGGCAGCGGCGCTGACGGCTGAAGCGGAAGCCGCACTGAAAGGCCCGTTCCTGACCTTCTACAACGACCTCATTGCCTTCGCGACGGCCGACATGGCGAACTCGCCGGATGCGAAAGGCCCGCAGGGCGCGAACCTCCAGCCGAACGGCGAAGCCTATTACAATTTCATGCTGGAGCAGATGACGACGACCGGCATGACCGCCGACGAAATCCACCAGCTGGGCCTGTCCGAAGTTGACCGAATCCACGCTGAAATGGAAGCGATCAAGACGTCGGTCGGCTTCACGGGGACACTCAACGAATTCTTCGCGAGCATCCGCGATGCGAAGGACGATGAGCGCCACTATTATCCGGATACGGATGAAGGCCGCGAAGCCTACATCGCTGATGCGACGGCTGCGATCGATAAGATCAAGGCAGTGCTGCCGCAGTATTTCGGTCTGCTGCCGAAGGCCGACCTCGTGGTGAAGCGCGTTGAAGCCTTCCGGGAACAGCCCGGCGCTGCCCAGCATTACTATCCCGGCACGCCGGACGGCTCGCGTCCCGGCATCTATTACGCCCACTTGTCGGACATGAAGGCGATGCCGAAGGGTGAGCTGGAAGTGATCGCATACCATGAGGGCCTGCCGGGCCACCACATGCAGATCTCGATTGCCCAGGAACTGACAAGTGTGCCGAAGTTCCGCACGCAGGCCGGTTTCACCGCTTACTCGGAGGGCTGGGGCCTCTACTCGGAGAAGCTCGCCAAGGAGATGCCGGGCACCTATGCCGACCCGTATTCGGACTTCGGCCGCCTCGGTTCTGAAATCTGGCGCGCCATCCGTCTGGTCGTCGACACGGGCCTCCATTCGAAAGGCTGGACCGAAGATCAGGCTGTCCAGTACTTCCTCGACAACTCCGCCATCACCGAGGCGCAGGCGCGATCTGAAGTCCAGCGTTACATCGTGATGCCGGGGCAGGCGACGGCCTACAAGATCGGCATGATCCACATCCAGAAGCTGCGCGCCAAAGCGGAAGCAGAGCTTGGCGACAAGTTCGACATCCGTGCCTTCCACGACACGATCCTCGGCGGCGGCGCCTTGCCGCTCGACCTGCTGACCCGGAAAGTCGATCAGTGGATTGCGGACACCAAGGCGGCCTGATCTTTTGCTGAACGCCATTGAAAGCCCTTCCCGGAAACGGGGAGGGCTTTTTCTTTGGGGCAGGAGCCCCTCCGTCATGCGCCTGCGGCGCGCTTCCCCCCGCGTGACCCCTTGCCAGTCGGCGGCGTCTGCCTACGGTTCGGGGCCGAAGGAGCCGTCCATGCACCTGAAGTTTGCACCTGAAACCGAGACCTTCCGCGCCCACGTGCGCAGCTGGTTCGAGACCGAATTCCCGAAGGACATCATTGCCAAGTACAAGGCCGGCACGCCGCTCACGACAGCGGATGTGCGCAAGTCCGAGATGGCGCTCGGCGCCAAGGGCTGGCTCGCGACGGCCTGGCCGACCGAGTATGGCGGGCCGGGTTGGGGCCTTGAGGAACAGTATGTTTTCGATGAGGAGCTGGAGCGCGCCGGCGTCCCCACCGTCACGCCGATGGGCGTCATCTATGTCGGCCCCGTGATCTACACGTTTGGCTCACAGGCGCAGAAGGACCAGTGGCTCCCCGGCATCCGCGACGGGTCCGTGGGCTGGGCGCAGGGCTATTCCGAACCGGGCGCAGGATCAGACCTCGCCAGTCTCGAGTTTTCCGCCGTGCTGAAGGACGGCGTCTACACGCTGAACGGTCACAAGATCTGGACCTCGGCCGCGCAGCATGCCGACTGGATTTTCCTCCTTGCCCGGACGAGCCGGGGCGAGAAGAAGCAGGAAGGCATCAGCTTCATCTGCTGCAAGCTGGACGCGCCGGGGGTGACGGTGAAGCCGATCATCTCGATCGACGGAGCGCATGCGCTGAACGAAGTCCTGTTCGACAATGTGAAGGTGCCCGAGGCCAACCGGATCGGGGAAGAGGGCAAGGGCTGGACCTATTCGCAATACCTGCTCGGCTTCGAGCGGACCTCGTATGCGCGCATTGGTGGCAAGCGCGCGATGCTGCGCCATGTCCGGGGCCTTGCGAGCGCTGTGCCCGAAGGGGGCAATGACCGGTTGATCGATGATGCCGGTTTTGCAGCGCGTCTCTCGCGCGCCGAGATCGCGGTGGACGGGCTGGAGATGACGGTTTTCCGCATCCTCTCCGCGCAGGTTTCCGGCGGCTCGGTCGGGGACGCCTCATCCACCGTCAAGATCCTCGCGACCGAGACGCACCAGGCGATCACGGAACTGTTCCTTGAAGCGGCCGGCCCTTTCGTGGGACACCGCGCCCCATCAGCAGGTTCTGGCCCGCGCGATGTGGCGAGCTATTTTGGCGGACGGGCACAGTCGATCTATGGCGGCACGAATGAAATCCAGAAGAACATCATCGCGCGCAAGGTGCTGGGGCTCTAGGTCATGAGCAAGTCCGGAATACCTGCAGCGCCGCTGGCGCTGACCCTTTCGGGCGTGCTGCCGTTCGCAGCCAGCGCGGGCGTGATGTGGGCGGCGCGGGACAATCCTGTGCTGCAGGCGCAGTCCGGCTTGACGCTTCTCGTCTACGCGGCCGTCATCCTGTCATTTCTGGGCGGCCTGCGCTGGGGGGCGGAGATTGTTGGCCGCGGCGAGGAGGGGCCGCGCGCAGGCGTACTGGCCTTATCCGTACTCGGATCACTCGCCGGGTGGGCGCTCGTTATCTACGGGGTGCTCGGGGCACTCAACTGGCAAGTCTACTCGGCGGCGGCGGCGGCGCACCTCGTGCACGGTCTCTGGGACACTGGAGCGGCGGCTATTCCGCCTTGGATGCGGCGGCTCCGCGCCATCGGAACCTTCGGAGCGGTTGTCAGCCTGCTCGCAGGCGGTGCAGTCTACCTGGTTCTGTAGCTGCGGAACGTGACGGCCGCGGCCGCGAAGCTGAGCCCGGCGAGGACAATCGAGATGACACCGTTCCAGCCGGCCATCGACAGGCCGAGGAAATAGAACGGCGCATCATTGCACATCGCGATGGTGATGGGCGCGTCGAGGTCGCCCATTTCGAGCGGATTGACGCCGCCAGAGGAGCAACCGGCCGGCGGGGGAAAGAATTTCCATTCGACGCCCGCATGATAGGCGGCAACCACCACGCCTGTGACGAAGACGAGGCCGATCAGCACGTTCAGGGCGACAAGGAAACGTCTTTTAGGGACCAGGCGCCAGATGGCGAGGCCGGTCAGGGTCATGGCAATCAGGGCCCAGTAGACTTCCCGCTGACGCAGGCAAAGCGGGCAGGGCGCGAGGCCGCCAAATGTCTGGAAGGCATGCGCCGCCGCCAGCATCAGCGCAGACGCCGCGAGGGCCGCGACCGGCCAGCGCCAGCCCGAAAGGATGCTCGCAAGAGGATTGCTTACCACTGTCATCCGCCCCATTCACGCCAAGGCAGGTGTGCCTGCAATGCGGCGGAGCGTCACGAGCCTGCCATCGGCGAGGTTGCTGGCGGCGCGGCCTGCCCGGCCTGTGTGGCCGGAGCCGATTGACACCGCCCTGCCGCCTGCGGCAGGAACCGGTCGTCACGACCCGGGGCCCCTGTGGTGAAATGGTAGACGCGGCGGATTCAAAATCCGCTTCCGAAAGG
>CAZXQD010000120.1:0-8917 GCA_964643405.1 uncultured Hyphomonas sp. | reverse complement strand
CAGAAAGTGAGACACGCCATGGACTTCCAGCAGATCCTCATCGACCTCCAGAAGCAGGCGAAACAGGCGGCGAAGGAACATGACCTTGCCGGCAAGATGAAGAAGGGGCGCGACCTTGGCGAAGCGGCGCTCGAAAAACTGAAGACGGATCGCAATACACAGATCGCGGCGGCAGGCGCGGGCGCGCTGATTACGGCCATGCTGCTCGGCACGAAGGGCAGGCGGCGCTTTGTCGGCGGCACGGTAAAGACGGGCGCCGTCGCGGGACTTGGCGCACTCGCCTATCACGCCTGGATGAAGTCGCAGGGGCAGAAGCCGGACGCGAAGGTTGAGCCTGCACAGCTCGGCTATGTGACGGCGAAGAAGGCGGAGCCGGAGTTTGCCGAAGCGCTGGTGCGCACGATCGTAGCGGCGGCGTGGGCGGACGGCGTTCTGGACGAGGCGGAGAAGGTGGTGATCGATGCGGCTTTGAAGGATGCCGGTGTCGGCGGCAAGGACCGCGCGATCCTGGAGAATACGCGTCCGGAAGCAGAGACGCTGGACAAGATTGCGGCGGGCGCGCTGTCGCCGAACCATGCGGCGCAGCTTTATGCCGCGGCCTGCGTGGTGACGGGTGATCCGACGGCGGAGGAAGCGGGCTTCCTCGGTCGGCTTGCGGCGCGCCTTGGGATTGCGGAGTCTCACGCGGCGGCCATTCGCGCGGAAGCCAAGGGCTGATGCAGTACTGGCTTCTGAAATCGGAGCCCGATGCCTGGAGCTGGGACCAGCAGGTAGCGAAGGGCGAAGTGGGCGAGATGTGGTCCGGCGTGCGCAATTACACGGCGCGTAACCATATGCGCGCGATGAAGCTGGGCGACCGGGCGTTCTTCTATCACTCGAACGAAGGTCTCGCAGTGGTCGGCGTAGTGGAGGTCTGCGCGCTGTCGGCGCCTGATCCGACGACGGATGATGTACGCTGGGACTGCGTGACGGTGAAGGCGCTCGCCCCGATGCCAAAGCCGGTGACCCTGAAAGAGATCAAGGCGAACCCGAAGCTGGCCGAGATGAGCCTTGTCACCTCGTTCCGACTGTCGGTGCAGCCGGTGCTGGCGCCGGAATGGAAGGAAGTCTGCCGGATGGGCGGGATGGACTGGAAGACGCTGAAGCCGGTTTGAGCTTTCAGCTCGGTGAACAGACGCCCGTACGTTCCATTGACAAGAGGATGTAGCCGTCCAAGGTTGATCCGTCGTCGAGGGGGAACTCGACTTCCGCGTTGATCTCGATCTTCTCCGCGCTCGCTTCAACTTGAACGTCGCCGGAAACGATCTGACCGCCCGTGCAAGTGAGGCCGAAATCTGCGCCGCTCCCCGCTTCAGATGGTTCTCCAACCTGGCAAGTCCCGGACGGTTCGATCATGGCTGCGATCTGATCGTTCGAAAATGTGACCGACTCCCCGGCAAGGCAATCGCCGATGGCTTGCTCATCAAAGAAGTCGATCGCGCCCGTGACGCGCGTACCGTCCCACCTTCCGCCGTTCAGTTGATAGGGCTCAGCTGAGGCAATTGAGCCAGCCAGAAAAAGCGCTGCTGCGCCAGAAACACAACGAACCACGAGCCAATCCCCCCACGAAACCAGGTTACGTTCCGAGCACAGTGCGCGCGGTTCGAGAAGAGCCGAAAAGCAGGCGCGGGAGCGCCACTGACCAGAACTCAGCCCCGGTGCCCGTCCTCGAAACCTGCGAGGGTCCATTCGGCGAATGTGGCGAGGTTTCCGCCGGTGAACAGGAAGCCCGCAACCCCTGCTGCGCGGGCGGCCTGAAGGTCCGCCTCCTTGTCGCCGATGAGGAAGCTCAGTTCGCGCTTCACCGGGAAATCCGCCATTGCGCGTAGCAGCATGCCGGGCTTCGGCTTGCGGTCAAAACTGTCGCGGCGGTAGCGGGGATTCTCGCCCTCTTCGTGATAGGGGCAGTGATAGATCCGGTCTATGCACGCGCCGGCTTCGGCAAGGCGCGCCTGCATCCAGGCATGCAGGGCGTGCATGTCTTCCTCGGTGTAGAAATTGCGCGCAATGCCGGACTGGTTCGTCACCACGAAGACATACCATCCGCGGGCATTGAATGCCGCAATGGCCTCCGGCGCACCTTCGATGAACTCGAAATCCTCGATGCGGCTGACATAGCCCTTGTCGATGTTGATCACACCGTCACGGTCAAGGAAAAGGGCGGGCTTGTGCAGCGGCATGGGCTTCCTCTTGGCCGAAGCTGGCGCGCGCTGCAATCCCGATAACAAACAAGGCGGCCGCTATACCTGCCTGACGCTGCGCAAGGCAGCGGGGCGTAGCTTCACTCCGCCAACGGAGCAACCGCAGCCGCCACTTCGCGGTTGGCCCGCACGCCGATGACGAAGGGGATCATGGCAAGCGCGGCAATGCCGGCGGCGAGCAGGAAGGCAGCGCCGGCAAAATGTACCGGCGCGCCGGGCGCCGTATAGGCAGAAAAGACCTGCGTCATCAGAACCGGACTGAAAATCAGCGTGAAGGCCATGATCGAGGACTGGGCGCCCTGCAATTCGCCCTGCGCATTCATCGGCGTGAGATTGGCGGTGATCGTGTTGATCGCTGGCATGACGACTCCGCCGACAGCGGAGATGGCGATCATTGCGAAGGCCATCCAGGGATGGATGGCGAAGGCGAAGCCGGTCATCGCGACAACGTGAACGCCGAGCCCGAGCATCGCCGCGCGCATCGCGCCGAGGCGCCGGATGAGCCAGCCGGCGAGTACGGCCTGGGAAAGTGCGGAGCCGATACCGACGGCGCCGAGCGACAGCCCGATTTCCCATTCCGACCAGCCATACCGCGAAGCGCCGTGATAGTTCCACGTGGTCGGGTAGACGGAGTGGGCGAGCTGGAACACGCCGATGGTGACAATGAACCAGGCAACCCGGGGGAGTTTCGAGAAGTGTTTGATGGCGCCAAAAGGATTGGCGCGGGCAAGGCTGAAGTCGCGGCGGTTTTCGCGGGCGAGGCTCTCGGGCAGGACGAACAGGCCATAGAGGAAGTTGAGCCCCGCAAAGCCTGCGGCGACGAAGAAGGGAAGGCGCGTATGGATTTCGCCGAGCAGGCCGCCGAAGACCGGGCCAAGAATGAAGCCGAAGCCGAAGGCGGCGCCGAGAATGCCGAAAGCGCGGCCACGGTCTTCCGGCGCGGTGACGTCAGCAACATAGGCATTGGCGACAGAGACGGTGCCCGAGAAGACCCCGGCGAGCGCGCGGCCGAGGAAGAGGATGCCGAGCGTGGGCGCGAGGCCGAGGATGACCATGTCCACGCCGAGCATGGCGATCGAAATGAGCAGGATAGGACGGCGGCCGAAGCGGTCCGACAGTCCGCCGAGCAGCGGCATGGCGAGGAAGTTGGCAACGGCGAAGACGACCGCCAGCCAGCCATTGGCCTTGATCGCGATCTCTATGGGTTGGTCTGTCAGATCGGCCAGCAGCGCCGGCATGATCGGCATGATGAGGCCGAAGGACAGCATGTTGATCGCCACGGCGACCACCACGAACAGGAAGGCATTCTTGCCGGGCGGACGCAGGGAAACGGGACTCATCCGGTACCATTGGGTCTGGTGGCGTTCGGCGTCAATCTTGCGGCGCCGATCGCGAAAGAGAGCATTTTTTAATTCTTTAGAATATTTTTAGAAAACTAAAAATAAAACGTCAAGCGCCGGGCCGGGCAGGAGAGGGCGGGCTCAAGTTCTCGCCGACAGGCTTGCATTCCACTGCGTCAGCCAGTGCAGAATGAAAAATGGCCAGCGATCTACCCCTCACGCGCAACCCCGCGACACCGGAGAAGGCCGAAGCGATCCGCGCCGCCGTGCGCTCGGCAACACAGATGGGCGACTCGCAGCTTGCGCGGCCGGAAGATGCCGCAGGGCTCTATGCTTTGCTGGCCGATCCGAAAGTGTTCGCGCCGATCTATTCGCTGCCCCGGCCGCTGACGCGGGAGACTGTGGCGGCGTTCATCGATCACCACCTTGCAGAGCGCGAGACGGGCATTGGCCTCCTTTTTGTGCGCAAGGGGGAGGACGGACGGATCCTTGGCTATTCGGATGTGCAGGTCTGGCCCCAATGGGCCGCCGGCGAACTGGGCGGGGCGCTGCATCCTTCGTTGCACCGGCAGGGTGCGGGCGGTCGCGGCGCGGCAGCCAGCTTTGCCTGGATGTATGAGACTCTCGGGCTGGACCTGATCTGCGAGACGGCGGCGCTGGACAATGTGGCGACGCAACGGATGCTGGACGGGCTCGGCTTCCAGCGGCTCGGCGAAGTGACCAGCGTTCGGCCGGACGGGACGACGCGGGCGAGCATCGTCTGGGAGATGACGCGGGATGAATGGGCTGCCCGGCATGGCTTTGGCTGATTGCCCCGGCGCGCTTGCCGGGCTAGGGCGCGCGTATGACACTCTCACTTTTCCTGATTGAAGCGGCCGGCTGGATCGGCGCGAGCCTGATTCTCGGCGCTTATATCCTCTTGTCGGCGGGTAAGCTGAAGGGCGACAGTCCCGCTTACCAGTGGATGAACGTAGTCGGCGCAGCGGGGTTCATCCTCAACAGCGGTTATCATGGGGCGATTCCTTCGGTCGCCATCAATGTGCTGTGGATCGGGATTGGCGGCTTCGCGCTGTGGCGGATTTATAAGGGCGCCAAGGCCGTGTAAGCATTCTCAGCGGTCGCAGCAGGGAGACCCGTCATGCCTCAACGCTTCACGGATGTGGAAAGCCTCGCGGAAATGATCAAGGCGCGCGCCGCCGGTGTGGATCGTCCGTTCACGGTGGCCATCGACGGGCGAAGCGCCTCGGGCAAGACGACGCTGGCAGCGGCGCTGGCTGAGATCCTGGATGCGGCCGTGATCGAGGGCGATGATTTCTATGCGGGCGGCACGGAGCTGCGCGGCGAGCGGCCGGTGGATCTCGTCCGTAACTGCATTGACTGGGTGCGCCAACGGGAGGCGCTGGAGGCGCTACGCGCGGGGCAGGATGCCAGTTGGCAGGCCTTCGATTGGGACGCGTTTGACGGACGGCTTTGCGAAGATGTGACCGTGAAGGGCCCCAAGCCAATCATCATCCTAGAAGGCGTCTATGCGAGCCGGCCGGAACTTGAGGACCTTCTCGACATCAAGCTGCTGCTGAATACAGATGAGGCCGTCCGCGAATCGCGGCTGGTGTCGCGGGAGGGGGCGATCACGCCCTGGAAGCGGCAATGGGAATCGGCGGAAGAGTATTATTTCGAGTTCATCCGCCCGCCGACGAGTTTTGACGCGTTCGTGAACCTAGAATAGGCGCCCGGAGTTTTTTCGCTGGATCAGTTCTCCGGTGATCCGGGTCGTGCTGTGGTTGGCGTTGCTGGCTGTCACGGCCTTCGGCACTCAACGATGCCGTCTTGAGAGCGCGAACGTTTAGCGGCTCAATTCCTTCATCGCCTCATCCAGCCCCCCGAGGGTCATCTCGAACATGCGGTGCTCGCCGATCAGCTCACGGACGAGTTTGATCGATCCGGTATATTCCCAGGCGCCTTCCTTCGTGGGGTTCAGCCAGACTAGGTGGGGATAGCGCTGCACGAAGCGCTGGATCCAGATGCCGCCAGGTTCTTCGTTCCAGTGCTCAACCGAGCCGCCCGGATAGGTGATCTCGTAGGGGCTCATCGTGGCGTCGCCGACAACGATGACCTTGTATTCCGACGGATACTTGTTCAGCACGTCCCAGGTGGAAATGCGGTTGTTCATCCGGCGGCGGTTATCCTTCCAGAGGCCCTCATAGGGGCAATTGTGGAAGTAGTAGTATTCGAGGTTCTTGATCTCGGATTTGGCGGCGGAGAACAGCTCCTCCATGATCCGGACATAGGGGTCCATCGAGCCGCCGACATCCAGCAGCAGGAGCACGGACACCGTGTTGCGCTTCTCGGCGCGCATCTCGATGTCGAGATAGCCCTTGCGGGCGGTGTTGCGGATCGTCTGGTCAAGGTCCAGTTCGTCCTGCGCACCCTTGCGGGCCCATTTGCGCAGGCGCTTCATGGCGATCTTGATGTTCCGTGTACCGAGTTCGACCTTGTCGTCGTAATTCTTGAATTCGCGCTTGTCCCAGACCTTCACCGCCCGGCGATGGCGCGACTTGTCCTGGCCGATGCGCACGCCTTCGGGATTGTAGCCATTCGCTCCAAACGGAGAAGTTCCGCCGGTGCCGATCATCTTGTTGCCGCCCTCGTGGCGCTTCTTCTGTTCCTCGAGGCGCTGCTTCAGCGTTTCCATCAGTTTCTCGAAGCCGCCCATGGCTTCGATCTCGGCCATCTCTTCGGGCGTGAGGAACTTCTCGCTCATCTTCTTCAGCCATTCAGCTGGAAGGTCCTGAACGTTGACTGCGTCGGCCAGCGTGTCGAGGCCCTTGAAGACGTGAGAGAAGACCCGGTCGAACTTGTCGATGTTGCGCTCGTCCTTCACCAGGGCGGCGCGGGCGAGGTAGTAGAAGTCCTCAACTTCCATCTCGATGACCTGCTTGTCCATCGCCTCCATGAGGGTCAGGTATTCCTTGAGCGTCACCGGGACTTTCGCGGCGCGCAGTTCATTGAAGAAATTCAGGAACATCGGGGTCATCCGTACTGTTTCGGAATTCAAGATAACCCGCATGGGCGCGCGTGTCCAAGCTGACGCAGCGAAAACTTGAAAGGTTTGAGCGCGCGGGGCGGTCATCCTGTGTTCAGGGGCGGCCAGCTAGGGCTGTCGGCATGATACGGGCGGGTTTCCTTTTCCTGATGGCGGGTTTGATGGCGCCGGCCGCACTGGCGCAGTCGGCGTGTCCGCCGGGGACGGGCGAAGCTGCGTGCATGCTGGACGCAGCCTGGACCGCGGCGCAGGACCTGCCGGAGGCAAAGCAGGACCGGGTGAAGCCCTTGTTCGTGCCGCTGGCGCTGAAACTGAGCGACCCCAAAGCCCGGGACCGTTGGGATATCCGGCTGGGCGATGCCGGCGCCGAGATCGAGGGACATGACTATGTTCGCCAGACGGCTGAGACAGCCGTGCGCGAGTATGGCTGGGAAGGCTTTCTCCAGCGGGCGCAGGCGGGGCTGGCGCCGCTGCATATGGGGCGGCCGGAAATCATGGGCGCGGCCATTGCGCTGGCGCCGGACGCCAAACAGCGGGACCGGTTGGTCCGGATGATGTTTGATCTTGCTGGTACGCCGAGCCGAAACGCGAACGTCGCGATGCAGGATTTCGAGCGCGGCGATTTCGGCCACGTGCTGGCCGAGCGGATGATGCGCGACTGCAAGCTCGCCGAATTTGACCGGGCCGTTGCCCTCACCGCCGTGCCCGATGCGCTTATCTACAAGCTCTGGCGAACGCGGATAAGCGGCGGCGCTGGCGCGCTCGCGGATGAGATCCGGACAGGTGAGGGGCGCGATGACACAAGCCATGTGCGCCAGGCGCTTGAAGGCTACGGCGCCGTGATCAGCCTCGGCTATTGCCCCAAATAGCCCGCCGGACCTTCCCGTCGCGGTCCGTTTGAGTCATAGCGGACCGATGGATACGCTCGACGAAACCGAAGCCGATCAGGTGCCGCTTCCAAAAGAGGGCTTGTGCGGACCGTCGGAGGTGACCGCGCTGTCGCACCTCTACCGTGCGGAAGTGTACCGCTCGACGGTCTGGCGCCAACGTCTCGACCAGACGACCAACTGGGCGGTCATCTCCACCGGCATCGGATTGTCGGTGGCGTTCGCGAATGAGCGCGCCTCGCCGTTCCCGATCGTGCTGGTGGGCATGCTGTGCATTGTCTTCCTGCTGCTGGAGGCGCGGCGCTACCGGTTTTTCTATGTGTGGCGCTTTCGCGCGCGGGTGCTGGAGATTGCCTTCATGGTGCCGATCCTGCGCGGCGAAGGCGCGAAGATCCAGCTCGACCGGGGCACCGCGCTGTCGGATGATTACGAGAAGCCGCAATACCGCATCTCGATGATCCGCTGCATCGGGCGGCGGCTCAGACGCAACTACGGTTTCATCTTCGCCATTCTGGGCGCGGCATATTTCGCCAAGATCGCGATCCATCCGGTGGATGTGAGCTCCTGGGAGCAGTTCTTCCGGCGCGCGCATATCGGGCCTATTCCCGGCTGGTTTGCCATCTTGTGTGGCCTTGCGTTCCATGCGGTCTGGGCCGGCATCGCCTGGAAGACCTGGTGGGACGAGCGCACCGACAAGACCAAGATGGCGGATTTCCTGAAGAGCCGTGAGGATGTGAATTTTGTGCGCGCGGCGAGCGGGCATGATGCTGCGTTGGGGTAGATAGCGGCCCGGCTGCGTCTGGAAACAAAAAAGCCGGAGCGCGCGCTCCGGCTTTTGTTTGACCATCCGTCTGCGGATCAGCCTGCGGGGCCGCGGCGGCCGCCGCTTGAGCCGCCGCCATCGGTGCGGCGGGACAGGAAGGCGAGGCGTTCGAAGAGGGCGACGTCCTGCTCGTTCTTGAGAAGCGCGCCGTGCAGCGGCGGGGTGAGCGCCTCGGGGTTTTTCTCGCGCATCGTCTCGAGGTCGATGTCTTCGTTCATCAGCAGCTTCAGCCAGTCGAGCAGTTCGGAGGTCGACGGCTTCTTCTTCACGCCCGGCAGTTCACGCATGGCGTAGAAGGTGGAGAGCGCATCGCCCACGAGCTTCTTCTTGATGCCGGGGAAGTGGACGTCGACAATGGCGCGCATCGTCGGCTCATCCGGGAACTTGATGAAGTGGAAGAAACAGCGGCGCAGGAAGGCGTCCGGAAGCTCTTTCTCGTTGTTGGAGGTGATGATCACGATGGGGCGGACTTTCGCCTTAACGGTCTCGTTGGTCTCGTAGACAAAGAACTCCATCCGGTCGAGTTCCTGCAGGAGGTCGTTCGGGAACTCGATGTCGGCCTTGTCGATCTCGTCGATCAGCAG
>CAZXQD010000119.1:8786-9109 GCA_964643405.1 uncultured Hyphomonas sp. | reverse complement strand
GCGGTATACTGCGTGTGATCCCCAAACCCATGCCGGATGGGGAGGTCTTGGGCTGAAATCCGGCGCCCCCGGAGCGCACGCGAAAACGAATGATAAAAACTGATAAAGAATGAGAATCGATGAGACAGAAATCGACTCCCAAAGTGCAAAGGATGCAACGCGTTGAGAGCCGCTGAGACGCAAACAACAAGACTTGCGCCTACGGCAAACAGCCCCGCCACAGAATAAAAACCATCCGGTTCAAACGCTTACGGATCCCGGCCTCGATCCCTGTGCAACACCTGCGGCCCTCCCTCGCAAAAATTCGCACCCCAATGCATCCA
>CAZXQD010000119.1:0-8776 GCA_964643405.1 uncultured Hyphomonas sp. | reverse complement strand
TTGCGGTTCATCTGCATCCAATCGCGCGCCCCGCTGCATCTCAGGTGCAAAGGCCGGAACGTTCCGGCCGCCGCAACCTGAAAGATCCCGCCATGACCACCCAGACCCTCGCTCGCCCCGCCGCTCTGCCCACCACTTCGCCTGTGCTGGACCGCATCTTTGCCGCGCCGGTGCCCGCCAATGATACCGAGGCCGCCCGCACCTCGCTGATCGTCCGCCGCCGCGAACGTCAGCGCCGCCGCGACGCGCGCTGATCCCCGTTTCGCTCTCTCGCGAACACTTGAGGGGGGCAGCCAGGGGCTGCCCCTTTTTTCTCAGGGAATGCCTGCCGCTTTCCAGGCTTCCTTCGGCCAGCGCCGGTGCTGCCAGAACCACTGGCCGGGATGCGCGCGCACCTGCGCCTCGATGAAGGCACTGATCCGTTCGACCGAACGGCGAATGTCCGCCTCGGGATGACCCGTATCCTCCGGCACGAACGGCTCGTGGAACTCGATACGGAACCGCGCCGGGCCGGTGCGCACAGTCGAGACAGGCACGATCGGCACCTTGTATTTCAGCGCCATCCGCGTCGGTCCCGGCGCCGTCATGGCCTCATGTCCGAAGAAGGCGACCGGAATGCCTTCATTGAACTTCTGATCGTTCATCAGCGCAACAGGCGAGCCCCTGGATAGTGCCCGCATCAACTCGCGCGTGCCGATACCCTTGGGCGCATTCACCTGCGTGCCATAGGCGGCGCGAAGGTCAGCAATGCGCTTGTCAATATGCGGATTGTTGAGCGCCCGGTAGGTCATCACGGCGCTGGGAATACGCCTCGTGATCGCCGCCGGCATGATTTCCCAGTTGGCGAAGTGGCCGGAAATGAACACCGCGCCTTTGCCGGAATCCCGGATGCTATCCAAAATTTCGAGCCCGACGATCTCGACGCGTCCACCCGTATACGGATCAATCGCCGGCAGGTGCGGCATCTCCCCGGCCGTGCGGCCGACGCTCTCCCATGCCGCCAGCGCGGTCTCCTCGATCTGCGCCTCTGTCCAGTCCGGAAACGCGAGCCGCAGGTTGCGGCGCATCGTCCTCTGCTGGGAAAGCAGCGGGCCGATTTTCTTCACAAGCCAGCCGCCAAAATCTGACGCCTTGTCCGGGCCAAGCGCTTTCATGGGTGCCCAGTAGATGAGGTCCCATGCAATCGTTTCCAGCCGCCATTGTACGCGCTGCCAGAAGGTGGCGCGGTTGTCGATGTCCTTCGGGCGGACATACTCGGAAGGGCCCGGTTCGCTCATCTCTGTTGCCCGTTGAAAAGCGGTGCGAGGAGCGCGTCAAGCGCCGCCTCGTCGTCGAATGCGGCTTTCACCGGAAATACCAGCGTTGTGGTGCGCATCTCGGCGGGCAGGCGAACATGATCTTTCGAGGTGGTGATCAGCCGCGCGCCGTCTCGGGCCGCGAGGTCTTTCAGGAGGCTCAAGTCGCCCGCCGTGTACGGATGATGATCCGCAAACGGTACTTCATCTTTCACATCGGCCCCGGCAGCTTTCAGGCTGTCAAAGAACTTTTGCGGCCGGCCAATCCCGGCAAAGGCGACGAGCGGGCCGGAAGGCGCGGCGTCTGTTGCTTTCAGATGAGCCCTGAGGACGGGTTTGCCGCAGGCGTTCACCTTTGCCGGTACTGGACCTTCGCCCATAAGGATAACTGCGTCTGCGCGGGCAAGGCCGCTGGCCACAGGCTCGCGCAAGGGCCCCTTGGGCAGCACATGGCCGTTGCCGAAAGGCGCGCCCGCATCAATGACGATGAAGGTAAAATCCTTGGCGAGCGACGGGTTCTGGTGACCGTCATCCATCAGGATGGCCTGCACACCTGCTGTCACCATGGCTTTGGCGGCGGCAGGCCGGTCCCGGCCGGCCCAGGCTTCGCCGGTTGCGGCGAGGAGCAGCGGCTCATCCCCGACATCGCGGAAAGTGTGAACGGCAGTGTCAACCCTGAGAGGGCCGGGCTCGCGCCCGCCATGGCCGCGCGAGAGAGTCGCCGTCCGAAGGCCGCGCGCGGCGATCCGCTCACGGATGACCTCGGCGACAGGCGTTTTGCCAGCGCCGCCGGCCGTGAGGTTGCCGATGCAGATAACTTTCGCGGAGACGCGCTCCGGCACGGCGTTCGCCAGTTTCCGGTTGAAGCCCCAGAGATAGAGCCAGGTCAGCGGCGTCAGAAGGGCGCGGGTGAGCGGAGCGGCCTCCCGGGAGGAGGGATCGAGCCCCGCCGACCAGAAGTGCGGGCCCTTCACCGGCCGGGCCCTGCCGTGTCGAGCAGGGGTTTCGGGATCAGGGGCAGCAGCGCCTCAAGCGTGGCATTCATCGGTGCATCGGCTTCGGCTTCCAGCGCCGCAACAGCGGCTTCGGAAATCGCGGGCGGATCCGCCAGTCCCGCTGCAAGGTCGCCGGAATCTTCCACGGTACGGACAAGTCCGCGCGTCTCCAGGTCTGCCATCATGGCGGCGAAGTTGAATACCGATGGCCCGGTGAGCACCGGTTTGCGCAGGCGCACGGGCTCCAGCGGATTATGCCCGCCGACATCGGCCGTATGACCGCCGCCGAGGTAAACGACATCGGCGAGGCGCAGCCAGAGTCCCATCTCGCCCATCGTGTCGGCCAGCAGCACGCGGTCACGCGGCGAGGTCACGTCGCCTTTCGAGCGGCGCGCGAAGGGAAGGCGGCGGGATTTCAGAAGGTCGGCAATCTCGTCGCCGCGCTCCGGATGGCGGGGCACGATGATCATTGCGGAATCCGTGAAGCGGTCCGTGGCGTCAAGGAAGAGTTCCTCTTCGCCCGGATGGGTGGACGCGGCCACGAAGCAGCGCCGGCCGTTGATGAACGTGGTTGCAAAGCGCTGGAGATCAGCGGGGTTGGCGTCAGGCGGAGACTGCGCCGATTTCAGGTTGCCCGGCACGCGCACGGCGCGGCCGAGCAGGCGCTCCAGCCGGGCGCCGGTGTCCTGATCAGCCGCGAGGATGACATCGAAACTGCCAATCAGTGCACGGAACACGCCGCCGAAGCGTGCCCATCCGTCAGCGGAGGAATCGGTCATGCGGGCATTGACGAGCGCGCGCCGGGCGCCGGCCTTGCCCGCCTCGAGAATGAGGTTCGGCCAGATTTCACCTTCCGCAAAGATGCAGAGGTCCGGTTTCCAGTGCTGGATGAAGCGGCGCGCGGCCATCGGCGTGTCGAGAGGCGCCATCGCGTGGATGGCATTCTCGGGTATTTCCTTGCCCATCAGGCGCGCGGAAGTCATCGTCTGGCTGGTGAAGACCAGCATGATGCCGGGCCGCGCCGCAATCAGCCGGCGGCCGAGTTCGAGCAGGACACGGCTTTCGCCCACGCTCGCGCCGTGCAGCCAGACCAGCGGGCCCGGGCGGCGCGGCGGCAGGCGTTTGGCGTAGCGTTCGTTGAGGCGGAGAATGTCTTCCTTGCCGTTGTTGGCGCGTGCATTCAGCGCGAAGCCGAGCAGCGGCGCGGCGAGGCGCGTGGCCAGCTGGTAGGTGAACAGCGCGGGCGTCATTCAGGTCGCAGCTCCAGCGATGTCCGGCAGGGGTTTGTATCCGGCCAGATCTTCGGCCCGCCGCGTAGCGATATCCATGCCGGTTTGCAACGCCTCGGTCAGCGCGTCGAGACTGGCCTCGCGGCCGCAGAGGATGGGTGGTCCAAAGACAATGGCGCCGCGGGCGAAGGGCAGGGGGATGATGAACCGGTCCCAGGTGTCGAGCCGCGGAGCAGGTTTCGAGGCAATGGCATAGGGCAGGATCGCCGCGCCTGCACGCTGGGCAAGCGTGACTGCGCCGGGGCTGGCGCGCCGGCGGGGGCCGCGCGGGCCGTCCGGCGTCATGCAGATGTAACCGCCTTCGCGCAGGCGCTTGCTGGCTTCGGCAATGGCGCGTGCGCCGCCCTTGTCCTTGTTTGTCTTCTTCTTGTTGGACTTCGAGCCGCGGACGACATCGAGATCGAGATGGCGGATCGCTTCGGCAACCGGCGCGCCGTCCGGCGACAGGGAAATCATCATGGCGGCGCGGGCGCGGCGCTCGGGCCAGTGGCGCACGGACTGCGTCCAGCCGGACGGCATAAGTAGAATTGTCTCGTGCCAGCAGGTGACGACAAGGCCGCCCTGATGACCGCGCAGGAAAGCGCGCGCTTCCTCTGTGCCTTCAATGCGCCAACGCGTGGTGCGCCCGACCAGCGCCATCCAGGCCCAGATGATGTAGCCGAGAAGGCTGGCAAAGAAGGGGGACCGCAGCAGCGCTTTCATCGGCGGCGTTATACTTTGCTTCGCCGTTCACGCTACAGGGGCTTGGATGACGGTTTGGAGAGGGGAAGCGGGCGTGAAATGCCCGATGCGGCGGATGGTGGGCGATGCAGGGTTCGAACCTGCGACCCCTGCCGTGTGAAGGCAGTGCTCTACCACTGAGCTAATCGCCCGCCGCGAGCCGGTGGCGTAGTCGGCAAGGCGAAAGAGGTCAAGCGGCTATGTAAGCGGCGATTGAATCGCGGGTTTCGCGGCCCATTTCGGGTTAACGCGACGCAGGAGATTTGTCTGAACGGGTTATGGCTTGCGGCTCCAGCCATGCGTTGATGCATGGCATCCGGCGCCTGTCACGAGAAAGCACGACACTGTATTCCCCGCTTGTGACAGAGCGTCGCAATCACCTGTTTGCCTCAGGGTCCCACAGCGGCGGCAGTTTCTACGTAGATGACCGTAAAGTCATGTTTTTATGAACAACTGTTCATCCTGAACGTCTGTTCATTTTCAAAACTTAACAAAGTGTCACCCTAAATTGCCCTTGAGAAAACCTGCAAACATTGTCATCTACCCGACATACAAGACGGGCCAAGCAAGGTCCGCAGTATGAACCCTAAGAAGGACAGGCACGGTGGCCCCGGCCACCATAGTGATAACAAGCCTGGAGAGAGCAGAGTGAAAGACTGGTGTGACGAAGATGGCGCGAAGCGCCTTCGCGAGAAAATCAATGCGTACTGGGCAGAGCGTGGCTACGAAGTCGACGTCGACCTCGTAGACGCAGGCTTTGTGCCCGCAATGCGGAGTGCACGCTGCGACGTGCGTTCCAACATGGTCAACGGCATGCCCCGCCGGCGTGCCCTTGGCGAAGGTGGATCCTCCCGCCCGACCTATCGCCCGCGTGGCGAAGCTTCGGCCTGATCCCTCAGGCCTGACAAAGCCGGAACAAGCTGGTCATAGTGGCTGATGGTGACATCAGCGGCAATCGCCTCCGCCGTTTCGGCCTCGTAACCGAAGGTCACGAATACGAAGGGCAGTCCGGCATTCCGGGCTGCCCTTTCGTCTGTGCGGCTGTCGCCAACGAACAGCGCGCGGGCCGGATCACCGGCGGCTTCGGCGAGAGTTTGGTAGACGTGGTCCGCGTGCGGCTTGCGGTTGGTTGCGCGGTCAGCGCCGAAGATGACATCGAAATAGCCGGAGAGGCCGAGTTCCGTGATCAGGCGGACACTGAGATCCTGGCGTTTGTTGGTGCAAACGGCGAGCGCGGCGCCTTCGGCGCGCAGGGTTTCCAGCGCCGCAACAGCGCCTTCGAAGGGCCGTGAGCCGACCGCGATGTTGTCGACATAATAGGCGATGAAGCGGTCGAAGGCCGCGTCCATGTCTGTAGCAGATACGACAGCGCCCTGCGTTTTCAGGCCGGTCTCGATCATCGCGCGGGCGCCGTGGCCGATCATCTCAGCGACGGCAGACAGGCTGACCGGTTCGAGGCTCATGTCCGTCAGGACGTGGTTCAGCGCGGCCAGCAGGTCCGGCGCGGTATCGACGAGCGTGCCGTCCAGATCGAACAGGATGGTCCAGCCTTCGAAGCTGCGTGTTTGCCCGTCGTCCATCCCGCGTTCGCCCTCGCCAAGCTGCGGGGTTTCGTCTAGGCGATGGAGCGAATTAAAGCGAGAGGGAGCCTGCCTTTGACCCAAGCGCCGAAACAGCGTGCCGCTGTCATCCTTGCGGCCGGAAAAGGCACGCGGATGAAGTCTGCCCTGCCGAAAGTGATGCACGAAGTGGGCGGCCGGCCGATGATGGACTGGTCGATTGCGCTCGCCCGGGAGACCGGCTGTGGGCGGATCGTGGCGGTGGTTCATCCCTCGCAGGACGTGTTGATTGCGCACCTCAAGGCGCGCCATCCGGATGTGGCCATTGCCTTCCAGGACCCGCCACAGGGAACGGGCCATGCGGTGCGCTGCGCCGAGGACGCGCTGAAGGGATTCGAGGGCGAGCTGGCCGTGCTCTACGGCGACAGCCCGCTGGTGCCGGCCAAGGTCATCGAGGAGCTGTTTGCGGGCGTGGCCGGCGGGGCGGCGCTGGGCGTGCTCGGCTTCGAGGCAGCAGACCCGGGGCTCTATGGCCGGCTGATCACGAATGCGGCTGGCGACCTGGAGGCTATTGTCGAGGCTCGTGAGGCGACGCCGGAGCAACTCAAAGTCCGGATATGCAACTCAGGGGTGATGGCGGGACGCGCCGAGGATATGTTCCGGCTCTTGCAAAAAATTACAAACGCGAACGCCAAGGGCGAATATTACCTCACCGACCTGGTGGGTCTCGCCCGGGCCGAAGGCGGCCGTTGCGCGCTGGTCACCGCCACCGAGGACGACCTCATCGGCTGTGACTCGAAAACGGACTTAGCCGAAGCAGAAGGCATTTTTCAGGCAAGGCGGCGCATAGCGCTTATGGAAAGCGGTGTCACCCTCGTTGCGCCCGAAACTGTCTTCCTTGCTTACGACACTGTGATTGCCGCCGATGTGGTGGTGGAGCCGCATGTCGTGTTTGCTCCCGGTGTGACCGTGGCGGCGGGAGCGCGTATCCGGGCGTTCAGCCATCTGGAAGGCGCGGTGGTGGGCGCGGACTGCGAGATCGGGCCCTATGCGCGGCTGCGGCCGGGCACGGTGCTGGCGGCGGGCGTGAAGATCGGCAACTTCGTGGAGACGAAGAACACGGCCATGGGCGAAGGCGCCAAGGCGAACCATCTGGCCTATCTGGGCGATGGCACGATCGGCGCGGGGGCCAATATCGGCGCCGGCACGATCTTCTGCAATTATGACGGCTTCCTGAAGCACCAGACGGATGTGGGCGCGGGCGCCTTTGTCGGCTCGAACTCCGCGCTGGTGGCGCCGGTCAGCATCGGCGACGGGGCTTATGTCGGCTCCGGCAGCGTCATTACCAAGGATGTGCCGGCGGACGCGCTGGCGGTGGCGCGCGCGCCGCAGATGACACGCGAGGGCTGGGCGAAGACCTTCCGTACCAAGAAGGCTGCCGAAAAGGCCGCCAAGGGCAAGAAGAGTTGAGGCGGGGCGATGGCCTACGAAACTGAAAAGCAGAACGCCGCTGCCGCCGCAATGGAGTATGTCGAGGATGGCATGACCATCGGCCTCGGCACGGGCTCGACGGCGAAATTTTTCGTGGAACTGCTGGCCGACGAGATTGCCGACGGGCTGATCGTGCGCTGCATCGAGACGAGCAACCAGACGCGGGATCTCGCGCGCAGCCTCGGCGTGCCGCTGATCCCGTTCGAGCAGGTGGACCGTATCCACCTGACCGTGGACGGCGCGGACGAGGCGGGCCCTGGCGGCGTGCTGATCAAGGGCGGCGGCGCGGCGCTGCTGCGCGAGAAGATCATCGCGAATGCGTCCGATCACATGGTGGTGATCGCTGACCCCACGAAGGACGTGCAATCCATCGGCGCGTTTCCGCTGCCCGTGGAAGTGACGCCGTTCGGCTATACGATCACGGCGAAGAAGGTGCATGACGCGCTGGTGGCGGCCGGTGTGGAGCGCCCGCGCGTGGAGCTGCGCAAGGCGCCGCGCAGCACGGAACTGCTGGTTACCGATGGCGGCAATTTCATTCTCGATTGCCATTGCGGCCTGATCCCGGACCCGCCGAAAGCGGCGGCCTTCCTCTCAGGCACGCCGGGCGTGGTGGAGCATGGCCTGTTCATCGGCATTGCCCGCACCGTGATTTTCGGCACCGAAACCGGCGCCCGTATCATTGAATACTGAGGCCCGGCGCCTCACATCCACCGTCTGATTTTCAAGGACATTTGCCATGACCGAGCCCGCTTACGATTTTGACCTGTTCGTGATCGGGGGCGGCTCCGGCGGCGTGCGCGCCGGGCGGATTGCGGCGCAGGCCGGCGCGAAAGTCGGCGTGGCGGAAGAATACCGGATGGGTGGCACCTGCGTCATCCGCGGCTGCGTGCCCAAAAAGTTCATGGTCTATGCGAGCCACTATGGGCAGGAGATCGAACATTCTGCCGGGTACGGATGGTCTGTCGGGGACGTGTCCTACGACCATGCGAAATTCCTGGCGGGCATGCATGCCGAAGTCGACCGGCTGTCGGCCATCTATGACCGCAACCTCAAATCGGCCGGGGCAGAGATTTTCAATGAGCGTGCGGAATTCGTGGACACGCATACGCTCCGCCTGAAAACAAGCGGCAAGACGGTCACCGCGAAGAAGATCCTGATCGCGACGGGTGGGCGGCCCTGGTTGCCCTCGGCAGAGGAGCTGCCGGGCGTCGAGCATGTGGTCACCTCCAACGAGATGTTCCATATGGAGACGCTGCCGAAGCGGATGCTGATCGCGGGCGGCGGTTATATTGCCGTGGAGTTTGCGCACATCTTCGCCGGGCTCGGCGTGGAAGTCTGCCTTGTGTACCGGGGTGAGACCGTGCTGCGCGGGTTTGACGAGGACGTGCGCCTCGCCGTGCATGAGGGGCTGAAGGAAGCGGGCGTGC
>CAZXQD010000118.1:0-9301 GCA_964643405.1 uncultured Hyphomonas sp. | reverse complement strand
CGCCGGTCCAGCCGCGCGAGGCATAGAGCTTCGCGCCGGTTTCGAGGGCGAGGGAAATGGCGGCATCGTCGGGCTCCGCGATCAATGGCTGGACGAGGCCCATGGCCGCGTCGATCAGGATGCCGGTGGCCTTGCCGCTGGCATCGCGCTCGATCTTCCCGCCCGCAGGATCGGGCGTGGCATCATTGATCCCGGCGGCGGCGAGCGCAGCGGAGTTCGCGACGAGGGCATGACCATCCGAGCGGCCGAGGATGACCTTGTGGCTGCCGGAGACCGGATCGAGATCGGACGCCATGGGCATGCGGCCTTCCGGCCAGCCGGTTTCAATCCAGCCGCGCCCGGCGAGGACGGAGCCCTCTGGCTTACCCTTCAGTTCGGCCTCAACGCGCCTGACCAGTTCGGCGACCGAGCCGGTGCCTTCGAGGTTCAGGGTCAGTTCGCGCTCGCCGACGCCGGACAGGTGGACGTGGGCGTCCGTGAAACCGGGGAACATGACGGCGCCGCCCAGATCGACGACGGTGACGTCCTCTTCGCTCCAGTCAGCCGACATCGGCGGGATGGTCGCGATGATGCGGCCATCAGCGCCGACGACCACGCCGGTTACGGTCTGGGGAACACCGGCCGCGTCTCCCAAGCCTGTATAAATGGTGCCGTTGGTGAAAACGGTGACCTTTTCAGTCGCCTCGGTTTCCGGCGGCAGGGCAGGCGCGCAGGCGGCCAGCGAAACGGCCATGGCGGACAGGAGAGCGAGGCGCATGGGGAAGGCTCCGTACGGGTTTGCCGAGCAGTCGCACGGTTTGGCGAGCGCCGCAAACCTCGCCTGAAATGCAAAACGCCGGACCCCAGGGCCCGGCGTTTCGAAAATCTGATCGGGGCCGCGCGCTTAGGCGGCGACTGCCTTTTTCGCGATATCACGCTTGATTTTCAGGGCCTTGGCCGAGAGCGCCTCATCCTTCGACTTGGCGAGGAAAGCATCGAGGCCGCCGAGCTTGTCGACCGTGCGCAGGGCCTTGGCAGCGATGCGGAGCTTGAAGTTCTGGTCAAGCGCTTCGGAGTGCAGCGTGACCTGCACGAGGTTCGGCAGGTAGCGACGCTTGGTCTTGATCTGGGAGTGGCTGACGATATGGCCGACGAGCGGCTTCGTGCCAGTAAGTTCACATTCGCGGGACATGGGCCTCGCTCCGGGGAAAAAGGGCTGTATCTGATCTGAAGGCGCGCTCCTACAGTCTGGGGGCGCCTCCTGTCAACCGGGGCGATTCAGGCCGGGGGTCGCTGCCCGCCGGGGGCTGACTGTCACCATGTGTCATCTTATGTCAGTGGGCGGGTCTGAAGGAATAAGGCATGTATACGGCGGAGCCGTTCAGGCCTTGTTGGGATGGGGCGATTAAACAGGTGGGGAAAGCCCCTGCCCGACCGTAAAAGGACGACCTGACCTCATGAAGCGCAGCCTTCTCCTTGCCGCCGCCGCCTCGCTGGCCCTGCTGGGCGCCTCTTCTGCCGACACGGCCTCGGGCGGAGCCGCTCCGGCCGTCCTCGCCAGTATCCAGGCGGGCGCGCCGACCCGGATGGTGTACGAACTGGACGCCAATGCGATGGTCTTCATCCTGCCCGTCAGCGGACGCGCCAGCTTTACCGTGGACATGAAACCCAACGCCTACACCATCAAGTCGCGCGTGCGCACGACGGGACTGGCGGATATTTTCGTCAATTACGACATGCATCTGAACGCCGAGGGCAAGACCACGGCGAATGGCCTCAAGACGACCAAGTACGTGTCCCAGAACAAGGACGGGAAAAAGGATCGCCGGGTTGAAGTGAACGTGACCGACACGGGATTCACGATGACGGCCAAGCCGCGGTTCGGGAACCTTGGAGATCCGGCAGCGACAGCCGAACAGGTGCTGCTGACGAATGACCCGCTGACCGCGCTGATCACCTTCGCGCTCGAGCCGCGCGCCAAGGGCGCCGATGTGTGCGGCGGGCCGATCAAGGTATTCGACGGGCGCCAGTTGACCTACCTGCACCTGAAGCGCGGCAAGAGCGGCATGGTGAAACAGAAGACACCCGCCTGGAGCGGCGACACGATCGAGTGCCATGTGACGATGGACAAGATCGCCGGCTACAAGAAAGGCGAGGTCAACAAGGACACGCTGACCGGTATCGACGGGCCGCTACGCATGTATCTCGCGCCGCTGGACAACGGCGCCTATGTGCCGGTGAAGATCGTCGCGGACACGGACAAGATCGGCAAGGTGACGCTGCAGACGCGCAAACTGCGCTTCGAACCGCTGGTCACGGCGTCGACCGGCACGGCAACGGGCGGCGGGCGCTAGTCCTTCGGCAGGCGCCGGAGCGCCGAGATCAGTCCGGCCATATCGTCCGGTACCGGAACTTCGAAGTGCAGCTCTTTGCCCGTGACCGGGTGAATGAAGCCGAGAACCGCGGCATGCAAGGCCTGGCGGTCCATTGCCTTGACGGCTGCGAGCGCCGCCGCATGGCCTTCGCCTGAGCCAAGCGCGGTGAGGCCCGTGTGCCGGCCATAGACGGGGTCGCCCAGCACCGGCGCGCCGATATGCGACATGTGGACCCGGATCTGGTGGGTGCGGCCGGTTTCCAGCCGGCATTCGATCAGGGCGGCGGCGGGGGTACGCGTATGCTTGTCGCGCACGCCGAAGGTCTCGATCGCGCGGTAATGGGTGACGGCGCGGCGGGCGGAGGGGCTGTCCGGATTTCTGTGTACGGACATCTTCTTCCGGTCCGTCTGCGAGCGCGCGATGGCGGCGTCTACCGTTCCGGCAAGCGGGCGCGGGGCGCCGCGCGTGACGGCGAGATACATGCGCTCGATGTCGTGATGCTCGAACAGGGCAGCGAGGCCGGTATGCGCGGCTTCGGTCTTGGCGGCGACCATGACGCCGCTGGTGAGCTTGTCGAGCCGGTGGACGATGCCGGGGCGCTCGACGCCGCCAATGCCGGAGAGCTGGCCCTTGCAATGATGCAGCAGCGCGTTGACGAGCGTGCCGTCCTCACTGCCGGGGGCTGGGTGGACCGCCATGCCTGCGGGCTTGTTGAGGATGAGGAGGTGGGCATCCTCGAAGAGGATGTCGAGGGGGATGTTCTCTGGCTGCGGCGTGGCCGCGACCGGCGCAGGGAGCGCAACGGCATAGACGCTTCCCGGTTTCACGGATGCGCGGGGGCTGGCCTCGGGCTGGCCATCCACCGTGACGGCGCCTTCCTCGATCAGGGTCTTGGCGCGCGTGCGCGAGATCTCACCCGCCTTTGCGGCGAGGAAGGCATCGAGGCGCTGGCCTGCATCTTCGGGGGCTGCGACAATTTCAATCCGGCTCATGCCGGGCTTATAGACGGGGAATGCGGGCTGCGTCATGCTGGCTTCACATAGTCCGCGCATAAGGCGGCTGGTTTCGGGGAGATACAGACATGACTGAGGTCACACGGCGCAGGCTTCTGGGCGGCGCAGCACTGGGCACGATAGGGCTGGCCGCCTGCTCGACAGCGCCGAAAGCGGCGCCCGGCTATGCTGGTGAACTGGCTTTCCTGCACGGCGTGGCCTCGGGTGACCCTCTGCCCGACCGCGTCATCCTGTGGACGCGCGTGACGCCGCTTTCCGGCAGTGGGCCGGTGACGGTGGCCTGGGAGATGTTCGAAACGGGAAGCACGACTGCGGCGGCGAGCGGGGAAGCCGTGGCTTCCGAAACGACCGACTACACGGTGAAAGTGGATGCGGGCGGGCTGAAGGCCGGCACGGTCTATACCTACCGGTTCAAGGCAAAGGCGGCGGACGGCGATGTTATCTCGCCGGAAGGGCGCACGCGGACGACGGCCGCCAACGGCACGGCGCCGGTGAAGCTGGGCGTGGTGTCATGTTCCAACTGGCAATTCGGCCTGTTCAACGCCTACGCGGCACTTGCCGCAACGCCGGACCTCGACGCCATCGTTCACCTTGGCGACTATATCTACGAGTATGGCACTGACGGGTATGGCGGCGACGTGGCGGCAAAACTTGGGCGCCTGCATGATCCGTCCACGGAAATCATCTCGCTGGCGGACTATCGCCGCCGGCATGCGCAGTACAAGTCCGACCCCGCGCTGCAGGCGGCGCATGGAGCGGCGCCTTGGGTGTGCACATGGGACGACCATGAAAGCGCGAACGATTCCTACAGGACCGGGGCGGAAAATCATGATCCGGCAACGGAAGGCGAATGGAGCGTGCGCAAGATGCACGCGCTGCAGGCCTATTTCGAGTGGATGCCGATCCGCGACATCAAGCCTGGCGAAATCACATCGGCGGTGTGGCGCTCGTTCCGGTTCGGGAATGTCGCGACGCTGCATGCACTGGATACCCGCCTGACCGGGCGCTCCGTGCCGCTGGCCTGGGGTGACGCGCTGGCAGGCGCAACGACGCAGGAAGAAATGGGCGCCCGCGTGATGGCAACACTGCAGACGGCAAATGATCCCGCGCGCACCATGCTGGGCGCCGAGCAGGAGGCATGGCTGGCCGGAGAGTTGAAAGCGTCTGTTGCTTCTGGCGCTGCCTGGCAGGTGCTGGCCAACCAGGTGATCATGGCCAGGAACAAGCTGCCGGACTTCACCAAGCTGATGACACCGGAACAGGTGGCGGCGCAGGACATGCCGGAAGTGCTGGCAATGCTGCCCTTCACCGCACTGGGCCTGCCCTGGAACCTCGATGCCTGGGATGGTTATCCGGCGGCGCGCGAACGGCTTTACGCCAGCGTGGCCGAGGCAGGCGCTTCGCTCGTCACGCTCGCAGGTGATACGCACACGGCGTATGCCAACGAGCTGTTCGACGCGGGCGGCCAGCGGCGCGGGGTGGAATTCGGCTGCACCTCGATCAGTTCGCCGGGTATGGGCGCGTATGTGAAGGCGATGCCGGATCTTGGCCAGCAGATCGCCGATGCCAATGACGAGATCATCTGGCATGACCCGTTCGGTCACGGCTTTACCGTGGTGACGCTGACGCCGGATGAGGTCAGCGCATCATTCCACAAGGTCTCGACGGTGTATGCCCCGGCCTTCACGACTGAGACGGTGGCCCAGTTCAAGGCTGCGCATGTGGATGGCGGCGTGTCGGCGTTGGCGCCGGCCTGATCGTCAGTCCAGCACGCCGGACAGCGTTGAGCGACCGCCATCGAGCACTAGGCTATGGCCTGTGAGATAGGCTGCATGTGGCGATGCGATGTAGAGCGCGGCCTCTGCAATCTCGTCGGCGCGTGCTGCACGGGAGAGCGGCACGCGGCGCGTGGTCCAGGGCTCGGCACGCTCCTCGCGCGGGCGGATGGCGACGATGGCGTTTACCCGGATGGCATGCTCGGCAAGTTCGAGGGCGCCGGCCTTCATGACGCTCAGGATGGCCCCCTGCCCGACCGTTTCGGTGAAGCGGCCCGGCATCGAGGCGATAGCGGAATAGCCGAGCACGAAGGTGACGGTGCCCTTTTGCGGAATCCGTTCAACGCCAGCCTGCGGCAGGTCTTCCTGCTCCAGCAGGCGTTCGGCAATCACGCGCAGCGCGAGGGCGGCGCCGCGGGCAGATCGGGCGAGGGCTTTTTCGAACTTCTCGGGTGCGAAATCGAGCAGGTGGTCGCCTTCCTCGATCTCGGGAATGATCACGGCATTATCGATGCGGCCGTAGGCTTCAAGCGCCGCCGTTATTGCATTGCGCAATCCGAGGCGTGAATGCAGCTCTCCATGATAGGCCGCGATGTCGTCGCCAAGGGCATCCCGAGCGCTTTCAAGGCGCTCCGCCGACGGATCGGCGACAAGCACGCGATGTCCAGCTTCTAGGAAGGTGCGGGCGACCGAATCGCCGACTTCCCGGCCGAGCCCGATGACAAGCGTTACCGGCTCACCCATGGTCGTGTCCGGCCAAAAGCCGCCCGCCGCGTGGGACTGATTGTCGTTGCATTAACCCTGTCTCCGGACGGCTGAGGCCACGTCATGTGTCCCGGCCAGTCCGCAAGAAGCGGGCCAATGGGATTTGCGTTAGCTCGCCTTAAGCTGTCGCAGCTGCTCCTTAATCCTCAGTTTCTGTCGCTTCAAATCCTTGACCGTCAGATCATCGCTGGAAGGGCGTTTCTGTTCTGCGGCAATCTGTTCGTCCAGGAGGCGATGCTTTGCAGCGAGCTCACTGATCCGACCATTAAGCGACATGGGCAGTCTCCTTTTTGTCAGCACGGCACTTGAGGGGCCGTTTCTTCAACATGCCACAAGGAGGCCTGCGAGTCATGCAAGACTGGACCTGTTTTTCTTAACTGTCAGTTATTTGATCAGCGCATCGCGCGGCCAGCAGCCTTGCGGCGGGATTTATCGAGGAACATGGCCTGATCGGCCTGTGCAATGAGGGCTGCAGCGCTCTGGCCATTGCGCCACTCGACGACGCCGCAGCTGGCGCCGATCCGGACAGTGGGCGCAGCGGGATCAGCCTCATCCCGCACTTCCAGCGTATCGATGGCCGCAGCGAGCTGGGCGGCCTTGCGCAGCGTGTCTTCATAGGTGGCGTGCGCCAGCACGACACCGAACTCATCCCCGCCGAGGCGGCCGACGATATCGGTTTCGCGGGTGCGGTCCTGCAGAATGTCCGCCACTTTCGCGAGGACACTGTCGCCGGCGGCATGGCCGTAGATGTCGTTGACCTGCTTGAAATTGTCGAGGTCGATGAAGATGAGCGACAAGGGCGTCTGGAACCGGCCGGACAGGGCAATTTCGCGGCGTACCTCACGCTCGAAGGCGCGGCGGTTGAAGATCGGCAGCAGCGCGTCATTGTCGGCAAGCAATTCCGCGTCGGCCAGGGCTGCTTTCAGCGTGGCCGCCTCATCGCGCAGGGCGAGCACCTCCTCGCTGAGGGCCTCGATGGCCGCCCGGGTACGCCGGTCGAGCTGCGACAGGTCGATTCCAAGGGCATCGAGCAGCGCGCGCAGCTCGCCTGAGTCGGAAGGCGGAAAATCCTTGGCCATTTCTACAGGATAGCGCCGAATCGCCCGGCTGTAGAGCCCTGCCTGCATTTCGCCCCGGGCGCGATCGGCAGGGCTTCGTGCGCCCCGCGCTCGGACGGTTGACCTTGGCGGGACGCCTCTTATGGTGCGCGCTTTCCGGCAGCGAGGCGGGCCATGGCAGCGGGCAAGATCCCGGTAGTGGGCATTATCATGGGCAGCCAGTCCGATTGGCCGGTCATGCAGGAAGCCGCGCGAATGCTTGAGGCCATGGGCGTTGCCCATGAAGCCCGCATCGTTTCGGCCCACCGGACACCTGACCGGCTGGCCGAGTATGCGAAATCTGCCAAGGGGCGCGGCTTGAAGGTGATTATCGCTGGCGCCGGCGGGGCCGCCCACCTGCCCGGCATGGCCGCGTCGATGACGCCCCTGCCCGTGCTTGGTGTGCCCGTACAGTCCAAGTCGCTGAAGGGCCTCGACAGCCTGCTCTCCATCGTGCAGATGCCGAAGGGGGTGCCCGTCGGCACGCTGGCGATCGGCGAAGCGGGCGCCGCGAACGCGGGACTGCTGGCGGCCTCGATCATCGCGCTTGAGGACGCTGGCGTGGCGGCGAAGCTGGAGGCTTTCCGCGCGGCGCAAACGGCAAGTGTGAAAGAGGTTCCCGAAGGATGACGCCGCTTCGGCCCGGCGCCACAATCGGAATACTGGGCGGGGGCCAGCTCGGGCGGATGCTGGCTGGCGCGGGGGCTCAGCTCGGCTTCGACATGCTGATCTATTCGCCGGAAGACGACCCGCCGGCTGGACGGGTGGCGGCGGGGTCGTGGTCTGCGGCATGGGACGACGCCGACGCACTGGCAGAATTTGCGCGCGCCTGCGATGTCGTGACGCTGGAATTCGAGAATGTTCCCGTACGGACAATAGAGCTGGTCGAAGCCGCGGGCACACCGGTGCGTCCGAGGGCCAACTCCCTGACCGTGTCGCAGGATCGCTACACCGAAAAGACGTTCCTCAACGAACGCGGGATCGCGACGGCGCCGTTCGAGCCTGTGGACGGGCCCGGAGACATCACGGCTGCCCTGCAAGCTGTTGGAGGCCAGGGCGTGCTGAAGACCCGCCGCGAGGGCTATGATGGCAAGGGCCAGGCCTGGATCCGCTCGCCCGGCGAAGCGGAAGCGGCCTGGCAGCGCATCGGTGAGGCGCCTGCGATCCTGGAAGCGGCGATTGCTTTCCAGTGCGAAATCTCGGTGATCGTGGCACGCGGGCCGGACGGCGAAACCCGCACCTGGGCCCCGCCGCGCAACCTGCACAAGGACGGCATCCTTTCAGTTTCGTCCGTACCCAGCGGATTACCGAAAGCGATCGAGGACGAGGCGCGCGCCAAGGCCGTGACGCTGGCCGAAGCGCTGGATCATGTTGGCGTGCTCGCGCTTGAATTCTTCGTACTTCCGGATGGTTCGCTGCTGGCCAACGAATTTGCGCCGCGCGTCCACAATTCCGGCCACTGGACACCAGAAGCGTGCCAGACCGGGCAGTTCGAGCAGCATATCCGCTGCGTGGCGGGGTGGCCGCTCGGCGATACGCGCCGGCTTTACGACGCCGAGATGATCAACCTGATCGGCGAAGCGGGGCTTGTCAGCCCGGCCAGCCTCGGGCCCCATGATACGCTGACACTCTACGGCAAGCGCGAAGCCCGCCCCGGTCGCAAGATGGGGCACATCACGCGCCGCCTCGGACCCCGAAAGGACTGACCCCATGCGCCTTCCCGTCTCGACATGGCCAGACATCGAAGCCTGGCTGAAAAAATCGAAAACCATCGTGATCCCTATCGGCTCGTTCGAGCAGCACGGACCGAACGGGTTCATCGGCACGGATGCGCTGTGCCCGGAGATCATCGCCAACCACGCCGAAAGCCTGGCGCCGGACGACATTCTCGTCGGGCCGACCTTCAATGTCGGGTGCGCGCAGCACCACCTCGGCTTTCCCGGCACCATCACCCTGCGCCCCTCGACGATGATGGCGGCGATGGCGGACTGGACCGAAAGCCTCGTGCGGCACCGCTTCGAGCGGGTGCTGTGGTTCAACGGCCATGGCGGCAACATTTCCACCATCGAGGCGGCGTTTGCAGAGATCCATGCGCGGCGCAGCTATGATCCGAATGGCGCAGACAACCGCCCGGACCTGGCCCTGAAACGACGCGACTGGTGGGACTATAAGGAGGTGATGGCGATCTGCAATCAGCTCTACCCTGTCGGCCATGGCAGCCATGCGACCGCCTCGGAAGTCTCCGTCACCTACTGGGCCTATCCGGACCGCGAGCGCCAGCACACGCCGATGAGCCC
>CAZXQD010000117.1:0-9307 GCA_964643405.1 uncultured Hyphomonas sp. | reverse complement strand
GTGCTGGTCATCGGTGCACGGACGAGTTCAAACTCCGTCCGCCTCGTCGAAGTCGCCCTGCGCGCCGGCGCCGCGCGCGCTGAACTCATCGCCTCGGCGGAGAATATCGACTGGTCCTGGTTCGACGGTGTCACCACCTTCGGCCTCACCGCCGGCGCCAGCGCCCCGGAAGACCTCGTGCAAGGCGTCATCGACGCCTGCCGCGAGCGCTTCGACGTGACGATGGAAACCGTGAAGACGGCGGACGAAACGGTGACGTTCAAACTGCCGAGGGTGCTGGCGGGGTAGTGAGAACAACTAAATGCCGATCAATCTCGAACCGGAAGATCATGCGGTTTTTGCGCGACTAAAATCGAATGGAAATATTACGCATTCTCTTCGACGTCTGATAGTTCAACGATGGAATCGATGCACCAGTTGCGACCATTCAATCGCCGACGGGCGTCCTGCGTTCGCTGGTTACAATTCAAATCATGAGCCGCATTTCACATGCGCCAATTGTGCAACGCTGTTAATTGAGCTCGCTACACCAATCTACTGGAGCGATACACTAAATCTATCTGCCCCAGATTCCGCTCAGATTTGGCGCTATATGGATTTGGCTAAATTTATTGCTCTTCTTCAACAGAGAGGGTTGTTCCTGCCACGCGCGGACAAGCTCGACGATCCGTTTGAGGCGGCAGCCGGCCTATCGAACAGACAGAAAATATGGGACGAACATTATCTCAGCTATTTTCGTGAGGCGATGGTGTCTCTTCCGACTGACACTACCGCAAGTCGGCCCTCGGCCGAGGATATTGAAGTTGACGCTCAGCGACTTTTGCAGAGCCTGAAGCAGATCGGGCTCAACGCTCGACAACAGCTGGTGAGTTGTTGGCACAAAAACGATTCAGAATCTGAAGCCCTTTGGCGAATATACACACCTCCGCCGGTGCCCGGCGTTGCTATCAGATCCACAATTGGTCGCCTTTGGGACGCATCCGCAAGCCGTCCGGACGCAATTGTAGGACGCGTTCACTACGTCGATTTCACCCGATCGTTTG
The DNA here is from genome assembly GCA_964643405.1 of uncultured Hyphomonas sp. Lineage (GTDB taxonomy): Bacteria > Pseudomonadota > Alphaproteobacteria > Caulobacterales > Hyphomonadaceae > Hyphomonas. Next base: position 8,264 of record CAZXQD010000117.1, on the reverse strand, counting down.
CATCATTGCAGAGCGAACGAATTTTCCAAAAGCGATGGTCATTGAGTCATGAAAATGAGATTCGATTGGTTTTGGCGAATGATCGAGAAGCTCTTGCCGAGGCACATGTGCTCCAGTGCGATTTGGATAGCCTCATCGCAGAAGTGGTAGTCTCTCCTTTTGCTCCAAATTGGCTCATTAATGTGGTGTCCGAGGTTGTCGAAAGGTTCGGATTCGCGATCCCGGTTCGACAATCAGAGCTGCTGGATCAACCTTTCTTCTGACGGACGGCAAAGGCGCGGATATAGGCGCAGGCGCTTCGCGCCTTGTAGGGCGGATAGAGGCCGCAGGCCGAAATCCGCCGGATTCACGCGCTGTAGGTTGCGTTGGCCGTTTATCGGTCGTCATCCCGGTTTTGCCGCAGGCGAAGACCGCGACCCAGTCCTTCAAAAACAAAGTCTGATCCCGGACAATCGCTTTGCGTTTCTCCGGGATGACCGTGCGAGCTGATCAGTAGGTTTTGGGCCAGACAGGCGGCGGCAAGTCCTTCGGCTCAATGGTGTAATCGTCCAGGACCTTCAGAACAATTTGAACAAGCTCGCGGGTCGCAGCGTCCACGTCCACAGGCCCCCGTTTCGATACGTAGCGCCGCTTTATCTCAGCGGGAGCAGTGCGGAGGGCGATATAAAGAGCAATGTTCAGGTCTCGCATACGAATACCTTAGCTCGGCAAGTTTTGATTTGGAACATATCATGAACAAATTTTCACAGGAACAACGCAGCATCTCCCAGGAATTTGGGTGCGCTCGCGCGCCCTTGTGCCCACATCTGCGCGCCCCGGGCGCCGCTCAAGTCCCTGAAACATGATGTTTCAAAAATAATTCGCCCGCGCGAATCCGACCCGCTCCGGAGCGGGGTTATGCTCCGGCCCATGCGCCCTGACCGCCCCCTTCCCGAATTCTGGTATCCGGTGGCCCGGATACTCCTTGTACTGAAGAGTCTGCTGGCGGCCACGGCGCCGGAGGGGTTCGCCGGCCTGTCCGTCCGCGTGCGGCGGGAGCTGGCCTGGGCCGGCGCCTTCGTGCGCCGCTATCTCCTCGCCCTCGCGCGCGAGCTCGTGCTGCCGCCGGTACGCGTCCGCGCGCCCGCCGTGCCCGCGTCGCGGCCCGATACGCCCGCGCGCCGCCGTCTCGCCCGCCCCTTCTGCCTGGCCGAGCCGCCCGCCCCGAGGCGCGCGCCCGGCGCCCCGCGCGGCGAGCCCGCCAGCCCCCATGTCGAATGGGCCCTCGCCCTGCACCGTACCGAGCTCCTGCTCGCCGCTCTGCGCCGGCCCCTGCCGCTCGCCCAGCGCCTCGCCCGCCGCCTCGCGCGTGGGCACCCGCCGCTGCTGCGCGCCTCCGCCGTGCGCTGGCATGTGCTGCGCGCGCTGCCCCCTGCCCTCGACACCCTGTTGACCCGTCTGGACTGTCTCGCCCGGCCAGACCACTGGTCCGGCATAGAGCCTGATCTTGGGCCAGATACCGGCTAGCGCGTCACCAGATGCCGCTTGCCACACCTGCCATCATCCCGGCGCCCAGTTCGCGGCATTTCGCCAGCGTCCCGGGCGGCAAGGTCTTGCGCGCAAGGATTTGCTCCGGGGTCTGAGCATCCGTGTTGACGATCATCGGCGGCTGAACTTCCTTCAGGCGCCACCCGGTCGCAATCCGCGCCAGCTGCCGCGCCGCATTCGCCCCGTCAGACCCCGCCGCAATCATCTGCGCATAGGGCCGCCCCTCGATACGCCCCAGCACGGGATAATAGCACCGGTCAAAAAACTCCTTCATCTCGCCGGAAAGCGCCGCGAGATTCTCCGGCGCCGCAAACAGGAACCCGCTCGCCCCCAGCAGATCCTCCGCCCCCGCCTCGCTCGCCCGCAAGATCCGCGCCTCGCCTTCCTCGCGCGCGCCCTCGAACGCCGCCCGCGCCATCGCCTCCGCCGCCCCGGTCCGCGAATGCCAGATGATCAAGAGCTGTTTCATGGGAGACATCCTAAACACGCCGCCAGCCCCATGCTATCCTCCTCCGCGAGGTGGGGAGGCCGCGTTTCATGCTGACGACTGCCAAAGCCATCACCTTCGTCCTCACGCCGGACCATAAACGCGCGAGCGCCTGGTACCGGGACGTGCTGGGCCTGCGCCTCGTTTCCACGGACGATTTCGCCGCCGTGTTCGATCTCGCGGGCACCACCTTGCGCCTCACGACCGTTCAGGGCCACACCGCCGGCGCCCACACGGTGCTCGGCTGGGCCGTCCCGGATATCCGCGCCGCCATCGCGGGCCTGAAGGCCAAGGGCGTCGAATTCCTCGTCTATCCCGGCTTCGGCCAGGACGCAGACGGCGTCTGGTCCGCGCCGGGCGGAATGGTGAAAGTCTGCTGGTTCAACGATCCGGACGGCAACAATCTGAGCCTCACCCAGATGCCTTAGCGCTCGCCCGCCAGGCCTTGTACCGTTTCGTCAGCTTCTGCGTTTTCATCTGGTCACGGATGACCGTCAGCAACGGCGAGGCCTTCCATTCGGCAGGCTTGCCATTGGCCGCAAGGTTCAGCTGCCGCTTCGTCAGCGCCATGGTGGCCATGCCGGCCATCGTGCGGTTTTTCCAGGTGACCTGCGGAAGGTTCACTTCGGTCATCTTGCCCGCCCGCCACTGGTTCGGCAGGTCCGGCACATAGGCCATCGCGCGGCCGATGCCGAGGACTTCGACGCCGAAGCCCTTGGCATCTTTCACGAGCGCGGCTTCGGCCGTGGACAGACGATAAATCCCGCCGGTCACCATGATCGGCACGGTCGTCACTTCGGCAATCTGGCGGGCGAAATCAATGAAATAGGCTTCGCGTTTCGAAGTGGACGTATCATCCGTCTGCCCCTGCATCGCCGGGCTTTCATAGTTTCCGCCGGACAACTCCAGCACGTCGAGACCGAGCGTGTTCAACTGCGCCGCGACCCATTTTGCGTCTTCGAACTCGAAGCCGCCTTTCTGGAAATCGGCGGAGTTCAGCTTCACCGACACGCAGAAGCCGGGGCTCACTTTGGCGCGCACGGCCTTCACGGTTTCCAGCAGGAAGCGTGCGCGGTTCTCGCGGCTGCCGCCCCATTGATCCGTACGCTGATTGACCAGAGGCGAAAGGAACTGACTGATGAGATATCCATGCGCGGCATGAACCTGGACGCCGGTGAAGCCCGCCTGTTCGGCGAGGGACGCAGTCGTCGCAAAGCGCGCGATGATCTCGCGGATCTCGCTGTCTTCCAGCGCGCGCGGCTGGGCGAGCAGTTTGGAATGCTGTCCGAGGTCTACCGGCACCGGCGACGGCGCGACCGCCTGCTCGCCCATCGCCGCGAACATTTGCCGGCCCGGATGGTTGATCTGCATGAAGAGGTGTCCACCCGGCGGCTTCGCGGCCTTTGCCCATTCGCGGAAGGGCGCAAGGTCACTGCCTTGCTGAAGCACAACGCCACCGGGTCCGGTCATCGCGGCGGGGCTGACCATGACGTTGCCGGTGAGCACAAGGCCGACCCCGCCTTTTGCCCAGGCCTGATAGAGGCGGAAGAGTTCCGGGCCCGGCACCTGTCCGGGCGCGGAGAGGTTTTCCTCCATCGCCGCCTTGCAGAGCCGATTCGGCAGCACGGCGCCGTTCGGCAGGGTGAGCGGCGCAAAAAGAGGTGAAGAAGACATGGAATCAGACCTCGGTTGAATGGCGGACCCGCATGGCGTAAACCTTAAACCATAGTTGAAGGTCAAGACGCATGAAGATCGGCGAACTTTCAGAGCGCACGGGCCTGCCCGCTTCGCGGATACGATACTACGAGAGCAATGGCTTGATCCCGGCCGCGGACCGCGCGCCGAACGGCTACCGTGATTATGACGCGGCGATGATCGAGCGGCTGCGGATGATTGACCTGGCCAAATCTCTCGGATTTTCGCTTGAGGAAATCTCTGCGCTCATGGCCTCCAGTCCCGGTACAAAGCCCAGCTGCGAAACCGTCTCCGCAGCGCTGGAACAGAAGCTCGGCGCCATCGACGCGCACATGAAGAAGCTGCGGGACACCCGCCGCCGGGTTGAATCCGCTATCCGCTACCTGAAGGAAAATCCGGGCTCGGAGAACCACGCCGAAAGTATCCGCCTGCGTTTCTGAAGCACGCTGAAGCGTTGACTGGAAACCGCGCCCGCCCTTTGCCATAAGCCGCTCATGACCGTTCGCATCGCAGCCTTCTACAAGTTCTTCCGATTTCCGGACTATGCGGAGCGCCGGCAGGCTTTGGCGCAGCGTTTTTGCAGTCTTGGCATCAAGGGATCGGTGCTGATCGCGGAAGAAGGCGTCAACGGCACGATTGCCGGGAGTGCGGAAGGCATTGAGGCCGCGCTGGAGACTCTGCGCGCCCTGCCCGGCGCGGAGACGCTGGAGGCGAAGTTTTCAGAGGCCGATGCGATGCCGTTCCCGCGTCTGAAGGTGCGGCTGAAGCGCGAGATCGTGACCATGGGCGTGCCGGGGACGGACCCCAATGCGCTGGTCGGCACTTACGTGAAGCCTGAAGACTGGAACGCGCTGATCTCGGACCCGGATACGGTGCTGATTGATACGCGCAACGATTATGAAGTGGCCATCGGCACCTTCGAGGGGGCGATTGATCCGCAGACGGAAAGTTTCCGGGAGTTTCCAGGCTGGTTCCGGGAGTTTCGGGCGCGCCTTGAAAGCGAGGGGCGAAAGCCCAAAATCGCGATGTTCTGCACGGGCGGCATCCGCTGCGAGAAGGCCACCAGCTTCGTGAAGGCCGAGGGCATCGAGGATGTATTCCACCTTGAAGGCGGCATCCTCAAATATCTCGAGACTGTTCCGGAGCCGCAAACGAAGTGGCGCGGCGAGTGCTTCGTGTTCGATGAACGCGTGTCGGTGCGCCACGATCTGACGCCCGGCGAGCATGTTCTGTGCCACGCCTGCGGACGGCCCGTCTCGCCAGATGGACGTCAGCACAAGGATTATGTCGAGGGCATTTCCTGCCCCGCCTGTATCGGCGAGATGACCGATGCCCAGCGGGCGCGCTTTGCCGAGCGTCAGCGCCAGATTGACCTCGCCCGGGCGCGCGGCGAGCGCCGCCCGGCACAGAAGGCGGAAGACGCGTGATCGCAGACGCTGTCCTTTATTCCTTTCGCCGCTGCCCATATGCCATGCGTGCCCGGCTGGCGCTTGCGGCCAGCCGCGTGCCAGTCAGGGTTCGCGAAGTTGTACTGCGCGACAAGCCGCCAGAAATGCTGGCCGCCAGCCCGAAAGGTACTGTGCCTGTCCTTGTACTGACGGATGGACGCGTGATCGACGAGAGCCTGGACGTGATGCGCTGGGCAATCGCACAGCATGATCCCGAAGGCTGGCTTGGCGCCGATGCGGCCCAAACGTCGCGCCTTATCGAGCAGAATGACGGGCCGTTCAAACACGCGCTCGACCGTTACAAATATCCGGAACGCCATGCAGAGCCGAAAGGCGCCGCGCGCGATGCGGGCATGGAGATTCTTGCCGGTCTGTCGGCGCGCCTTGAAGACAATGGCGGCCAGCTTTTCGGCCCGGCCCCAACGCTGGCGGACTTCGCGATTTTCCCTTTCGTCCGCCAGTTTGCGGCGACGGACGCGGATTTCTGGAACGCCGAAGCCCCCGCCGCCTTGCAGCGCTGGCTGTCCGCTCACGCCCAAAGCCAGCGTTTCGCGGCGATCATGGCCAAGCTGCCGCGTTGGCAGGCGGGAGATGCGGAACCGCTACTGGCAGACCTGCGGGCAGCCTAGGGAAACACGTTCCAATCTTCCAGCGCGTCGACGTTGCGGCTGAGCAATGTCATCAGCAGACGGTCGGTATGCTCGCCGGGTGGCACGACGGTTGCCGCGCCGACTGTGGTGAACAATGCAAACGGCAAGGCGGCAGCATAGTCGGCAAGTGCCCTGTCCAGCGTGTAGGATGCATCCTTTTTCGCGATCATCGACTGGTGCATCGCAATCAACTCCCGCTCGCACGCCTTGCGGTCGGCGCTCGCCAGCGAACCCGCGAGGAAATAGGCTGTGTCGAACATCGGGCTTCCGAGATCAGCAAACTGCCAGTCGATCAGCCAGGCCGCCGGGCCATCATTGGTTTCCTCGAACAAGACATTGTCCACCCGCGCCTCGCCGTGGATCAGCGTTTCTGTGCCGCACTTTGCCTTTGCCCAGGCGGAGGCGTGGCCGAGAAACCTATCCATGCCATCGAGATGTCTCGCGTCCATCCGGCCATTAAACCGTTCACGGAATATCTGCGCGCCAGCCTGGAACGTCTCGTCCACGTTTGCGGCATTGTTGCGGCGGCCGAGCAGCCAGGGCGCCTGCGCGACGACCGCGTCTTTCCAGTAGGCGACGTGCAGTTTGGCAAATTCGGTCACAACCGCCTTTGCTTCTGCCGGGCTACAGCCCGCGATCTGATTCCCAAGGGCCGCGCGCTGCGAAAGGTCCTCCAGCACGAGATTCAGGGCGCGGCCATCAGGGCTGGCGGCGGCGAGGTAGGCGCGCGGCACGTTCAGCGGCGGCGCCTCGCCGAACAATTTATAGACCGCGACTTCGCGGGCGTAGACATCCTGCAAGCCGGCGATATCGACCGCGCCCGGAATGCCGGACGTCAATTTGCAAACCACGGACGAAATGGCCTTCGCGGCATTGGCATTGTAGGTGATGTTGGCCCTCACCGTCTCCGACAGGTTGCCATGTCCGATCGGCTGCAGGCCGACGATAGAAATGCGCGGTGCATCGATGCCGGCATGCTGGAAAACGGATTGCAGCCAAGCGGGCGTGACATTCGCACTGCCGAAGATGAAGCCCGGCGGCGGCAGGTTGTCAGGTACTGACTTGTCACCCTCGCGGCCCCAGCGGCCGGCAACATAGCTGGAGTTCCAGCAATGCGTGAACTTGCCATTCTCCGCCTTGAACACTTCGATGCCGCAAAGCTCGACTCGCTCGCCCTTGCGCGTGTGCATGTTCCAGACAGAGGTGACGTAAGTATCATCCGCATGCAGAACTTCATGTTCGAAGAAGGGCTCTGCATGCTCACTTTGCTGCCGGACGCGCGCGATCTGGTCTTCGAGTGGCAGGGCGGTGACGCTGCCCGGATCGTGGCGGATGATGGGATCAGCGCACAGCTCCCGGATCATCTCCGTATTGCGGTTGTTCCAGACCTCGGTCCAGTAAAGCTCGATCAGTTCCTTCGGTGTGCGTTGCCGCGCCATGCGGGCCTCCCCTGATTGCGTGCCTGTGGGCATCCTTTTCGGGCAGAGTGTTAGCAGAACGCCGTCTTGAACAGACCTTACCGCAAGGAAAGCGGCGCGCAGCTCATTCCGGCGGCCATGATGCGGCGCGCACCTCCTCCAGTGGAAAGAGCGGGCCGGGATCGAGATTTCGGCGCAGGGGCACGCCGCCGCATTCGGGCTGCATCCGGTCGTCGAGTGCCGCGTGGGTGACAAGCGCTTCCGGCGGCAGACCGTAGCGCGCGGCGATTTCGGCGACGAGCGCTTTCACCGCAGCAAGTTGTTCCGGCGCAAAGGGCTCAAGGCCGTCGCCGCGATTGACGAGTTCGATGCCGATGGAGCGGCGGTTTACCTGCTGCATGATGCCGCCGAAACTGACATGGCCGGCGGTGCGCAGCTCCGGCCGCTGCTGCGCGATGTCGCCGTCGCGGCCGATCACGTAGTGGATGCTCTTGCCGCCTTCGCCGAGGAACCAGTCGCGCCAGAACTCGGCGCTGCCATTGGCGGGCGTGAAGTAAACGGCGCCGTCCCGGCAGGTGGGCCCGCCGATGGAATGGATGACGATGAGGTCGATTTCGGCGGCGTCGCGGGCTTCGCCGCCATGCGGGAAATCATCCGGCAAGCGGTCGATCAGCAGCGGAGTGCGCCCCGGGGCAGCGGGCGCGGCGGGAACGATGTCCGGAAGCCCCGGCCCGGCCGCAGCGCCGGGCGGCGAGGTACAGCTTGCGAGCCAGAAAGCCGCCAGCGCGCCGGATAGCCATGTTGCGTGCATCTCACCTTCCTGCGCCCCTGCGTGTAACCCTGCCCACCAATTCCGGCAGGATTATTGCGGACCGGGCCAACGCCCTGCGCCACCCCTTTTGCCCTCTTGCAAAATCCGGCACCGCGCGTAAAAGCGCCACTTCCCGGCCGGGACGCTTCGCGGCGCCCCCGGCAAAGGATGGTATCGGAGTGTGGCTCAGCCTGGTAGAGCACTAGCTTCGGGAGCTAGGGGTCGGAG
>CAZXQD010000116.1:0-9379 GCA_964643405.1 uncultured Hyphomonas sp. | reverse complement strand
CTTTGACTTCAGCACTCTCGTTGAAGGACCAACAGTCTATGACCGTTTCCGGCGAAGTCCGGCCTGATTTCCCTAAGCCGGTCGAACGACAGGACTGAGGTGACCCTGCCGGACGCTGAAACCGACTATCGGAACCAACCTGGCCCCAACCGGCCCATGGGTTGGCTTTTGCCTCCGTCCGGGATCGCTGCAGAACGAATTGATTGTGCGTCAGCCCACACAAGCTGAGCCGGTTAAATGCGAACCACCCGCATCTAGGTGAATGCGCTTTCGCGGCCTTCGTTTGCCAACTGATGGACGCGGTCGGCCAACGCTCCACGCATTTGTGCCTTCACGGCGCTAAACCCGGGCTGTCCTGCAAGCTCGCGCGCCCGGTTGTTGGCGAGCGCTGACAGACGATCCGGGTCCGTCGTTTCATCGAATACACCGTGACGCATCAAATCAGCTGCTGACATGCTGCGCGAAGACATCGTCAACTGTCGGAGCAATGTCGCCGGCAATTCGCTCTGTACGATGTGCGCTGGCCCGTCGGGAAACGCGATGCCGGCCTTTGCCTCCAACAGGCCAAACTTCGCCTGCTCCGCATTTGTGGCGATGCGGTAATCACAACACAGCGCAAGCACCAAGCCGCCGCCCAGAGCGTGGCCCGGGATTGAGGCGACCACAGGGGCAGGTATACGCAGCAAATATGCGGTCATGCGGGTTATCGCGCGCGCCATCTGTGTTCGCTGAGCGCGATCATACTTCATGAACTGCTTTGCATCGACGCCCGCAGAGAACACGCCTTCAGAGCCTTCGAGAACAAGCGGCAAGTCTGGAGGATGATTTTCAAACAGTGTGCTAAGCCGTTCAACGGCGGCGAGGTCTAACGTGTTCATGGGGTCACGACGTATCGTAACTGTTCGCACCCCATCCTGCGTGTCTTCTATCATTGTTACCGCCAATGCTTGCTCAGGTTTGATTTAGCGGTCTTTTGCCGCCGCAACGATTTCTACGCGGCAATTGCCCTATGAAAAGCCATTGAACGGGTTTGCAAGAACCGCGTGTCGCCAATGCAATCCTGACTTTGTTGATCAAAAGCAGCATGGCCGCTTTCGGCGAATCGCTGCCGATCAGCTCAACGGTCAGCCCCGCTCCCCTTCAGTCCTCGCGCTTCACGCGGGCCTTCCCTCTTCCCAGCGTCAGCGCTTTGATGGCGCCGCGGAAGGTGCGGACCTCTTGTTCCGTCCACCCGGCGCGAATGAAGGCGTTGCGGAGGTTGTTGACGATGACTGGGGTTTTTTCGGGCGGGTAGAAGTATCCGGCACGGTCGAGTTCGGATTCGAAGTGTTCGAACATGCCGATCAGGTCCTCACGGGAGGCTGGCGCGCCGACGCCTTCGTTCTTGCCGGCAAAGCGGCCGCCGAGGCCGGCAGAGGCGCCCCACTGGTGGCAGAAGATGCCGACGGCCTGGGCGAGGTTCAGCGAGGCGAAGGCGGGATTGACCGGATAAGTGAGGATGGCGTCGCAGAGGGCGACGGCCTCGTTCGGCAGGCCGGACTTCTCGCCGCCGAAGAGGACGCCGCACTGGCCCGGATGGGCGGCGAGCGCCTCGACGGCTTCGGGCGTGCCGAGAACCGGCTTTTCGATGCCGCGCGGGCGGGCGGTTGTCGCAAGGGCAAAGGTGAGCCCGGCCATCGCGGCTTCAAGCGTATCATGGACCGAAACCTCGACGCCCTGCCCCAGCGCGCCGGCGGACATCGCCTCTGCGGCCGCGTTCGGCCAGCCGTCGCGGGGGGCGACGAGGCGCAGATCCGTGAGGCCGAAATTCAGCATCACGCGGGCGGCGGCACCGATGTTTTCGCCGAGCTGGGGCGTGTGGAGGAGGATGGCGGGGCTGCGTCGGTCTGCCATGGGATATCCGGTTTTGACGGGGGGCCTGCGTCTGCTATAGCGCGGGCCAGTCCGTTACAGCGCAAGGATTCCAAAACATGTCGAAGATCAAGGTCAAAAACCCGGTTGTGGAGATGGACGGGGACGAAATGACCCGGATCATCTGGCAGATCATCAAGGACAAGCTGATCCACCCCTATCTCGACATCGACCTGAAATATTACGACCTTTCGATCCAGAACCGCGACGCCACCGATGACCAGGTGACTATCGATTCCGCCGAAGCCACGAAGAAATACGGCGTGGCCGTGAAGTGCGCGACGATCACCCCGGACGAGCAGCGGGTCGAGGAATTCGGCCTCAAGAAAATGTGGAAGAGCCCGAACGGCACGATCCGCAACATCCTGGGCGGCGTTGTGTTCCGTGAGCCTATCGTGATCTCCAACATCCCGCGCCTTGTGCCGGGCTGGACCCAGCCGGTGATCATCGGCCGCCACGCGTTCGGCGACCAGTACCGTGCGACGGACTTCGTGGTGCCGGGCAAGGGCAAGCTGACGATGAAGTTCGAAGGCGAAGACGGCAAGGTGATCGAGAAGGAAGTGTTCGATTTCCCGGGCGGCGGCATTGCCATGGGCATGTACAATACTGACGAGTCGATCCGCGACTTCGCGCGCTCCTGCTTCACCTATGGCCTGCAGCGCCAGCTGCCGGTCTACCTGTCGACCAAGAACACGATCCTGAAAGCCTATGACGGCCGGTTCAAGGACATCTTCCAGGAGATGTGGGACAACGAGTTCAAGGCGAAGTTCGCCCCCTTCAAGGGCACGTATGAGCACCGTTTGATCGACGACATGGTGGCCGCGTGCATGAAATGGTCCGGCGGCTATGTGTGGGCGTGCAAGAACTATGACGGTGACGTGCAGTCCGACACCGTGGCGCAGGGCTATGGCTCGCTGGGCCTGATGACGTCCGTGCTGCTCTCGCCGGATGGCAATACGGTGGAAGCGGAAGCCGCGCACGGCACCGTGACGCGCCACTACCGCAACTGGCAGAAGGGCGAGGCGACCTCGACCAACTCCATCGCCTCGATCTACGCCTGGACGCAAGGCCTCGACCATCGCGGCCGGATGGACGGCACGCCGGATGTGCGCAAGTTCGCGCAGACGCTGGAGCGCGTGGTGATCGAGACCGTAGAAGCCGGCCACATGACGAAAGACCTCGCGCTGCTCGTCGGCCCGGATCAGGGTTATCTGACCACGGAAGGCTTCATCGAGAAGGTCGCGCAGAACTTCGAAGCCGCGATGAGCAAGAACTGAGGGCAGTTTGCCGGGACCCGCTGACCGGCCGGTCCCGGCCCCCTCTCTCCCTGGCGCCCGGATGACGCAGACGGCCCCTTCCCGCACATCCGGTAACCGCCTTGTCGAACTCGGTGTTCCCGCCTTCCTGTTGCTTGCGACCGTCGGAATCGCTTGGGCCGCATGGACCACCAAGACCGCCAGCGCGCTTGAAGCAGGTGCCTTCGTCACGGGCGTGATCTGCGTCTGGCTCGTCGTGCGCCAGAGCATCTGGAACTTCCCGCTCGGCCTGCTGAATGTCGCCGCCTATGCGTGGATCTTCTACGAGTACCGTCTGTATGCGGATGCTGGCCTGCAAGTTGTCTATTTCGGCCTGAACCTTGCGGGGTGGTATCTCTGGCAGTTTGGCGGGGAAAACCGCACGGAATTGCATGTGGGCCGCACGTCAAGGCGCGAACTGGCCCTGATCGCCATGTTCATCGCCGCCGCCACCGCCTTCCTCTGGTGGCTGCTTGGAAAACTCGGCGGGGCCGCGAAATTCTGGGACGCGCTGACGACCTCGATCAGCCTTTCGGCACAATGGCTGCAAAGCCGCAAGAAGCTTGAATGCTGGCACCTTTGGATACTCGCCGACGTGATCTATGTTCCGCTTTACATTTCCCGCGGCCTTAACCTTACGGCGCTGCTCTATGGCGTATTTCTCTGCATGGCCGTCATGGGCCTCCTGGCCTGGCGCAGGGCGGTGAAGGCATGACCCGGCCACGTGTCCTGCGTGTTGTTCTGATCGGAGCCGAGTCCACCGGCAAGACGACGCTGTGCGAGGCGCTGGCCGCGCACTATGGCACGGTCTGGGTCGCCGAATACGGACGCGAGCATTGGGAAAACAAGATCGCGGACCAGAACACCCCGCCCGGCGAGACGCCGGCCTGGACCGATGATGAATTCATCCACATCGCCGAAGAGCAGCAGCGCCGCGAGAACGAGGCTGCCGCGCGGGCAAACCGGGTTCTGATCTGCGACACCAATGCGTTTGCGACGGCCACCTGGTTCGAGCGTTATGCCGGGACGCGTCACCCGGTGGTGGACGCGATCGGGGCGCGCGACATAGTGGACCTTTACCTCATTCCGTCCCCGGATGTTCCCTTCGTGCAGGACGGTGTACGCGACGGCGAGAAAATACGCGACTGGATGCACGCGCGCTTCCTTGAACTGATCCAGGGAAGCAGCGCGCCTTATGTGCTGATCACCGGGGCCTGGGAGGCGCGCCTGCCTCAGGCCATATCCGCCATTGACGCGTTACTGGCGGATATGGCCGCTGCCTGCCGTGACTGAGTTCCGCATCCGCAACGCCACAGCGCAGGACGCCGAAGCCCTGAGCCATATCGGCGCCGCGACATTCCTTGAGACTTATACCGAGATCATCGACGGGCCGGACATGCTGGCGCATTGCACGCGCCAGCACTCAGCTGCCGTGTACCGAAAATACCTTGCCGATACGGCCTGCGCCGTCTGGATTGCCGAATATGCCGCCACCGGCGCGCCGGTCGGCTATGCCGTGAATTGCCCGCCGGACCTGCCTGTTGCGATCCAGCCGGGCGATGTGGAGCTCAAGCGCATCTACTGCTTTTCGCGCTTCCATGGTGCGGGCATCGGCGCAGCGCTGATGCAGGCCGCCATTGAAGATGCCCGCGCGCGCGGTGCCCCGCGCCTGCTACTCGGCACCTACCAGGACAACCACCGCGCGGTTGCTTTTTACAAGCGCCACGGGTTTGAACTGATCGGCACGCGGCAGTTCCAGGTCGGCACCAAGCTGTTCGACGATATCGTGATGGGGAAAGTGCTTTAGCCCCTTCTCCCGCAAGGAAAAGGGGCTCAGCCGAACTCAGACCTTCCGCGAGCTGCGGACGTAGCGCACCATGCCGTCCGTGGACGTCATGACCAGCGTGTGGGTGTGGACGCGGCCATTCTTGTAGGCGACGCCGTCGAACATGGTGCCGTTGGTGACGCCGGTGGCGCAGAAGACCGTGTCGCCCGAGGCGAGCTCGTGCAGCGAATAGGTTTTGCCGAAATCGGTGATGCCGGTACGAGCGGCGCGTTTCTTCTCGTCATCATTGCGGAAGACGAGGCGGCCGAACATCTGTCCGCCTACGCACTTGAGCGCGGCTGCCGCAAGCACGCCTTCCGGCGCGCCGCCCTGTCCGACATACATGTCGATGCCGGTGGCCGGATCGGTCGTCGCGATCACGCCGGCGACGTCACCGTCGGTGATCAGCGAGATGCGGGCACCGGCGGAACGCAGCGAGTCGATGATGTCCTGGTGGCGCGGGCGATCGAGCACGCAGACGGTCATGTCCTCGACCTTGCGTTTGGCGGCCTTCGCGAGCGCCTTGATATTCTCTGCAGGCGACGCATCAAGATTGACGATACCGTCCGGATAGCCGGGACCAATGGCGAGCTTGTCCATGTAGGTGTCGGGCGCATAGAGCAGGCCGCCGCGCGGCGCGATGGCGAGCACGGCGCAGGCATTGGCCATCGCTTTCGCCGTCAGCGTCGTGCCTTCGAGCGGGTCCAGCGCGATGTCGATTTCCGGGCCTTTGCCGGTGCCGACTTCCTCGCCGATGTAGAGCATCGGCGCTTCGTCGCGCTCGCCCTCGCCAATGACGACGCGGCCCTTGAAATCCACCTCGTTGAAAGCCGAACGCATTGCATCGACGGCCGCCGCATCGGCCTTTTTCTCGTCGCCCCGGCCCACTTCCTTGGAAGCGGCGATGGCGGCGAGCTCGGTGACGCGCACCATGGAATCAGCGAGGCTCGGCGTCAGTACGTTGTTTTTCATATACTTTTCTCCACGGACGGGAATTCGGGACAGTTAACTCTCAAGAGAAGCAATTAGCTTGCCGCTTCAATCCGGATGAGGCGCGGATCTTCAACAGACACCGAGAGTTTCGCGATACGGTTAACGGCGGCCTGCATCTGCTTGCGCGGGCAGCGGTGGGTGACCACGGCTACCGGGCTGGCGCCGCTTTCATCCGCAGAGTCCTGCAGCAGTTTGTCGACCGAGACGCCTTCCTCAGCCAGCGCTTCGGTGAGCGCGGCGAGGGTACCCGGCTTGTCGGCCAGCCGTACACGGAGGAAGAAAGGCGCAACTTCGGCAGCATCGCCCGTCACGAAGGGCTGGGCCACGTGATGCTCGGCGCGGCCAAAGGCGTTGCGGATGGCGGGGCGGAACAGTTTCGCGACATCGCCCATCACGGCGCTTGCGGTGGGACCGGAACCTGCGCCGGGCCCGGTGAGCACCACGGCACCCAGCGGGTCGCCCTCGATGCGGACGGAGTTCAGTGAGCCATCAACGCGGGCGAGCGCATGCGCATGTGGCAGCGCCATCGGCTCGACGCGGCATACCACGCCGGATTTGGTCAGCACGCCTTCGGCGATCAGCTTGATGCGGAAGCCGAGACGGTCTGCAAGGCGAAGGTCCAGCAGGCCGATTTCCTCGATGCCGCGCACATCGACCTTGGAGAAATCAAGATCTGCCGAGAAGGCAATCGCAGACAGGATGGCAGCCTTGTGGGCGGCGTCCATGCCGGAAATGTCCAGCGTCGGGTCGGCTTCGGCATAGCCACGCTTTTGCGCTTCCGCCAGCACGTCGTCATAGCTGCGGCCGGTGTCCAGCATGGTGCTGGTGATGAAATTGCACGTGCCGTTCAGGATGCCGGAGACGCGCTTGACCTCGGTGCCCGCAAGGCTGTCGCGCAGTACACGGACGACCGGGATGCCGCCCGCCACGGCGGCTTCGAACAGCAGGTCAACCTGCTTCTCTGAAGCGAGCTTTGCCAGAGCCTGGCCATGCTTGGCGATGAGCGCCTTGTTGGCGGTCACGACATGCTTGCCAGCCTTCAGCGCGCTTTCGACCGCGAATTTGGCCGGGCCATCAGACCCGCCGATCAGCTCCACGAACACGTCTACATTGGGGTCTTCAGCAAGGGTCGCGGCATCATCGAACCAGGGATAGGCATCGGTGCTGACCGGCCGGTTTCGGCTCTGCGACCGGGCGCTGACGCCGGCAATCTCGACCCGGCCCGGCAGGCGCAGCCGGTCCTGGCGCTGCACCAGCTCGATCAGCCCGGCGCCGACGTGTCCAAGCCCTGCAATTCCAATTTTCAACGGCCCCACGGGGTGCCCCTTACGCTGTTTATTCGCTCCGGCGGGTGCCTAGCGGTTTTGCGGCCCGGGGGGAAGGGCTGGCGGGCCTCTCCCCTGCCAGTTTTCCCGGTCCTTACAGGCGTTTCATGGGCAGCCGGAGGCTGCCGGCGGGCCCTTTCGGGCGTTCCGCAGCGGCGCGCCGGCCGGGTGTCCGGGAACCAATTCCCCCACCGGGCGTTCGGGTTTCAACAACTTCACACAGGGAACCAACCGATGCCCATGCGTGCGCTCCTCGCCTCCGCCGTTTCCGTCTGTCTGCTGACGAACTGCACGCCTTATCAGGAGATCGACCGCTCAGAAGGCGGCGCTGATATTGCCGCCCCCGTTGGCAGCACACCGGCAGAGCCAGCCACCGAAGAGGCGCTGCAGACCGGCGCCGCCGAAGGGGGCGCGGGTCAGATCGATACGTCCGTGGCGGCGGTGCACAAGATCCGCAACAAGTCCGACATCGCGGGCACGGCGGACGCCATGCTGAAGCTTGCCGACAAGGACAGCGATGGCATGCTGACCCGGGACGAGTTTGACCTGCTGGCGCCTGCGCTGGCGCAGGCCGACAACAGCGTGAACCCGAGCGTCGAAGGCGGCCCAGTCGCCAATCCCGGCGCGGGCGAAGTGACCGGTGAAACAACCGCTGAACCGATCCGCGCCGAAGAGTTTTTCAGCGAAACGGCGAGCGCCGATAACACAATTTCGCGCAACGAACTGGCGACGGCGCTGACCTCGCGCTTCGACGCAGCCGATGCCGATGCCAACGGCGAACTAAGCCCGGAAGAGTCGAGCCGCTTCGCCGCCAGCATGCTGTTTGCGCGGGAATAGCCACAAACGCATCCCTGCCCTGCACCCAGCCGGGAGCGGGCCTCATGGAAAGATTACTCCGCCGCGACCGGCTTGATTTCCTTCACGCCGTGGGCGGCGAGGTATTTGCGGATGTTGCGGGCCGCCTGGCGGATGCGCTGCTCGTTTTCAACGAGCGCGATGCGGACATAATCGTCGCCATGTTCGCCGAAACCAGCGCCGGGGGCGACGGCGACGTGGGCTTCGTTGATGAGTTGCAGCGAGAATTCAAGGCTGCCGAGATGGCGCAGCTTTTCCGGGATCGGCGCCCAGGCAAACATCGAAGCCTTGGGGCTCGGCACCGGCCAGCCGGCGCGCGTGAAACTGTCTACCAGCGCATCGCGCCGTGTACGGTAGATCTTGCGCAGGTCATCCACACAGTCCTGCGGGCCATCGAGCGCGGCGACAGCAGCCACCTGGATCGGCGTATAGGCGCCATAATCGAGATAGGATTTCACGCGGGCGAGCGCGGCGATGAGTTTCTCGTTGCCGGCCACGAAGCCGACGCGCCAGCCAGCCATCGAATAGGTTTTCGACATCGTGGTGAACTCGACTGCGATATCCTTCGCGCCGTCTACCTGGAGGATGGAAGGCGTCGGCTGGTCGAAGTAGATTTCGTTATAGGCGAGGTCCGACAGGATCCACAGGTCGTGCTTCTTCGCGAACTTCACGGCTTCCTTGTAGAAGTCGAGATCGCAAACAGCGGCGGTGGGGTTCGACGGGAAGCACAGCACCATCGCGGTCGGCGGTGGCACGGAATATTTCACGGCGCGGCCGAGGTTCGACAGGTATTGTTCCGGCGTATGCGCCGGCACGCCGCGAATGGAGGCACCGGCGATGATGAATCCGAAATGGTGAAGCGGATAGGACGGGTCCGGCGCGAGGATGACGTCGCCCGGCGCGCTGATCGCCTGCGCGAGGTTGGCAAAGCCTTCCTTGGAACCGAGCGTGACGATGACCTCACGGTCCTTGTCGAGCTTCACGTCGAACCGGCGCTTGTAGTAATCCGTCAGTGCACGGCGCAGTCCCGGAATGCCGCGCGAGGCGGAATAGCCGTTCACGTCAGGCTTGCGCGCAGTCTCGATCAGCTTGTCGACGATATGCTTCGGCGTCGGCTGGTCCGGGTTGCCCATGCCGAGATCGATGATGTCCGCGCCTTTCGCTCGAAGGGCCGC
>CAZXQD010000115.1:0-9385 GCA_964643405.1 uncultured Hyphomonas sp. | reverse complement strand
TTCAGGGCGCCGGTGCGGCCCATGAAATTCATCGTGCCGAGATCGGTGAACGAGGAATAGCGCGAATTGGTCATGT
Organism: uncultured Hyphomonas sp.; assembly: GCA_964643405.1. Classification (GTDB taxonomy): domain Bacteria; phylum Pseudomonadota; class Alphaproteobacteria; order Caulobacterales; family Hyphomonadaceae; genus Hyphomonas. The sequence goes on along the minus strand of CAZXQD010000115.1, from coordinate 9,309 downwards.
GGCCCATCGGGTCCTGGTCGCCGAGCCAGACGGCGGAGCGCACGATGTGCAGGTCGAGGAGGCCAGTCTTCACCTTCGAGAAGAAGGCGGGGAGGAACACCCTTAGAAAACGGAAGAAGAGGTTCATGGGCGCATCCCGGCTGTTTCCGCAGCTCTGATTATCAGAGCTTATGTATGCGGAGCATGGACGGCGCTTTCAAGCGCCGTGCTGGATAAATTCGCCGTGCCGGATGAGCGCCGGTTTACTCTGCAGGCTGTGCCAGCGCCTCGGATTCGGCTTCCAGCTTTCGGGTGACGTCGCCGGGCGAACCGGTGCCGCGGGCCAGCAGGTTGTAGGCCGCCGGGACAACCAGCAGGGCCACCGTAACGGCCGCAATCGCGCCGAAGAAGATGACCACGCCGATGGCGGTGCGCGTCTCGGCGCCGGCGCCATGCGTGAAGATCAGCGGCAGGGCGCCTGCCGCGGTCGTCATGCCGGTCATCAGGATCGGGCGGAAGCGGGCGAGTGAGGCCTCCTTCAAGGCCGCGTTGAATTCCTTGCCCTGGTCGCGCAGCTGGTTGGCAAACTCGACCACGAGAATGCCGTTCTTGGCCGCGAGGCCGACGAGCATGATGAGGCCGATCTGCGTGTAGATGTTCAGCGTCTGGCCGGTGAGCCAGAGGCCGATCATGCCCCCGGCGAGGGTGGCAGGCACGCAGAGCATGATGATGAGCGGGTGGACCCAGCTTTCGAACTGCGCCGCGAGCACGAGGAACACGATGAGCAGGCCGAGGCCGAAGACGAACAGGATGGACGAGCCGGACGAGCGGAACTCGAGCGACTGGCCCTTGAAGTCGATCTGCGCTTCCTGGGGCAGCACGTCGCGGGCTATGCGTTCCATGCCGTCGAGCGCTGTGCCGAGGTTCACGCCGGGGGCGAGGTTGGCGTCGATGGTGATGGCGCGCACGCGGTTGTAGCGGTTGAGCGTCGGGCTGTCGGCGAAGGGCACGATGGTGACGACGCTGGCGAGAGGGACAAGCTCGCCGGACCGCGTGGAGCGCACGTAGATGTTCTGCACATCATTGGGCGTCGATTGCTCGGAGCGAAGGCCTTCGAGGATGACGTCATACTCTTCGCCATTGTCGATATAGGTCGTCACGCGGCGCGAGCCGAGCATGGTCTCCAGCGTCGTGCCGATTTCGGCGACGGTGACGCCAAGGTCTGATGCGCGCTGGTAATTGATCTGGATACGGTATTGCGGCTGGGTTTCCTTGTAGTCCCAGTCGATGTCCGTGACGCCGGGATTGTTGGCCTCGAGCGCCGCGACGAACGTGTCGCGCCATTCGACGACCTGCTCGTAGGACGGGCCGCCGATGACGAACTGGACCGGCTTGCCGCCGCCGCCGGCGAGGCCCTGGCGCATGATGGCAAACGCGCGGATGCCGGGAAGGTCCGACATCTTGCCATTGATCTCGTTGATCACGTCATCGGCCGGGCGCCGGTCGCCCCAGTCTGCCAGAACGGCGACGACGTTGCCCTGGTTATAAGCGTTGGAGCCGAAGCCGGGGGCGCGCACGAGGAGGCGGCTGATCTCGCCGGATTCCGTGTACGGAAGGAGGCGGCGCTCGATCTCGTCGAGGTATTTCGACATATACTCGAAGGAGGCGCCTTCCGGGCCGCGTACGGTCACGAAGAAGCTGCCGCGGTCTTCGCGCGGCGTGTATTCCTGCCCCAGCGTCTGGAACAGGAACCAAATTGATCCGAAGGCGGCGAGGAGGCCGGCGATCAGGAAGATCGGCGATTTGACCACGAGGTCGAAGACGACGCTGTAGAAGGCCTTGATGCGGTCAAAGATGATGTCGACGGCGCGGCTGAGGCCGCCGAGCGGGCCGCTGCGTTCCTCTGCCGGGGGTTTCAGGATCTTCGAGGCGAGCATCGGCGAGAGCGACAGCGCGACGAAGCCGGAAATCGCGATGGAGCCCGCGATTGCGACCGCAAACTCCGTGAACAGGCGTCCGGTATTGCCCTGCATGAAGGTGATCGGCACGAACACGGCCATCAGCACGAGCGTGGTGGCGACGACGGCGAAGCCGACCTGGCGGGTGCCGTTATACGCCGCGACGAGCGGCGTTTCGCCGAATTCTTCCATGCGCCGGTGGATGTTCTCCAGCACGACGATGGCGTCGTCCACGATCAGGCCGATGGCGAGCACCAGGGCCAGCAGGGTGAGCAGGTTCAGCGACAGGCCGAGGGCGTAGAGGATGATGAAGGCGCCGATCACCGATACCGGCACGGTGACGGCGGGGATGATGGTCGACCGGAAGCTGCCGAGAAACAGGAAGATGATGACAGTGACGAGCACCACGGCGATGCCAAGCGTCAGCCAGACTTCGCGGATGGAAGCCTCGATGAAGACCGAGCTGTCGAAGGCGCGGTAGATCTGCATGCCGTCCGGCAGGGTGGTGTTGAGTTCGTCGGCGAGGGCTTTCGCTGCAGCGGCAACATCAACAGTGTTGGCTGTTGATTGTTTGACGATGCCGAGGCCGACCATCGGCTGGCCATTGCCGCGGAATGTGGTGCGGTCATCGACCGTGCCGCGCTCGACACGGGCCACATCGCCGAGGCGGACAAGGTAGCCTTCGCCTTGCGCGATGACGAGGCCGCCGAAGTCCTCGACCGTACGGAAGGCACGGTCGATGCGCATTGTGTAGTAGACGTCACCGGCTTCCAGATTGCCGGCCGGTGCCTCGATGTTCTCGGAGCGCAGCGCACGCTCGATGTCGCTGACTGTCAGGCCGCGTGCGGCAAGGGCGCGCCGGTCGATCCAGATGCGCATTGCATAGTCACGGGCGCCGCCGACCTGCACACGGGCGACGCCGTCAAGCGCGGAGAAGCGGTCGACGAGATAGCGGTTGGCATAGTCGGTAAGTTCCGGTGTCGCGAGCTTTTCGCTGGCAAGGTTCAGCCAGAGGATGACGTCATCATCGGCGTCGGCCTTCTCGACTTCCGGCGGATCGGCTTCTTCGGGAAGCAGGTCCACGACACCGGACACACGGTCACGCACGTCGTTCGCTGCAGACTCGATATCGCGGTCAACGCGGAACTCGATGGAGATGTTGGAACGCCCGTCCGAGGAACGGGAGTTGATGAAACGCACGCCTTCGACGCCCGCGATGCGGTCTTCGATGATCTGGGTGATGCGGGTCTCAACGACCGAGGCCGAGGCGCCGGGATAGCTGGTCGAGATCGACACCACGGGCGGGTCGATATCCGGATACTCGCGCAGCGCAAGGCGCGTGAACGCCACGATCCCGAACACGATGATGATCAGGGCAAGGACCGATGCGAAGACCGGGCGCTTGATCGAGGTATCCGACAGCAGCATGGCGGCCTACTCCCGGTTTGCCGAGGACGGTTCGCCGCCTCCGCCGGGAGTGCCCGACAGTGTGGGTTTGAGGATCGCCTGATCCTGGACGTTCACGGGCGCGCCTTCGCGCAGGCGCAGGCCGCCTTCGGTGATGATGCGCTGGCCCGGCGAGAGGCCGGCGAGGACTTCGGCGCGGCCGGCCTGGCGCAGGCCGACTTCGATTTTCACACGGTTGGCGACCGGACCCTGTTCACCATCGGCGACGACCCAGACATAGGTGTCCGGACCGAGCGGCTGCAGGGCGGCTTCCGGGATCGACAGCGCTTCGCGCGGCTCGGCCAGAAGCGTCACGGCGGCGAACATGCCGGCCTTCAGGATGCCGTCCTTGTTCGGGATCATCGCCCGTACACGGACGGAGCGGGTGACCGGGTCGATCGCATTGTTGATGCTGGCGACCGTACCCTTGAAGACCTGGCCGGGCAGGTCGGCCGAGCGGGCCTCGATCTCGAGGCCCGGCTGGAGGCTGGTGAGGAAGATCGACGGCACAGCAAAGTCGAGGCGCATGACGCTGTCATCGATCAGCGTGGCGACGACGTCGCCGGGACGTACCAGCGAGCCGACAGAGACACGGCGGAAGCCGAGCACGCCGTCGAACGGGGCAACAAGGACGCGGTCGCGCTGGCGCGACTGGACCGCGCGCAGCTGGGCGGCAGCGGCGTTGGCATTCCGCCGGGCAACATCCAGTTCGGCCTGCGAGACAGCGCCCTGCGCGGCAAGTGGCTCAAGCCGGGCGAGTTCCTGGTTGGCCTGGGCGAGTTCGGCCTCGGCGCCTTCGACGAGCGCGCTCTGTTCGCGCTGGGCAAGGGAGACGAGGGTCTTGCCGGCTTTCACGCGCTCACCATCCTCGAAATAGACGGCCGTGACGCGATCTGAAGCGGAGAGGGTGAGGTCAGCGCGTTCGTTCGCTTCCAGCGTACCGATGGCTTCGACGCGGCTGGCGAAGGTCTGTGCGCGGACGGGTTCCGCGAAGACGCTGGCCGGCGGCGGGCCACCGCGTCCGCCACCCGGACCGGAGGGGCCGCGGGCGGCAACTTCGCTGCCCTGCTGGTTTAGCAGCGGCAAGCCAAAATAGTAGGCCCCCGCGCCTGCGAGTCCCAGAAAGGCGATGGCCGCGAGGCCGCGCAGGATGTTGCCGGTTACAGAGTTGCTCATGGATTTTCTTCCTGTCCCGCCCGGAAGGCGGTGAGTTCTTCATCAGTCCAGATGCCGCCAAGGCTGCGATAGGCGCGGATGGCGCGGCGGGCGATTTCGGCTTCGTTGACGGCGAGCTGGTCTTCCGCGGTCAGGAGCGTGCGCTGTGCATCAAGCACGTCGAGCGAGGAATCGAGGCCTTCCTGAAAGCGCAGGCGGGCGAGTTCGAAGGAGCGGCGCGCGGCGGTTAGGGCGGCTTCGAGTTCGGCGCGGCGTTCGCGCTCGGTGAGATAGTTTGACAGCGAGGTTTCGGCCTCGGCGAGGGCATCAAGCACCGTCGCTTCATAGTCGGCGACCGTGCCGAGGGTGCGCGCATCGTTGACATCGATCTGCGCATAGACGCGGCGCAGGTCCGGCCCGGCCCAGCTGATCGACGGGCCAAAGGACAGGCCGATGGAATCTTCGTTGAACGCGACGCCAGTGTCGGAGACGAGGCCAAGCAGGTTCGCGTTCAGCGTGATGCGCGGGAAGAGATTGGCGCGGGCGACATCCCCGAGCGCCAGCGCAGAGCCGATGCGGGCCTCCGCGAGACGGATGTCCGGACGGCGGCGCAGCATGTCTTCCGGCGCACCGGCACTGAACGGGACGGTCAGCGACGGAATGCGCGCAACGCGTGTGCCATCGAGGGCGGTCTTGAGAGTCGGCTCGGTTGCGGCGGTGCCGGTCAGCGCGGCGAGGCGGTTGCGGGAGGCGGCAATCGTCGCGCGGAAGGTCGGCAGCGAGGCGAGCGTGGTACGATACTGCGTTTCGGCGCGGTTGAGGTCGAGCTCGTTGGCGCGGCCGTTGTCGAAGAGGGTGCGGACGAGATCGAGGCTTTCCTTTTGCGCAGCAGCGTTCGCTTCGGCGACGGCAAGGCGTGCCTCGGCGCTGCGAAGGTCGATATAAGCGAGGGCGGTTTCCGACGCGATGGTAACGGCAAGGTCGCGGCGCAGTTCGCGCGCGGCGGTCTCGTCGAACCGCGCAGCCTCGATGGCGCCGCCGATACGGCCGAAGGCGTCGAGTTCCCAGCCGGCGGCGAGGCCGAAATCCGCTCCCGCCTCGAAATTGTTGTTGCCGCCGGTGGGGCGGGAGACAGTCGCACTGGCGCTGGAGCTGAGTGAGGGGCTACGGCCAAGAAGGGCGAGGCGGAGCAGGGCTTCCGCTTCGGCAACCGAATAGTCCGCGCCGCGGAGTACGGGCGAGGCCCTCAGAGCGCTTTCGACAAGGCGCTGCAGTTCCGGGTCGTCGAACCCGGTCCACCAGCTGGCGCTGGGCGCGCCGGCGCCGGGGAGGGACGGAAATTGTGTGCCGGCTTCCATCACCGGAGCGCCGGTTGCGGGCGCATCGGGCACACCGGCGCATCCTGCCAGCAAAAGGGCAGTCAGGGCGATGCCCGCGATGCGGGCCGGCCGGGAGGGAGAAAACGTTGTCATGTGCCTCGACAGATAGACGTAGAACCTTACCGATCAAGCCAACGCGCAGCCCGGGCCGGTTAAGGCGACTGTTGCGAGCATAAACGGTTCCGGCTCGTAAGTCCGTCGCTTTGGGGCCTGATTTTTGCGCCGTCACGCAGATTCAGCTGCTGGCTGCAGGCAATCCGGGCGCGTTCACAGGTTCGTGATTGGAGGATGAAGTGGTCAGGCGGGGGGTTCTTCGCCCTTGGCGAGGCGGGTATTGCGCCGCGCGAACAGCAGATAGAGCGCCAGGCCCGCCGCATTCCAGATGAAGAAGTTCAACTGCGTCGACACCGGCAGGCTGACGAACAGGTAGAGGCAGCCCGCAATACAGCCTGCCCCGACCAGCGGCCAGAGCGGTGACTTGAAGAGGCGGACGCGCTGCGGCTGCTGCAGGCGCAGCACGATCAGGCTGGCGCCGACGGCGATGAAGGCGGCGAGCGTGCCGGCATTCGCGAGCGCGGCGAGTTCGCCGAGGCTGAAGAGGCCTGCGACTACGGCCATCAGGATGGCCGTGACACCAGTCATCAGCACCGGTGTGCCGCGTTTCGCGCTGACTTCTGCAAGGCGGCGCGGCAGCATGCCGTCGCGCGCCATCACGAAGAAGATGCGGCTCTGGCCGAACATGAAGGCGAGCAGCACCGTAGGCAGGGCGACGATGGCGGCTCCGGCAATGACGGTGGCGGCGAGATCACTGCCGAGCGTGCGGGCGATATGGGCGAGGGGCTCGCCGGAGGCGGCAAACTCCATGAACGGCATGGCGCCGATCGCCGCGGCGGCCACGGCGAGGTAGATCAGCATGCAAACGATCATCGAGCCGACGATGCCGATGGTGAGATCGCGCCCCGGATTCTTTGTTTCTTCAGCGGCGGTGGAGACCGCATCGAAGCCGTAGAAGGCGAAGAAGATGATCGCGGCGGCGGCCATGACGCCGACAGAGACGGCCTCGCCATTGATGTTCGTTTCGCTCTTGCCGAAACCGTAAGGCATGAAGGGCGAGAGGTTCGCCGGATCAAAGTGCGGTGCGGCGATGAAGACGAAGGCGGCGAGTGCAGCGACTTTCACCACGACGAGGATGGCGTTGATCGTCGCGCTCTCGCGCATGCCGACCATCAGCAGCCCCGCGACCACGCCGACAATGCCGACGGCGGGCAGGTTCACAAGGCCGGGCGTATCGGTGCCGAACGGGCCGGAGGTCAGATAGGCGGGCAGGCCCCAACCCATGCTGTCGAGGAAGCCGGTGAAGTAGCCGGACCAGCCGACGGCCACCGCCGAGACGACGAGCGAGTATTCGAGGATCAGGCTCCAGCCGATGATCCAGGCGAGGCCTTCGCCGAGGGCGGCGTAGCTGTACGTATAGGCGCTGCCGGAGGCGGGGATCATTGTCGCGAGTTCGGCATAAGCGAGCGCCGCGAAGATGCAGACGCCGCCTGCGATCAGGAAGGACAGCATCACTGCCGGGCCGGCCTTCGCCGCGCCGACCCCGATCAGCGTGTAGATGCCGGTGCCGACGATGGCACCGACGCCGAGGGCGATCAGGTGCGGCCAGCTCAGCGTGGGCTTCAGCCGCGCGCCATGTTCGAAGGCCGTGATCGTGTCGATCGACCGGCGCCGAGTAAGGAATGACATCGCGCGCTTCTCCCCGCCGCCCATCGCTGGCGCCACCTTAGTGCGCCGGCGCCGGATGGGAACCCGGTATTGCGGGTAGGGCCGTGGCCTAGAAGTTCACGCGGCTGGAGACCGCGCCGTCGACGATCAGGTTGGAGCCGGTCGTGTAGCTGGAGCGTGGGCTCGCGAGGAAGACGGCGGCGTCCGCAATCTCCTGCGGCGTGGCGCAGCGGCCGGTGGGGTTGCGCGAATTGGCAGCGGCGAAGAAATCCGGCGCGTTCTTCTTCACCATGTCCCAGACGCCGCCTTCGAAGAAGACCATGCCGGGGGAGACGACGTTCACGCGGATGCGCGCCTTGGCATACTGGCGGGCGAGGCCCTTGGCCATGTGGATCAGCGCGGCCTTCACCGGGCCATAGCTGTCGGCGCGGTCGGCCTGCGCGGCGGAGACCGAGGAGATGATGACGAAGGCCGCATCGCCCGAGGCTTCCGCGCCTTTGGCCAGCAGGGGCTGGGCCGCTTCGAAGGCGTTGACGGCGGCCAGCACGTCGAGCTGGAAGTTCTGCTCCCAGGCGGCGACGTCATTGCCCTGCGCCATGGCGCCGGCATTCGAGATGAGGATGTCGAGCCCGCCAAGCTCGCCGGCGGCAGATTTGATCCAGGCTTGCAGGGCAGGGCCGACCTTCACGTCGACCGACGCGCCGGTGGTTTTTACGCCGAGGGCTTTCAGTTCGGCGACGGTTGCTGCGACCTGTTCGGCATTGCGTGCGCAGACGCCGACATTCGCGCCTTCTTTCGCCAGCGTTTCGGCGATCGCCCGGCCGATGCCGCGTGTGCCGCCGAGAATGAGGGCGTTCTTGCCTTTGAGCTGCAGATCCATGCGGGCGTTTCCTGTGCTGGGGCGGCCTCTGACGAGCCGCGCGTTGAAGCAGTCACTGTGCGGGCAAATCGGCGTTTGTCCACCGGGGCGCGGGCTTCAGCGGACGAGATCGTCTGCGCCGCCTTCGTCGAACGCCAGCGCAATATGTTCCGCCGCGCGCACGAGGTCGGTCTGCGTGTTGAGCGCGGCGGCCCAGACCGTGTCGCCATAGCTGCCGATCCAGCGCGTCTCGCCAGTCTGCACATCGATCAGTTGCAGGGTCATCCTTACCCGGTCGAATGCGAAGAGCGGCCCCGGGACCGTCTCGGCCTTTCCGGCGAGGAGGAAATCCACGCCCAGGTCGCCGGCATACTTCCGCATCGGCCCTATCGATGCGGGCGAGCCATCCGTGATGTTCGCCTCATAGCCGATGACGCTGAGGATGGACGGGCCTTCCCGCACCGGGATGCCGCGCGCCGCGAACTGTTCCGCCACCCGGTCCATCGCCTCCGGCCCAAGATCACCCTTCAGCGGCACGATCGCCACTCTCGCGGGCGCGTCCGGCCGTTCCGGGATGACGATCGACCGCGTCGGCGCGCACGCCTGCACACCCAGCAGGAACGAGGCGGCAACAAGCAGGTGCTTCATCGGATTTTCTTTCCCGCGCGCGCAGCGTCCCGGCGCCGACTCAATGTCCTGACACCCTATTTTTTGTTTCGGTAAAGTCTACGGGGCGCGCCGCCGGAAACAGCCGCAACGCGCTGCCGGCCAGCGCAACGTTTCCGCAGATCGGGATGAAAAATGGCGCACC
>CAZXQD010000114.1:0-9434 GCA_964643405.1 uncultured Hyphomonas sp. | reverse complement strand
CGTCCAGGCCCTGCCGTTTCATCTCGTTGGCCTTGGTCGTCACGGCAATCGTGGCAGATGGCTTCACGCGGGCGATGGCTTCAGAAAGCTGGATATCGGCGGCCATGGGGGCGGGGTCCTTTGTCGAGGGGAGGCGCGGCACGCATACCGGGGCGCCCTTCGCTCCGCAAGGCGGACCGCCCCGGTCTGCCGCGAAAGGTTTGGTTTCCCCCGGATTGCGCGCCCGGCATCAATTTTCATCGAAAAATTGGCTCAAAGGTAAAAGAATTGCCGCATCCTGTTCATACGGGCGGGACACTTCAGGCCGCAGGGCTGGCCCGGAGGTACTAAAATGTTTGGCGACAACTGGAAGGCCCGGATCGATTCCGCGCTCTCTGGCATCGGGCGTGACCTGGAAGACATGGTCCGCCGGGGGAGACTATTCCTGCAGGGTCTGGAAACCACCGAGCAGCTGGTGCTGATGGGGCTTGTGATGATCGGGCTGTTCTACCTTTTGCTGGGTTATTTCCGGGCCGGCAACGAAGATGAGAAGGCAGCCGGGCAGTTCATGGGCATCATGTTCATGACCGTGGCCGCTGCAGCCGGCCTCGGCTGGATCGCCTCGGGCTACAGCACAACAGCATAGCGCCCTTCCTGCGCCTGCCGCGGTCGACTATCTCTCTGCCATGAGCGAGAATCAGGCCGGCGCGGCCCCCCGGCGCGGCGTCGATGTCATCAAGGACAACCTCGCCCGGCTTCCGTCGAAGCCAGGCGTCTACCGCATGTTCGGTGAGGCGGACGAGGTTCTGTATGTCGGCAAGGCCCGCGACCTGAAGGCCCGCGTCTCCAACTATACCCGCATGGGCGGCCACACCCAGCGCATCGCGCGGATGATCTCGCAGACCCGGCGCATGGAATTTGTCGTCACCGAAAGCGAGACCGAGGCGCTGCTGCTCGAGGCAAGCCTCGTCAAATCCCTGAAGCCCCGCTTCAACGTGCTGCTGCGCGACGACAAGTCCTTCCCCTACATCCTGATCCGTCGCAATCACGAGGCGCCGCAAATCAAGAAGTATCGCGGATCGAAGCAGGACGAGGGCGACTATTTCGGCCCCTTCGCCAGCGCCGGCGCCGTGATGCGCACGCTCGACACATTGCAGAAGGCCTTCCTGCTGCGCACCTGCGAGGACAGCGTCTATTCCCTCCGTACGCGGCCCTGCATGCTGCACCAGATCAAGCGGTGTGCAGCGCCCTGCGTCGGCCTAATCTCGAAAGAGGACTATACCGAACTTGCCGACGAAGCTGCAGACTTCCTGCGCGGGAAGGGCGCCGACCTGCAGAAACGCCTTGCCACCGAAATGGAAGCCGCCGCCGAGGCGATGGAGTTCGAAACCGCTGCCCGCCTGCGCGACCGTATCCGCGCCCTCGCGCATGTCCGCGCCACGCAGGACGTGAACCCGGACGGGATTGAGGAGGCGGACGTCTTCGCTATCGCGATGGATGGCGGCGTCTCCTGCGTGCAGGTCTTCTTCATCCGCGCCGGCCAGAACTGGGGCGCCACGGTTCACTTCCCGCGCCACGAACGTGATCAGGGGGCGGAGGAAATTCTCGCAGCTTTTCTCGTCCAGTTCTACGACAAGCGCCCGCCGCCGCGCCTCATCCTTGTCAACGAATTGCCTGAACAGTCAGACCTGATCGCCGAAGCCCTGAGCCTCAAAGCAGGCCGCAGAATCGAACTGCGCAAACCGGAACGCGGCGCCAAGCGCGACCTCCTCACGCAGGCTGAACGCAACGCTGCCGAAGCGCTCACCCGCAAACTGTCCGAAACCGCCAGCCAGGAACGCCTGCTGGCGGAAGTCCAGAAAGTCTTCGAGCTGCCGGAAGTGCCGGAGCGGATCGAAGTCTACGACAACTCCCACATCCAGGGCACCAATGCCGTCGGCGGCATGATCGTCGCAGGGCCCGAAGGCTTCCGCAAGCAGGCCTATCGCAAGTTCAATATCAAGGATGCCGACCTCGTGCCCGGCGATGATTTCGGCATGATGCGCGAAGTCATGCGCCGCCGCTTTTCGCGAGCTATAAAGGAGCGCGAGGCGGGGCAGGACCAGGACTGGCCGGATCTCGTGCTCATTGACGGCGGCCTCGGCCAGCTCAACGCCACGATCGAAACCCTCGCCGAACTTGGGCTGACCCCGGACGATGTCACCCTCGTCTCCATCGCCAAGGGCGTTGATCGCAACGCCGGTCGCGAACAGTTCTTCCGCCCCGGCCGCGCGCCCTTCAAGCTGCCGGAAAACGCGCCGGTCCTCTATTACCTTCAGCGCCTGCGCGACGAGGCCCACCGCTGGGCCATCGGTGCCCACCGCCAGAAACGCGCGGCCGAAGCCGCCCGCTCACCGCTCGACGAGATCGAAGGCATCGGCCCCACGCGCAAGAAGGCGCTGCTCCACCATTTCGGCTCTGCGCGCGGCGTCTCCCGCGCCAAGGTCGCCGACCTGATGCAGGTCGAAGGCGTCAATGAAGCCCTCGCCATCCGTATCCACGGCCACTTCAATGGCGGTTGACTGATCCACAGCGCTTAACCCTTTATGGGCTTACACCCGCCCCCCTTATCCCCTATATTGGCTTTGTCTTCGGACTATGGCGATAAACGCGCGTGTAATAAGCGGCTCGGACCCGGGGGCGGTACCCGGCAGCTCCACCAAAAGACGGCCGGGGGGCCGTTTCCTGATGGGGCTGAAATAGTGTCGACGGACGTGTAAAGACGAGGCTTTCGCTCGCTTGAGCTGCGTTAGAAGCTCAAAAGCAAATAGTTGCAAACGACAACTTTGCTGAGGGCGAACTGCTCGCCGCGTAAGCGGTGACGGTTTTTCCGACCTAAGTCCTACGGCTTCAGACCCGTAGGCGGGGCCCGGGGGCGCCTGGCAACAGAAGCCCCCACCTTTCGCGATTGTCAGCCTAAAGCAAGATCGAGCCCTTGCCGTCTTTCTCCATTGCGCGGACGTAAGAGGGATACTCTCGCATCTGCTTCAGGAACCGGAACGCATTGGGATAGGCTGCCTCGGTCATGCCCCCCCGATGGAAGCAGAGTTCCATCGAATAACCCATCACCATGTCGGCCGCCGTCAGCGTATCGCCTGCAAACCATTTGCTCTCCGCCAGCGCCTTCTCGATCTCCCGGAATAGCGCATTGAGGCGCGGCCCGAAAAAGGCATTGTCCAGTGCGCCGACGAGGCCTTTGGCTACCGGCCGTGCCAGAAACGGCGCGCGGGTCGTCAATGCCGACATCACGAACTTGTTGGTCAGCAGCGGCTGGAGGCTGCCCTGCGAGGTATGGAACCAGAAAAGATACTTCGCCCGGTTCGGCGCGCCCGGCTTGGGGCGCAGCCGTCCATTATCGTGGCTGTCGAGGATATAGTCGACGATGGCGTTGGTCTCCGCCAGCGTCACGGCCCCATCGGTTATCACAGGCGCAGTGCCCAGCGGCGACACTGCCTTGTAGGCCGCCGGCGCCAGCCGGGTTTGCGGATCGCGGTCGTAGAGCTTCACTTCGTAGGGAACGCCCAGTTCCTCCAGTAGCCAGAGGATGCGGATGGATTGCGATTTTTCGAGATGGTGAAGTGTGATCAAATTCGCCTCCCGGGGCCTGCCGTGCGGGATGAGGTATGGCGGAAAGGGGCGTCCGGCCAGTGCTGCCGCAGGGTTAGGCGCCGCCGAGGCCACTGACCGGGCTAGTCTGCAGGCGCTTCTGCCTCTGCCATTGCGGCGAGGGTTTCCATCGTCGGGGGCAGGGCAGCACGGAAGCCCGGTCCGAACTGGCCGGACCAGTAGCCTGCCAGCGGCCCGGAAAAGCTTACCGAATGTCGAAACCGCGTCGGCGCGGTGCCGGTAATCTCCCGCGACACGGTCAGGCTCGCCAGCGGCAGTCCGGTTCGGAAGGCGTAGGACTTGCCTGGTTCCATCGCCGTTACCATGAAGCCCGCCGCCGGACCGTCCAGCGGGATGATCCTGCCCTTCGAGCCCACTTTCATTTCGCCTTTATGCTCGGCCGACTTGAGGCCCTTGTCCCAGTCCTTCCAGGAGGATGCATCTGTCCACAATGCCCACACCGCGTCCGGCGGCGCCCTGGTGGTCACCTCGTGCGAGAAGGCGCGGTTCGTGCCTTCGGCTAGTGGTGTCCCCGGGGGCACAGCCTTCGGGGCGCCCGAGCAGGCAGCAATCAGTCCGGCACACAGCGCCGATATCCAGGCTCTTCGGGCTTTCGCCCGGCGCATCTGATGGAGGGAAAATTTTGCGCCAGGCGGCTCTGACGCGTGCGCCTCATTCCTGCTTGCGATGGTCTGCTTTGCCCCGCCAACGTTCCAAATCATGTTGTTGCCTCCTGTGAATGAATAATATTCATTCCAGTCTGTGGAAATAGGCCGGTGGCGTTTTCGGGCAAGAGTGAATAATGTTCAACCGATGACGAAATCACGCCGAATGGATCCGGAGGGAAAGCGCGAGGCGATCCTCGCTGCTGGCGAGCGACTGTTTGCAGGGCAGGGTTATGCCGGCACCACGATGGCGGAGATCGCTTCAGCCGCTGGCGTTGCGGTCGGCACGCTCTACCGTCTCTTCCCGGATAAGCGCGCCTTGCTAGAGGCCCTGCATATCCGCATGGAAGACCACTTCATCACGTCCACGCTCGCAGGATGGGCGGCAGGCGCCGACGGCGGCGCCCGGCTTGATGCGATGGCCGAGCATCTGCTCGCTGATGCGCAGGACCGGCAGGCGGCTATGCCGCTCTATATGCTCACGCGTGACATGGTGGGTTCCTCGGCCTACCAGCCGGGCGCAAAGCTGATCGGCGTCATCCGCCGTCTCTACCAGTCCGGCGTGAATGCGGGCGACTTTCGCCGCCACGATCCAGCCACCGCAGCCGCAATTGCGCACGGGATGATCGAAGGCGGCATGCGTGCGGCCTTGAGCACGTCATCACCCGCGCGCCGTGCACGTGTGCTCGCCGATCTCAAGGTGCTGTTTCGGCGCGCCTTCCTCGCCGCGCCGGACTGACCCGTCCGTTCAAGGCGTGCCGATCACTTCCTTGAGGAACAGGGTCTCGGCCTCCCGCTGGGCTTCGATGTTGCCCTTCTTCCGGAAGCCGTGGCCTTCGTCCATCGCCATCAGGAACCACGCTTTCACACCGTTCGCCTTCATCGCGGAGAGGATCTGTTCAGACTCCGTGTAGGGCACGCGCGGATCATTGTAGCCCTGGATGATGAACAGGGGCTTTGTGATCTTCGAGGCATTTTTCAGCGGCGAAATTTCGTCGAAGAAAGCGGCAATCGCCGGGTCGCGCTCGTCGCCGTATTCCTCCCGGCGCAGGTCCACGCGATAGCCTTCGGTATTCTCCAGGAAGGTCTTGAAGTCCGAAATGCCGACGATATCCACGCCCGCCGCGAGACGGTCAGCATAGTCGATCATCGAGGCCAGCACCATATAGCCGCCATACGAGCCGCCATGGACCACCACCTTGTCCTTGTCGAGATCCGGCTGCGCGGCGATCCAGTCCAGCAGCGCGCCGATATCCTCGACCGACTTTTTGCGGTTCACGCCATTGTCCAGCGATACATAAGTCTTTCCGTATCCGGACGATCCACGCACGTTTGGCACCACCACCGCGAGGCCCAGTTCCTTCGCCCAATACTGGTAGGTCGAACTGAAACCTGGGCGGGACTGGCCTTCCGGCCCGCCATGGATGGAGATGATCACGGGATGCGGTCCCGGGCCCTCCGGCTTGTAGATGAAGGCCGGGATGTCCATCCCTTCTGCATTCGGATAATCGAACATTTCCGGCGTGATGAAGCTCTCCGGCGCAAGGCCGCCTGTCTCGGCCTCGGTCCAGCGCGTCAGGTTCAGCGTCGCAAGATCAAACGACCAGGCATCGCCTGGGCTCGTCGCGCCGTTGAAGGTGAAGCCCACCTGCGCCCCGCTCGGCGAAAAGACCAGCCCGCTCGCAATCCCTACCGGCAGGGTCGGCCCCGGCCGCACCAACCCGCTCGCCACATCGAGGATGCGGATCGTACCGAGCCCGCCCTCGTTCAGCGTGAACACGACCGTCTTCTCGTCTGGCGACAGCACCCAGTCCGATACGCCCCAGCCAAGATCGCCGGTATAATTCGTGATCGAGCCGTCGGGCGCGATGCGCACAAGGTTCTGGAACTCGCTGTCTTTGTCGGTCACCGTCAGCACCGAACCGTCCGCCAGCAGGGCGGCGCCCGAATAAGCCACGTCATCGCCGGCATTGAACTCTGTCAGCGTGCCGGTTGCTACATCGAGGCTGTAGATATGGCTCTTCGCGATCGACTTGTAGCGCTGCAGCACCAGCGTCTTGCCGTCGGCAGACCAGTCCACCGGCCCGATCGCGCCTTCGCCTTCCAGCGCCACGCGCACGCTCGCCGGGTCGGCCGGATTGCCGATCAGGATGTCATTATTGGGGTCGCCCGCATTGGTGCGCGCCCAGGCTACCAATGATCCGTCATCGGACCAAAGCCCGCTGCCATTGCGGGAGCCGGGATCGGAGAACTGCGTGATCGTGCCGTCCTTCAGGTCGAAGCGGTAGGACTGGTAATACTCGTCACCGCCCTTGTCCTTGCCGAAGAGGAATGCCCCGCCCTCGGGGCTTACGTCGGCAGAGTTCACTGGCTCATTATAAAATGTCAGCTGCCGGCGCGCGCCGCCAGGAAATCGCACTTCGTGGATCTGGTTCACATCGGCAAAGCGGGTCGACACCAGGATGCCGCCTTCGCCTGTCCAGTCCTGGAAGGTGTGCGCCCGGACGTTATTGTAGCGCGCAATCCGTTCCTTCACATCCGCCGGTGTCTCCGGCACGCCTTCCATGACAAGGTTGCCCTTTGTAACCCGCGGAGTGGCCGGGGCGGGGGCCTCGGTCAGGTTCGCTGCGGGCGCCGTCCCTGTCTGCGCGCAGGCCACCAGCGCCAGCGCCGAAAAGCCGAGCAGGCCGGATCTGAATGACGAACGAAGGGAAAGTGTGCGCATAGGGTGCGTCTCCTCGCAGTTTTTTTCACGTGACGAACTTTTTAGGGCGTTTCCTGCCCGCGTCACGTTTTTTCGTCGGCGCGTTTCAGTCGCGGGCTTCACACGGACGCATCATCCGGGTTCTAAGGGGCGCAGGAACCATGCGGCGCGAAGGAGCATCCCGATGAACTGGCCCCACACGCTACTGAGCGCCGCCGCCATTGGCCTTGCTCTCCTTGCCGGTTGCACCACTACGCCCGCGCCGCCGCCCGCGGCGCCCGAATCGCCAGCGACATCGCTCGCGCCCGCCTCCGAAGCGCCTCGGCAAAGCGTCCTCCTCATAGGCCTCGACGGCCTGAACCCCGCACTCCTGAAAGACTGGGACGCGCCGAACCTGAAAGCCCTCGCCGCACGCGGTGTGCAGGCTGAGGCGATGTATCCCGTCATGCCCAGCCTCACCTTCGTGAACTTCTACTCCCTCGCCACCGGCCTCTATCCCGAAAACCACGGCATGGTGACGAACTATCCCTTCGATCCGCCGACCGGAAAGATCTTCGATGTCGCCACCGGCCCGCAGGAAGAAATGTGGTGGCAGGGCGAGCCGATCTGGATCACCGCCGAGAATCAGGGCCTGCCCACCGCCATCATGTTCTGGCTCGGCTCTGAAGTCGCCCATGACGGCGTGCGCCCCAGTGTCTGGACACCCTACCAGCACACCAAGCCCTATCAGGAGCGTGTCAACGAGGTTCTCGCCTGGTTTGACAAGCCGGAAGCGGAGCGTCCCCGTTTCGCCGCCGTCTACTTTGACCGCGTCGACACCGCCGGCCACTATACTGGCCCGCGCTCCGACAAGACAATGGAAGCCCTTCTCGAAGTCGATGGCTATGTCGGCCAGCTCGTCGAAGGCCTGAAATCACGCGGCCTGCTGGACACCACCAACATCATCATCGTCTCCGATCACGGCATGGCCTGGATCGAGGAGGAGAAGGTCATCGAAGTCGGCCAGTTCATTGACCTTGCCAAACTCACCGTCCCGCAATTCACCGGCAAGTATGGTGGCTCCGCGCAGACCTTCATCCAGATCTATGGCGAAGGCGAAGCCCTCGAGACTGCGTATGAAGGCCTGAAGTCCGTGAACGAACATATCCATGTCTACCGGAAGGGCGAGATGCCCGCGCACTATCACATGGATCATCCCACGCGCGGCCCGGATCTGCTTGCCGTAGCCGATCCCGGCTGGACCATGCGCACCGCCGATGTCGGCGGCTGGAGCGTGCCGATCCCCGGCAACCACGGCTACGACAACTACGCGCCCGAAATGAACGCCACCTTCATTGCCGCCGGCCCGATCTTCCCGCAAGGCGCCACTGTTGCGCCCTTCGAGAACGTGAATGTTTACGCCATGATGGCCTGCGCCCTCGGCATCACCCCCGCCAGGACTGACGGCGACCCCAAAGTCGTGGAAACCGTCACCGCTGGCCGTTGCCCGGCCTCGGCGCCAGCGCTCGCAGAGTAGGAGCCCTCATGGCCAAGCTCGCCTATGGACTGAACATGTCACTCGACGGCTATGTCGATCACGACCGTTTCGCGCCGGACCCGGTCCTCTTCCGCCATTTCATCAATCAGGTGAAACACGAGGCCGCCAGCATCTATGGCCGCCGCATGTACGAGCTTATGGCTTACTGGGACGAAGACCAGCCTGGCTGGGACGATGCCGAGCGCGAGTATGCCGAAGTCTGGCGCGCCCAGCCGAAATATGTCGTCTCGCGTACGCTGAACTCCGTCGGCTCCAATGCCACACTCATCTCACACGACCCCGAGGCGGCCATCCGTAGGCTGAAGACCGAACTGGAAGGCGAAATCTCCATCACCGGCCCGCACCTCGCGCAGAGCTTCGCCTCCCTCGTCGACGAATACCAGATCTACCTCCACCCCGTCGTCCTCGGCACAGGCACCCCCATGTTCCGAGGCCCCCGCTCACCGCTGCGGCTGGCCGCGAGCGAGCGGATAGGGGAGAACGTGGTGCGGCTGACGTATGTGCCAGCCTGACAAAGCAATGCACCGCTCATCCTGAGCGAAGTCGAAGTATTCGCAGAGCAGCGCTACATCGGCACCCCTCAACTATACCGCGCCTCAACCTTCGCCGTCGTCACGCCCGCTTTCACATCCGCGAGCGCCGCGCCGAGATCGCGCAAATAATCCTCCGCCACCTCCGCATGTTTCGGTGACAGCATCAGGTGCAGGCTCTGCGGCTCGGCGGTGAACGAGGTGAACCAGCCCCGCGCGCGCATCGCGGCATAGAGGGTCATCGTCTCCGCCTCCGGGTGCCGGAACGCGATCAGCCCGAGGAGCGGCCGGCCGAGCACTTCAAAGCCGAGCGCCTTGACGCCTGCCTCGATCCGCTCGCGCGTCGCACACACGAGGCCCTGCTTCTCGCGGTA
>CAZXQD010000113.1:0-9468 GCA_964643405.1 uncultured Hyphomonas sp. | reverse complement strand
GGCACGAGCATCATCCGCGAGACGATCTTCGAAAACCGCTTCATGCACGCCCCGGAGCTCTCGCGCCTCGGCGCGGACATCACGGTGCGCGGGCAGGAAGCCGTCGTGAAGGGCGTGCACCATCTGACTGCCGCACCCGTCATGGCGACGGACCTGCGGGCCTCTGTCTCGCTCGTCATCGCCGCGCTCGGCGCGCAGGGCGAAACAGTCGTGAACCGTATTTACCATCTCGACCGGGGCTTCGAGCGCCTCGAAGCGAAGCTGGGGGCTTGCGGCGCGAAGATCGAGCGCCGATCTGGCGAAGACGAATAGTTACGGCAGGGGCTGAATGACCGACCCGAAACCGCTGCGTCTTTTCACAGAGGACGCCGAAGACCTGAAAATCATTGCGGCGGCCGTGCAGGATGCGGTCGTGAAGGCCGGCAACCTGAAATACGAACAGAAGAAACGTCGCTTCGGCCTGGAGCTGAACCGCTACCGCTGGGAAACCGCGCCGAAGCGCAAGGGCGAGCCGGGCGAGCGTGTGCGTTCGCTGCTCGCTTTTGATGGCGTGATGGGTGTGAAGACGCGCGCGATCACGAAGGCCGATCCCGAGCTGATCCTGTCGCTGCTGAGCGTCGAGTTCACGCCCGACGCCGAGCCGCCGGGCGGCAAGGTGACCCTGCTGTTCGCCGGCGATGGCGAGATCGTGCTGACGGTGGAGGCGCTGGACGGCTCGCTGATCGACAGCGACTATGTGTGGCCAACCCGGCATGTGCCGAGCCATGAGCGGCGGAAGCGGTAGAAACCGCCCCAATTGCCCACATCGGCTGTCTTGCCAGCCGGGGGCGCCCGGTCCATGTAGCTGGGCTGCACTCAAAACCCCGGAAATACCCCGCCCATGGCCCGCCACTTTGACGCCACCAAGCCTCAGTTTGACGAGGCCCTGACGCGCTTCCTTGCGGAAGATCGCGGGCAGGGGGAGGACGTGTTCGGCGTGGTCAAGGACATCCTGGCCGACGTGAAGAAACGCGGCGGCGCGGCGGTGGCCGATTATACGGCGAAGTTCGACGGGCTGCAGATCGACCCGTCGACGCTGCAGACCGACAATGTGGACCTGCATGCGCTGGCGGCAACCTGCCCGCCGGACCTGCGGGCCGCCATTGACTTTGCGCATGACCGGATCGCCGCCTATCATGGCGCGCAGCGCCCGGCCGATCATCGCTTCACGGACGAAGCCGGCGTTGAACTGGGCTGGCGCTGGACTGCGCTGGACTCGGTCGGCGTCTATGTGCCGGGCGGGCGGGCGAGCTATCCCTCATCCGTGCTTATGAACATCGTCCCGGCACGGATTGCCGGAGTGGGCCGCATCGTGATGGTGGCGCCGGCGCCGAAGGGCGAGTTGTCGAACGCGGTGGCGTATGCGGCGCTGAAGGCGGGCGTGGACGAGTATTATCCCATCGGCGGGGCGCAGGCCGTTGGCGCGCTGGCGTTTGGCGCAGGCGCGCTGAAGCCCGTGGACAAGATTGTCGGGCCGGGCAACGCTTTCGTTGCGGAGGCAAAGCGGCAGGTGTTCGGGCATGTCGGCATCGACACGATTGCCGGGCCGTCGGAGATCCTGGTGATCGCGGACGCCACGGCGAACCCGGACTGGGTCGCGGCAGACCTACTGAGCCAGGCGGAGCATGATCCCTCCAGCCAGTCCATCCTCATCACTGTGGATGAGGCTGTGGGCAAGGCTGTGGACAAGGCTGTGGAAAACCAGCTGAAAACCCTGCCGACGGGCGAGCGGGCGCGGGAGTCCTGGCTGAATCACGGCGCGATCATCCATGTGCGGGATCGTCTGCAGGCGGCGGATGTCGCCAACCGGATTGCGGCCGAGCATCTGGAGCTGTGCGTGGAGGACCCGGACAGTCTGCTGCCGTTGATCCGCCATGCGGGGGCCGTCTTCCTCGGCCATCACACGCCAGAGGCACTGGGCGATTATGTCACGGGCTCCAACCACGTGCTGCCGACGAGCCGGGCGGCGCGGTTTTCGTCCGGACTCGGACTATATGATTTCCTGAAGCGCATGAGCGTGCAGCGGGCCGGCCCGCGCGGGCTCGATGTGCTGGCGCCGGCGGCCTTGCGCCTTGCCGAAGCCGAACGCCTGCCGGCGCATGCGCGCTCGGTGTCCATCCGCACGAACCGGAGCGGGGGGGATGGGCAATAATCGCCTGATCGCCGTCCATATCGACGAGGACACGCTCGGCGCCTCCGGGCCAGACGCGGAGCATGAACGGCGCGTGGCGATCTTCGACCTGATCGAAGAGAACAGCTTTGCCATCAACGGGCAGGAGAGGGGGCCGTACGTTCTCTCGCTCAGCCAGATGGAACGGCGGCTGGTGTTCGCCATCCGCAACGAGGCGGGCGAGGATGTGCACACGTTCATCCTGTCGCTAGGGCCGTTCCGCGGCGTGATCCGCGACTACTTCATGATCTGCGACAGCTATTACGAAGCGATCCGTACACAGACGCCGCACCAGATCGAGGCCATCGACATGGCTCGGCGCGGCATCCACAATGAAGGCTCGGAACTGCTCAAGGAGCGCCTTGAAGGCAAGATCGACATCGACCACGCGACAGCCCGGCGGCTGTTCACCCTGATCTGCGCCCTGCATGCCGGGCAGGGCCGCGCACCTGGTACCTGAAAGGCGAACGAGGATGCTCCGTACACTTCCCGCCCTCACTGCAAGCCTGCTTGTTCTCGCGGCGTGTGAAGCGCGCAACCCGAAGCCGGCACTGGAACCCGCCGAGCCTGCGGCGCCGGTGATCGAGGAAAGCGCGCTGCCCGAGATCGAGGCGCCGGTGCGCGTCGTGGACGGACTGGAGCTGGTGGACAGCGAAACAGGTCTCTCCGTTCTGGATGCGGGCCCACAGGACAGCGTGACCGGTCTTCAGCCGCCGAAGTTTGCCGTCCATTGCGATGCGGCCACCAGGACGCTTGAAGCCGTGGCCCCGACACGCCAGCTTGGGCCCTACGCTGTCGCCGGCGATGCAAGCGTGATTGCGTCCGGCCTCCCCTTTGCAGGCACGTCCGTACTCACCGAGACCGAAGATGGCGCGGCCGTAAGTGTGACAATCCCTCTTTCGCCGGAACTGCTGCAGGCGATTGCGACGACACAGAGCGTGCGCCTTGTCATAGGCGATGGCTACGCCGAGTCCCACACAGACACGAACGGCACCTTTGCCGGCTTTGCGGGACAGTGCAGCCTCAAGTCCGGCGTGCCGCTCCCGGCACGCTGAGCTATCCGCCTACAGATCATCTATCCGGCAGCCGCGCGCCTCGAGGATCTCGCGCATCTCCCAGTATGCGCGCGGCGTGCGCATCAGCGGGATGCGCGGGTGGAGGTGGTGGACGATGTGGAATTGCATGCCCATTGACAGCACATTGCCAACAGCGGAGCGAAAGCCGCGCGTGTCCCGGTAGCGGCCCTGCGCCATGCCCGGATTGTGGGGCGCCCAGCTCAGGTAGTGCCGTATGTAGATGAGGCCGATATGTTTCGGCAGGAACCAGATCAGCGCCGCTTCGAGGGCGTGGCCCGTCCAGCAGAGCGCGATCATGATCGTGTAGTAGACAAGTTCATACGCCACCGCGTCGAGCATCACCTCCGGCCGGCCGATGCGTTTCAGCGTCTCGCCATAGGCATCGCTCTTGCCGCCCGGCTGTTGCGACTGGATCGTCTGCCAGACGGACTGAAGGGCCGTATCGGCATGGGTTGCGTAGTCGGGATCAAGCTCCGGATGGTTTGCATGCTTGTGGTGTTCAAGGTGCGTCAGGCGCGCGACGCGATAGGGCAGGAGCAGCGGCACCGTTGAGAGGTGCCCGACGAGCTGGTTCAGCCAGCGCAGTTTCGAGTCCGGCCGCGCGATGATGTCATGCTGCGCTTCGTGGCTCGGAAGGTAGCAGAGCGCGAGGTTTGCGCTGGCGATCAGGAAGGCCGCCCAGAGCGGCAGGTAGCCCATGATGGTCAGCGGCCAGAGGCTTAGCCAGCAGGCGAGGTTCAGGAAGGCCCAGACGACCGAGCCCCAGGGGAACCGGTCGATATGGCGCGCAGCAATCTCGCGTTCGCGGGCGATCAGCTCCTTTTCCGAAAAGGCGTGCGTGCCATCCATCAGATCCACCGGCCTTTCCATTGGGCAAGCCCGCCCCACATCGCGGCGACGGCGAGGCCGATCCAGTAGGGCGAGATCCCGTCAGGCAGCGGCGGCTGCGCGGCGATCAAGGTCTGCGCGATCACGGGCGTCAGGATGCCAAATGCAAAGATCAGCGGCTTGTAGGTGAAGAACAGTCCGACAAGGCGGAGGGGAAGGGAGGGCTTCGGGTCCATGCCAAAAAATGACGCGTGCGTCATTTTTTGGCAAGCGAAACTTTAAGACGGCGCAAATCACCTTAGACCTGTTCGGAAACGGCGGCTTCCGGGAAGCTTTCGGCCGCCTGTGAGTGTGACTTCAAAATCTCCCGATCCGGTCGACTGGAGCGCGGCGATGTGTGATCTGTTGACGATGCGGGAGCGGTGGATCCGCATGAAGCCCAGCTTCGATAGCTTCTGTTCCCAAGCCGCGAGTGTACCGCGGACCAGGTGCATACCGGTGGCTGTGTGGACTTCGACATAGTTGCCTGCCGCCTCCAGGAAGAGGATGTCCGCAGGCGCAAGAAACAGGGTACGGCTGCCTTCACGCACTTCAATCCGTTCCGGCGGCGACGGCGCGCCGGGGACGTCCTTCCGGCGTTCGAGCCAGCGGGCCCCGGAATAGACGGCAACAAAGATCGCGTAAGAAATGAGGTCTTTGCGCCATTCGTAGAGAAGGGTGAGTCCGACGCCGCTGCCGAAGAAGTCATAGTCTCCTCCGATCAAGGCGTAGGTGCCTTGCCGGATCGCCCAAAGTCCCACCACGTGAACAAGGGCAAAGGGCAACGTCAAGCCGGCATGGATGGCGAGCGCGGTCCAGATGCCGGGGCCTTCCAGCGGCCATCGGGCGACTGCTCGCCCGACCAACGGCGCAAGCAGGACCAACACAAGCGCGCTGGAAAACTCCCAGAAGAACGGCTCGGCCGGATGCACGTCCATTCGGAGGCGCCCGAGCTCGATGAGAACCGAGGTCGCGTTCACGAGGCAGACCGGAATCGCAACAAGCATGATGACGCTCCAGGGGCCCAGGCGAAGAGGCGCCCTGCCACTCGTCCCGGATTGCGCGCCGTCTGTCACTTCAGGGTTTCCGCTTGTCCCGGCCTCGTGCCGCATGTGGCATAGCCGTAGCGGCGCGGGGTCGCCGGCGCAACTAAGCGTCCATGACCGACATCCAACGACGCTACGATCTCGACTGGCTGCGCATCGCGGCCTTCGGCCTGCTGATCCTCTACCATTGCGGCATGTTCTACGTGACCTGGGACTGGCACGTGAAATCCAGCCGCGCGAGCGACATGATCGAACCCCTGATGCGGCTCAGCAATCCATGGCGGCTCAGCCTGCTGTTCCTGATCTCCGGCGCGGCCACCCGGTTCATGTTCGACAAGATGCGGACGGCCCCTTTCCTGTCCTCCCGCATGGTACGCCTCTGGCCGCCGCTGCTGCTGGGTGTCTTCGTGATCGTGCCCCCGCAATCCTATTACGAAGTCGTTGAAGCCCTGCAGCAAATGGGGCAACCGCAGAGCCCGTTCCTCGACAACTTCTATCAGAAGTACGTCACCGCCTCGGGGAACTGGTGCGACGCGGAAGGTTGTCTGACCACGCCGACCTATAACCATCTCTGGTTCCTCGCTTATATCATCCTCTACACACTGGCGCTTGCGGCGCTGAAGCCGTTGCTGCGGCGCCTGCCTGCAAAGTTTCTTGCGCGGCTGATTTCCGGACCGGGCCTGTTCCTCACGCCTTGGGCCTTCCTTGTCGTGACGCGGCTGACGCTGTTCCCGCTGTTTGGTGAGACACATGACTTCCGGCAGGACTGGTATCTGCACACGGTTTATCTCGCCGTGTTCCTGTTCGGCTATGCCATCGCCAAGCATCAGCCTTTCTTCGAGGGCGCAGTGAAGCTGCGCTGGCCGATGCTGGCACTCGCGCTCGCGTGCTGGATGGCCATGAACGTGTATTTCGCCGTCGTTGATGGTGCACCGGACTGGCTGCGCACGGTGTTCAGAACAGTGCGTGAAACGCAGGCGTGGGCAACCATCGTCGCGGCGATCGGCTTCTTCCATCTGCATCTGGCCAAAGCGGATGGGCCGCTTCGGCGGATGCTGTCGGAGGCGATCTTCCCGTTCTACATCATCCACCAGACGATCATTGTGGTGGCGGGCTACCATCTGGACGATCTGCGGTTGCCACTGGTGCTTGAAGCATCCTTGCTGCTTTCAGCGACCGCGTTCGGCTGCTGGTGCTTCTATCAGGCCGGTCTGAGGGCAGGACCATTCCGGGTCTGGTTCGGACTTGGGCCCGCTGCGCCGAAAACACGGATGCAACCGGCAGTAAGGCCCGACTCCCCCTCGCGCTTGCCGGAATCCCTTTGACACTGTAAGGCGCAGCCCAGGTTTGCTGCCTGAAAGCCCCCCTTAACGGGGCTGGCCAGCTGGAGATTGCATGTCGAAAGAAGAACTTATCGAATTTGAAGGCACGGTCGTGGAACTGCTGCCGAACGCGACCTTCCGCGTGAAACTCGAGAATAACCACGAAATCATCGCGCACACCGCCGGCAAGATGCGCAAGAACCGCATCCGCGTGCTCACCGGCGACAAGGTCATGGTCGAGATGACTCCCTATGACCTGACCAAGGGCCGCATCACCTACCGCTTCAAGTAATCCTGCTACATGCCGGACCGGGCGCCGCTCATCCTTGCCAGTGCCAGCCCCCGGCGTCTCGAACTGCTCGCCCAGATCGGCCTGGTGCCAGACAAGGTGGCGCCCACAGACATCGACGAAACGCGCCTGAAGGACGAATCGCCCCGCGCGCTGGCCGAGCGGCTGGCGCGGGAGAAGGCGGCCGCCTGCGCGGAAACGGGCTATGTGCTGGCGGCGGACACGGTTGTGGCGCTCGGGCAGCGCAATCTTGAAAAAGCGGCCGACGAAGCAGAAGCTGAGGCGTTTCTCAGGCTCCTCTCCGGCCGGGCGCACCAGTGCCTGACGGGCGTTGCCGTGCGCGCGCCGGATGGCCGGGTGAGTTCACGTGTGGTGCTCGCGCGCGTGAAGATGAAACGCCTGACCGATGCGGAAATCGCGGCCTATGTCGCCAGCGGTGAGTGGAAAGGGAAGGCAGGGGGCTACGGCATCCAGGGCATGGCCGGCGGCTTCATCACGGCCATCAACGGCAGCTACACTGCGATTGTCGGACTGCCGCTTTACGAGACACGGATGCTGCTGGAAGGGCTTGGTTACCGGCGCTGACGCCGCGTGCCCAGAAATCGCCCCAAGCGTGGCGAAGGTTTAATCCATCCCGGAACGGAACCAACGCGCGCTCTTCGGATTGAGGAATTGAGCACCCACGCTCTCACCTCAAGGAGCCAGTCATGAAACATCTGTTCGCCAGCTGCGCCGTCATCGCCCTCATGGCCGCGCCCGCACTTGCCCAATCGACCTACGATCCCACCGCGCCGGTTCCGGATGCGGAGATGATCCCGCAGGAGACCGCGCCGGAAGATACGACGCAGGCGGAGGAGTTTGCCCCTGCCTATGAGCCTGAAACCGGCATCAAAGCCGAGGTCGTTGCCGATAGGGCCGAAGAGGCCGAAGAGACCGCCGTGACCGCGCCGGAAGGTGAAGCTGTTGCCGTGACCGAGGCGGATGAAACGGATGAGATGCAAATCGCGGCTGATGCAGACGGCATCGACGCACCGATCAACGTGGCCGAACTTCCTGAGGAATATTCGACCGCAGACCTCAACTCGCTGATGCTGTCGCAGCTGAATGCAGAGGCCGTCGAGATCGCCGAGATGGAATTCGGGACGGAAGAGTCCGTCTTCTCGACTGCCAGCACGGATACTGCAGCTGATGTTGCGGTGACGGAAGGTTATGCCTCGACCCAAACTGAAACCTACGCTGCAACGGGCGTGAACCCGGCACCGGACGCTTTGGCTACGGATCAGTACGCTGAAGCTGAAACCCAGGCAGAAACGGATACAACTGTTGCGCCGGAGTCTTATGCTGCAGTTGAGCCTTCGGCCCAGGACAGTGTCGCGCCGCCCTATGATGGCGCGACCAAGCTTTCGGACGAAACCGGTTCGACCATGATGATGGCAGAGCAGGTGGACCCGTCAGTTGAGACCGCCAAGATGGCGGAGGGCGACGTTGATCAGACGGCTGTGGAAATCGCTGCAAATGACAGCCGCCTCTCGACCCTCGTCGAGCTCGTCGGAATCGCCGGCCTCGAAGATGCGCTGGGCGCCGAAGGTCCGTACACGGTGTTCGCTCCGACGAATGACGCGTTTGCGGCCCTCCCGGAAAGTACGCTGGCGCACCTGAAGACCGAGGAAGGCAAAGCCGAGCTGACCGAGATCCTGAAATCCCACGTTGCTGAAGGCGCGGTGCTTGCCGGCGAAGTGCCGCTTGCCGGTCAGAAAGTCCAGACGCTGGGCGATGCCGCGCTGAACGTTACGGGCAGCGTTGACGGCACACTCAATGTCGACGGCAGCACCACCATCGGTGAAGGCATCTATGCCAGCAATGGCGTGGTCTATGCCATCGATACGGTGATCCTGCCGGAGCCGGAGACGCCGACCGTGGCGGATGACACGGAAGGCTGATCCTTCAACGGATCAAAAGCAGAGGGCCGGCTCGCGAGAGCCGGCCCTTTTCATTTGTCTCTACTGTATGCGTCGGTCAGGCCCGTTCGAAGGCGGACACGGCGAACACGCAGAGTGCGGCGCCCAAGCCGATGGCAAGCCACATCGGGTTTGCGGCGGCGGCCGTGGTCAGCTGGTTGACGGCACTGGCGCTCAGCTCAGTCGGGGCGACGGCCAGCACTTCGGTCATCTTCTTGTCAACGCCTGCCCATTCCGCAAACAGCTGCGGCAGCTGCATCGCGGCGATGGCGGCGCCGGTGAACCCGAGACTGCCGACGATGGCACGGCGGATCAATTTCTGACGGCGAACCCCGGCCATCACCTCGCGGGTGAACGGCTCGGCAGGAAGGGCATTGTCCTCGACCCGGAAAAGGTCGGACAGATCCTTATAGGCATCCTGTTCTCGCATGTGTTTCACTCCATCACGCCACATTGGCATTTTCAAGACGGGTCCGGAGCAGGGCAACACCCCGCTGGACATGTGACTTTACCGTTCCCAGAGGCCAGCCGGTCACATCGGCCGCTTCCTGGTGGGTCAGCCCGGTCGAGACGCACAGCACGACACAGACACGCTGGGCTTCGCTCAGGCTTTCGAGCGCGCGGGTAAGGTCCATCCGCATTTCGCTCTGGTCCGCCGAACGGTCGAAGGGGATGATCTCCGCCGTCTCGTCGAACTCGAT
>CAZXQD010000112.1:0-9828 GCA_964643405.1 uncultured Hyphomonas sp. | reverse complement strand
TGGCTCGACCGGATGGGCGAGAAGGGCTGGACCTCGCCGGAATGGCCGAAGGAATATGGCGGCGGTGGCCTGAGCCGCGCCGAAGCGCGCGTGCTGGAACAGGAACTGCGCCGCATCAAGGCGCGCCCACCGCTCTTCTCGTTCGGTCTGTGGATGTTCGGTCCGGCGCTGCTCGAATTCGGCAACCATGAGCAAAAGCTGCGCTTCATTCCGGATATCCTGAAGGGCAAGATCCGCTGGTGCCAGGGCTATTCCGAGCCGGGCGCCGGCTCGGACCTCGCCGGCCTGCAGACGCGCTGCGAGGACAAAGGCGACCATTACCTTATCAACGGCCAGAAGGTGTGGACCTCCTATGCCGACAAGGCAGACTGGATCTTCTGTCTCGTGCGCACCGATACCTCGGCCAAGCATGAAGGGATCAGCTTCATCCTGTTCGACATGAAATCGCCGGGCGTGGAAGCGCGTCCGATCCAGCTGATCTCCGGTGAGAGCCCGTTCTGCGAGACCTTCTTCACCGACGTGAAAGTTCCGAAGGACCAGCTCGTTGGCAAGGTGAATGGCGGCTGGGAAATTGCGAAACGACTCCTCCAGTTCGAGCGCTCGTCGATTTCGGCTGGCGGCTTCGGCGGTACCGGCGGCTCGGGTATCCTTGGCCCGCAGGACTATGCCAAGCAGCATATCGGCGTGGACGAAAGCGGCCGCCTGACCGACGGCGACCTGCGCGGACGCATTACCGATCACATGATGTATGCGAAGGCCTTTGCGCTGACCGTGCAGCGCCAGACCGAGCAGGCGAAAGCCGGCCAGGCCGTCGGCCATACCGCGTCGATCCTGAAATACGGCGCCGCCAAGATGAACCAGGACCGGCACGAATTGCTGATTGAGGCGCTCGGCACCGAAGGCCTCGGCTGGGAAGGCGAGGGCTTCGACAAGAATGCTAAGAAAGTCACGCGCCAGTGGCTGCGCTCGAAAGGCAACTCGATCGAAGGCGGCACATCCGAGATCAACCTGAACGTCATTGCCAAGCGCGTGCTCGGCCTGAAGGAGCACCAGTAGTCATGTCGTTCGTTCTTACTGAAGATCAGGATATGCTGCGCGAAACGGCGATGGCGTTCGCGCGCGATGAACTGCCTGTGACGCACCTGCGCGCCCTGCGCGACAAGGGCGCCAACGGCAACGACCCGGCTACGCGCAAGAAGCTCGCGGAATTGGGCTTCTTCGGCGTGATCGTGCCGGATGAGCCGGGTGCGGAAACCTTCGGCCTCGTCGGCCTTGGCCAGATTCTGGAGGCGCAGGGACGTACGCTGGCGGCAACCCCGCTGGTACAGACCGCGCTCATCGCGGCGTCCGCACTGCAGCTGGGCGGCACGCCGGCGCAGAAGGCCGAATGGCTTCCGAAGATCGCGGCGGGCGAAGTGACGTTCGCGCTGGCCCTCGACGAGTCGGCGCATTTCTCGCCTTACAACATCGCGACCGAAGCCGAGCGCGACGGGCAGGGCTTCACGTTGAACGGCCTCAAGAAGTATGTGCCGGATGGTCATTATGCGGACGTTTTCATCGTCGCTGCACGCACCTTCGGTGAAGCCGGCGACCGGCACGGTATCAGCCTGTTCCTCGTGCCCAAAGGCGCGAAAGGCGTCACTGTTACGCCGCTGAAGACGGTCGACAGCCACGGCGCGGCGCATGTCAGCTTTGACGGCGTGCACGTGGCCGATACCGCCCTCATTGGCCCCGCGGATGAAGGCGCAGACATCCTAGATCCGGTGCTCGACCGGGCGGCGATCGGCATGGCGGCAGAAATGCTCGGCTCGGCCCAGGCAGCATTCGACATGACGCTGGACTATCTCAACAACCGCAAACAGTTCGGCCAGCTGATCGGCTCCTTCCAGTCGCTGCAGCACCGCGCCGCGAAAATGTTCGTGGAACTGGAAATGACACGCTCCTGCGTCGCGGCGGCGCTCGGCGCGGTTGATGCCGGCAAGGCGGATGTGGCGGAACTCGCTAGCCTCGCAAAGGCAAAGGCGGGCGAACTTGTGCATCTTGTCTCGAACGAATGCGTGCAGATGCATGGCGGCATCGGCATGACCGACGCGGCTGAGCCTGGCTTCTACATGAAACGCGCCCGCGTTCAGGAAGCGCTTTACGGCTCGGCCAGCTGGCACCGCGACCGCTACGCGCGGCTCCACGGCTTCTGATCCGCAGGCTGATGAAATGAAAACGCCGGAGGACACCCTCCGGCGTTTTTTGTTTTGGCCCTCTTCTCGTGCCTATCGCTCGATCTGGTAGATCATGCAGACGCTGGCCGAGACCGGCTGTGATTTGTCATCCGAGGGCAGGTTCAGGGCGTCTATGTCGGCCTGGGTGATCGTAATCTGACGTCCATCGATCATGCCGGCTGCAATGGGCGCAGGCGGTGGCGGGGGAGGCGGCGGAGGCGCCATCGCGTAGGACTTGTCATAGTAATTATAGTCGCTCCCGGCCATCGACGACCAGTTGCCAAGGCAAGGGCCTGAGCCTTCCTGAACCACCATCAGCTTGCCGAGTTTTCCGCCACTGGCCGATGCGGTGGCGTTTGCCCGTTCGGCGCCGTCTTTCACCGCAGCTTCATAAGCTTCGCGGTTCAGTTCCGTGGTACGCTCGAGATAAGTTGAAAGGCCCGAAGAGTTCTCAGGACCCAGCGCCAGCGCGCCGGCTCGGGCAGTGCCAGCCTTGGCCACGTCTTCGACCGTGACGCTCAGTGTGACGCGCGCCTCATAGGCGCGGATCTTGTCGGAGCGTTCATTGTCGATGCGGTTGCCATCTTTATCCTTGTACTGTTCGTAGAGCGCTGTGACGTTCACGGACGATTGAACGATCGCGCCCTTGCCGGCGGCTTTCTTGATCGTGTCATAGGCGAGGCGCCCGCGCTCGACGGCGAGTTGCATCGCTTTCTTCGAATCCTTGTCGGTTTCGAGATAGGTCACGTTGAACGAGGCCCGGTTCGGCGCGACCTGCATGTCGGCGCGGCCGAGCACTTCGATCACCGGGACGCGGGTCCAGTAAGGCGTGGTGAAAGCCTGGTCCTGAAAGTCTGGCGCGCCTTGCGCAAAAGCCGGCAGGAAGGCGGCGGCGGAACAGGCAGCCAGAAGGCCGCCGGCAAAGCGGGAGATGGGCGTACTATATGTCATGTGTTTCCCCACAAAGACGTTTCTGTGCGCTGCCGTCTTCATTTCGGCAACGCCTTGACTATCCACGCCTTATTGTGTCGGCACAATGACCGGCGAGGGGCCGATTAAGAATTCGCCTCGGACTGGAGAAGAGTGTAGCGCTCTATGCCAATTCGTTCGATCAGCGCGAACTGCTTCTCCAGGAAGTCCACGTGCTCCTCCTCATTATGGAGGATCTTGCCGAAAAGGTCGCGGCTCACATAGTCGCGAACCTTCTCGCAGTGCTCCATAGCGTCACGCAGGACCGGGATCGCGATGTTCTCGAGCTTCATGTCGCATTCGAGGATTTCCTGCACGCTTTCGCCAATGTGCAGCTTGCCGAGGTCCTGCAGGTTCGGCAGGCCGCCGAGGAAGAGGACGCGCTCGATCAGCCAGTCGGCATGGTGCATCTCCTCGATCGATTCGTCGTGTTCCTTCTTGGAGAGCTTCGAGACGCCCCATTCACGCAGCATCCGGGAATGCAGGAAGTACTGGTTGATGGCCGTCAGCTCGTTTTTCAGGGCGATGTTGAGGAATTCGATGACTTTCTTGTCGCCTTGCATGAGCGGCTCCTGCGGTCTGGGAGGTTAGGTGGAATTACTTATTCTATAGGGCGCCTCGGTACGGAGATCAAGAAAAACCCAATAAAATCAATTGCATATGCAAGTGCGACACACTTGCAAACGGGTGTACGTTCCGTACGTGGGAACCGGCAGAAACGCTTTAGTTGTCAGGGGCTTGAAGCAGCGCGGCCGACTACTCGGCAGCCAGAACCTGCACTTCGGGAACGCAGCGATCCATGTGATCGGAGATCATTTCGCCGATAGTTGTGGAGCATTTCCCGCAATTGAACTTGCAGCCATGGTGGGCTTGCACCGCATTCGGACTGCGCGCGCCGGCTTCCACGGCCTCACGGACCGAGCGGCAGTTGATACGGTTGCAGACGCAAATGATCATGAGAACCATTTGCAGCACTTGCGAATGAGTGTCAATCGAAGAGTTCGGTTAACGGGGTGGCCGCTTCGCTTGACGCTTCCCGGCGGCGCCTCTAGGTCCGCCGCTTAACCCTGATCCACCCTGCGGAACCCCCGATGACCGATCTTTCCCCGCTTGCCCAGAATGCCAAGGCCT
Organism: uncultured Hyphomonas sp.; assembly: GCA_964643405.1. GTDB lineage: Bacteria > Pseudomonadota > Alphaproteobacteria > Caulobacterales > Hyphomonadaceae > Hyphomonas. The sequence continues at coordinate 5,512 of CAZXQD010000112.1, read as the reverse complement.
GGCCGTTCGAACTGGCGCGCGCGCTGGAGAAACGGGTGGCCGAGCAGGTGAAGGCCGGCGAGCGCAAGCCGGATGCGCCGGTGATCTTCGAGACCGGTTATGGCCCCTCGGGCCTGCCGCATATCGGCACGTTCGGCGAAGTCGTCCGCACGACCATGGTGCGCCATGCCTTCGAGACGCTGACGGGCGGCAAATATGCCACGCGCCTGATCTGCGTGTCGGACGACATGGACGGCATGCGGAAGATCCCGGACACCGTGCCGAACCCGAAATCGCTGGAACCTTATCTTCAGATGCCGCTGACCGTAGTGCCGGACCCGTTCGGCACGCACGAGTCGTATGGGCGAAACATGAATGGGCGTCTCTGTGCCTTCCTCGACCAGTTCGGCTTCAAGTACGAATTCCTGTCGGCAACCGATTGCTACAAGTCAGGCCGCTTCGACGCGATGCTGCTGCGTGCGGCGGAGAAGTATCAGGCGATCATGGACGTGATGTTGCCGACGCTGGGCGAGGAGCGGCGCGCAACCTATTCGCCCTTCCTCCCGATCAGCCCGAGCACGGGCCGGGTGCTCTACGTGCCGATGAAAGAGGTCGATGCGTCGAAGGGCGAAATCACGTTCACGGATGAAGACGGCACCGATGTTACGCTTGCGGTTACCGGCGGCGCGGTGAAGATGCAGTGGAAGCCGGATTTCGGGATGCGCTGGGCCGCGCTCGGCGTGGACTTTGAAATGTTCGGCAAGGACCATCAGGCGAATGCGCCGATCTATTCCAAGATCTGCCGCATTCTCGGCGCCCGCCCACCGGAACAGTACGTCTACGAACTGTTCCTGGACGAGAAGGGCGAGAAAATCTCGAAGACCAAGGGCAATGGCATCGCCGTCGAGCAATGGCTCACCTATGCGCCGGACGAGAGCCTGTCGCTGTTCCAGTTCCAGAAGCCGCGCGTTGCGAAGAAGCTCTACTTCGACGTAATCCCGAAAGCGGTCGACGAGTATCTGACCTTCCTCGACAAGTTCCCGCAGGAAGAGCCCGCAGCGCAGCTGGAAAACCCTGTCTGGCACATCCATTCCGGCCGCCCGCCGCAATGGTCGAGCCCGGTTTCGTTTGCGCTGCTGATGAACCTCGTGGCAGTGGCAAACCCGACAGACGTCTCGCAGCTCTGGGCCTACATCACGCGTTATGCGCCGGGCACCTCGCCGCAAACACATCCACTGCTGAACGACCTCGCCGGTTACGCCATGCGTTACTACCGCGATTTCATTCTGCCGGCCAAAACCTTCCGTGCCCCGACGGATCAGGAACGCGCAGCGATGGCAGACCTTGCGGACCGCCTGCGCAGCTTTCCGGACGAGCCAACCGGCGAAAACCTGCAGACGATGACCTTCGAAGTCGGCAAGGTTCACGGCTTCGAAAATCTGCGCGACTGGTTCAAGGCGCTATATGAGGTGCTGCTCGGCCAGGAGCAGGGGCCGCGATTCGGCAGCTTCGCGGCGCTCTATGGCGCGGGCGAAACCGCAAAGCTGATCGACGAGGCGCTGGCACGTTAGGCTTTCCGCCTGAATTGTAAGGTGCGCAGAAGCGCGGCCCGCCCTAGGCTGCACGGGACCGCCGGAGTCCCACCATGCGTCTCGCCGCCCTAATTCTGATTGTGCTCACCCTGCCGCTCGCGAGCTGCCTTGCTACGAAGATCGTGACGGTCCCTGTCAGCCTGGCCGGCGATGTGCTTGAAGGGGCGGGCAAAAGCGCCCTCTATGTCGGCGGCACAGCTGTGCGCGTGACGGGCGATGCGCTCGACGGGCCGGACGAGAGGGTCCGCATCACGGTCACCTACAAGAAAGGCAAAGGCACGCGCACCAAAGACCGCGTCGTCAAAGCCAAATACGTTGAGCGGGAGATCAAGGACATGAGCAAGGACGGCAAGGTGCTGGACGTCGTGGTTTCGCCCGCAGACTGAGGCCAACACGGCCGGCCAAAAAAAGCCCCGGACTGCTTTCGCGTTCCGGGGCAGTGCGTTGGGAGAGGGTATTGAACTCTACTCGGCAGCCGCGATCAGCGTCGTCTTCGCTTTCGGCAGCCGCCCTTCGGGCCAACCCGCCCAGAGGTCTTGTTCATGCGCCTTGGCCTTCGCCGCGGCTGCTTCCTTGACATGGCCAAAGCCGCGGATTTCATCCGGCACGCGGGCAATCTCCACCGCGAGCGCGTGGTTGCCAGCGGTCAGTTCCTGCGCGATGCGCCGCATGTTCTCAAGATAGGTGTCGCGCAAGGCCCGTTCCATCTTGCGCTCTTCGGTATAGCCGAAAAGATCTAGCTTCGTGCCGCGCAGGCCTTTGAGCTTTGCAAGCACCTTGAAGCCAGTCATCATCCAGGCGCCGAAATGCTTCTTCTCGAGATGGCCGTGCGCATCTTTCTTGGCAATTATCGGAGGCGCCAGCCAGAAGCGCAGTTTTCCGCCCTTGAACTGGCTCGCCAGCTGTTCGGCAAACTTGCCGTCCGTGTAGAGACGAGCAACTTCATACTCGTCCTTGTAGGCCATTAGCTTGAAGGCAAACGTGGCGACAGCGCGGGTCAGGTTCTCTCCCAGGCCTTTGGCCTCCTCGGCGGCGCGCACTTCAGAAACGATAGCCTGATAGCGGGCAGCATAGTCCGCGTTCTGGTACGCCGTAAGGCGCGCTGCGCGGTCTGCGATCAGCTCGTCCAGCGTCTTCTGCTCAGCCTGTCCGCGCGGGTCGGACTGCGGCGCAAGGCGCTCTGGCGCAGCCGCAGCGAGGCGGCCGATATTGAACGCCGCCATATTGTCTTCCACCTTAGTCCCATTCAGGCGGATGGCGCGGTAGAGCCCGCGCAGCGAGACAGGCAGCTTGCCCATTTGCCAGGAATAACCGGCCATGATCATGTTCGTGTAGATCGCGTCATGGAGGTATCCGACGGCGAGCGCCTCGGCGTCGCAGGCGCCGAACTCGGCGGCCTGGCGTTTCACGCGCGCGGAAAGAAGTTCGCTTTCGAACCGCTTGGACCGGTTACGGATGAATTCCGATGTCGGCGTCACGTCAGAGTTTGCATAGGCCGCCGTGCGGCTTGCATCCATCAGGTTCAGCGCGTCGCCGCCTGCAGCGACGACGAGATCGCACGCGATGATGAGGTCGGCGCTGGCCGGCGGAACGCGTCCGGTCGAGATCATCTCAGGCTCGCGCGCGAAGCGGATATGGCTGAGCACCGGGCCGCCTTTCTGGGCAAGGCCAGTCATGTCGAGTGAGGAAGCGGCGTTGCCATCCACATGCGCGGCCATGGCCAGCACGGCGGCCACAGTGGTGACGCCCGTGCCGCCGACGCCCGTGAACAGTACGTTCCAGGGCTGCGCGAGGCTCGGCGTTTCCGGCAGCGGCAGTCCGTCTGCATTGAAATCGAGGCGCGGCTTCGCTTCCCAGGCCGGCTCGCCGTCCTGGATGGTCACGAAGCTCGGGCAGAAGCCCTTGAGGCAGGACAGGTCCGTGTTGCAGGTCGACTGATTGATGCGGCGTTTGCGGCCCAGTTCCGTCTCGACCGGCTCCACCGACAGGCAGTTCGATTTCAGCGAACAGTCGCCGCAGCCTTCGCAGACCTCGGTATTGATGATCGTGCGGACACGGTCTGGCTGGATCATGCCGCGCTTGGACCGGCGGCGCTTCTCGGTCGCGCACATCTGGTCATAGATGATGACCGAGACGCCCGGAATGCTGCGCAGCTCGGTCTGAACCGTTTCGAGATCGTCGCGGTGATAGATCTTCACGGAGCGCGGAAGGCCGCGCACGTTGGCATAGCGTGTCGGGTCTTCCGTCACGATACGGATGGTCTTCACCCCTTCGGCTTCGACCTGCTGGGCGATCATCGCCGGGGTCTGGCCAGATTCCACGTGCTGGCCGCCGGTCATGGCGACAGCGTCATTATAGAGGATCTTGTAGGTCATGTTCGCGCCGGAGGTCACCGCCGCGCGGATGGCAAGACTGCCGGAGTGCGAATAGGTGCCGTCGCCGAGGTTCACGAAGACATGGCTTTCATCGGTCGCCCAGTGCTGGCCGACCCAGGCGATGCCTTCGCCGCCCATCTGGCTGGTCATGTCGGTTTTGCGGTCCGGCATGAAGTTCGCCATATAATGGCAGCCGATGCCGGCGAGGGCCCGGCTGCCTTCCGGTACCACAGTGGATGTATTGTGCGGGCAGCCCGAGCAGAAATGCGGTGTACGGACGGTCGGCGAGGCGTTGGTGCGCGCCGCTTCCGAGGCGCGGCCTACGCGGTCGAAATACGCGGATGCGCGGGTTGTGTCCCAGCCGGAGGGCAGCGTGTGCATCAGAGCGCGGGCTATCTCCGGAATCGTCAGCGAGGCAATGTCGGACAGGAGCGGCATGCCTTGCGCGTCCTTCTTGCCTTCGATGATCGGGCGGCGGCCTTCCGGCAGGTCGTAGAGCGCGGCCTTTAGCTGCGCCTCGATCAGCGGGCGCTTATGCTCGATCACGATGACGCGCTCGAGGCCCGCGCAGAATTCGCGAATGCCCTGCGGCTCCAGCGGCCAGGGCATGGCCACCTTGTAGATGGTGAGGCCGAGGCGTCCCGCCTCTTCCGGCGAAAGACCCAGCGCGGCGAGCGCTTCGAACACATCGCGCGCCGCCTGCCCGGTCACGATCAGGCCAAGTCGCGGTCGCGGTGAAGGGAGGATTACGTGGTCCAGCCGGTTGGCGCGCACATAGGCCTGTGCCGCCGGAAGCTTCACCTGGCGCAGTCGCGCTTCCTTGTTCAGGGGGACATCACCGCGCCGCATGTGCACGCCGCCTTCAGGCAGCGGGAAGGACGGCGTCTGGATGGCGAAGCGGTTCAGCGTCACATCTACGACCGCGCCGGAATCCATCGTATCGGCGAGCGCCACGAGGCCGGTCCACGCGCCGGAGAACCGGCTGATCTCCCAGCCATGGATGCCGTAGTCGAGGACGTCCTGGATCGAGGCGGGGTTCAGCACCGGGATCTCGGCATCCATCATCGCGTATTCGGACTGCGAGGGCAGGGTGGAGGATTTGCAGTTATGGTCGTCGCCGATCACGGCGAGTACGCCGCCCAGTGCCGAGGTGCCGGCAGCATTGGCATGCTTGAACACATCGCCCGTGCGGTCCACGCCCGGCGCCTTGCCATACCAGATGCCGAACAGGCCATCGAACTTCGCGCCCGGAAACAGGCCAAGCTGCTGCGAGCCCCAGACGGCGGTCGCGCCAAGGTCTTCGTTCAGGCCTTCCCAGAACTTGATGTCGTGCGCATCGAGCCGCTTCTGCACAGCGCGGAGTTGCTGATCATAGCCGCCGAGCGGCGAGCCGCGATAGCCGGAGATGAAACCGCCGGTATTGTGCCCGGCCGCGCGGTCCATCCGCTTGCGATCCATCGGCAGGCGCACGAGCGCCTGGATACCGGTCATGTAAGCCTTGCCCTCGACAAGATCGTATTTGTCGTCCAGCGTGACTTCACGGTGTTTCATGAACGCGCATCCTCG
>CAZXQD010000111.1:0-10161 GCA_964643405.1 uncultured Hyphomonas sp. | reverse complement strand
TTGGTGCGAGAGACATCCGACGGCGGACAAGCCAGATAGAGGGACATCGGCCGCTCGCCGATAACGAGCCCTTCCACCGTCCAGTCACTGACGGAGGTGACCTCAGCCACGACCGGATCGCGGTAAAGGCTGAGGAAGCTCAGCGCCGTTGAGAGCACGCCGGAGCGCTCATTCTCGGACTTGTTCTGCAGCTCCCGTGCTGCCTGAGCGACGACAGGGTGCGGACGATCCCCGAGATGTGATGTTGACATCATCAGCCGAAGCGTCGCGGCGAACGTCCGATCCGGATCGGACAGGAACTTCGCGCAGCCTGCAAGCGTCTTGTCTTCCTCTGCATAGAGAACATGCAGGATCACGCCGACGAGCAGGGCATGCCCGGTCTTTTCCCAATGGCTGCGCCGTTCCAGCGAGCCTTCCGGGTCCACCAAGATATCGGCAATGTTCTGGGCGTCCCGCACCTCGCAGGCACCGCGGCGCACTTCGAGGAGAGGATTGTAGCGCGGGCTTCCGGCATCTGTCGGATCGAAGCGGATGCAATTTGAAAAAGTCGCTCGCCAGCCCGATGTCAGTGTCCAGTTTTCGCCCTTGATGTCATGGATCACGGCGCTGCCTGTCCAGGAGAGGAGTGTTGGAACCACGAGGCCGACGCCCTTGCCTGATCGCGTGGGAGCGAAGGCCATCACATGTTCAGGCCCGGCGTGCCGCAAATAATCGCCGCGATATCGGCCGAGAAACACGCCGTCCGGTCTGAGCAACTTATGCTGGCGCATATCCTTTAGCGTTGCCCATCGCGCGGAACCGTAGGTCGTCACGAACCGTGCGTCCCGGCTGCGGATCACGGAGCCGATAACCGCCACAAGGATCCCGAACAGTCCGCCGCTCGCTGCGATGAGACCGGCTGTTCCGAAAACTTCAGGCGCATAGGCTTCATAGGCATACCACCACTGGAAGAGGCGCCACGGAAGATAAACTGGCCGGTCACCGACAGCAAACCAGGGCGCGCCCAGTGCGGGTTGGTAGCCGAGCGCTTCTGCGGTCCACTGCGTCGCAAACCACTGCGTCAGGACGATCACGATAAGCACGACACCGACTTGGCCAATCAGGATTCTTCCGGGATTCATGCAGCCTTCTCCGCTCTCCGTCACGAGGGCGCATGATCAACCCGCCGTACCCGGATTGCCTAGTTGGACGCGGCGCAAGCGCCTGCAGACCAGTGCAGACAACAACAAAGGCGACCTTCAAAGACGAAACACTGGCTCAATCACCGGACATCGCGCGAACAAGTTTGGCCATAGCTTCGAGTGTCGCCTCCGAGCCGGTCCGATCAATGAAAGCATGGCATTTGCGGCGGCCGCGGATCAGGTCCGCACCCTCCTCCGCTGCGAGGTCACTCCCCAAAGCAGTCGTTAGAAAGCAGGATGCTCGAAGATTGAAACTTCGCCGAAAACGGCTATTGAGTCTGCAGTCAGCAATGGCTGCCGTCAGCGGCAATGCAGACGGAATTTGGTGACTCTCTGGCCGACATGGACTCGCCGATCCCGTTGGAAAGTTCCAAAATATCAAAAGATCGATACAGCCATCCGTATGCAGACGTATAATGGCCTTGTGATCACTTGGTTTAATTATTTGGCCACCGCAGTGAAATGGCGAAATTCGATTTGTTCAGCGCATCCGCCAAGAATGGCCAAAAAAAAGTCCCTCCTACAGTGACCGGCACCAGTAATTAGCCACTAAATGGCGTCTTCAGAAGCCCGCCTGGCAACGGCTGCAGCTCTTACAACATCCTCGCCGCGTCTCAATCGAGTGAACGGCCAAAGGACCAGCCGAACAATCTTTCTGACGAAGCCGGCAACATCACTTGGCATCATGAAGACTGCAGGAATGACGACAAGCGTCAGGATAGTTGAAGAGGTCAACCCACCAATGAGAAGCGCGCCGAGCGCGTTGCGCCACTCGGCTCCATCGGAGGTCGCCAACGCGACTGGCACCATGCCAAAAATTGCCGAGAAGGCAGTCATGAGAACGGGGCGAAGTCGTTCAGGGCAAGCTTGAAGGATCGCGTCTCTTTCTGTCATTCCTTCCGCGATCAACTGGTTTGCGCGGTCAACCAGCAAAATGCCATTCTTCATCACGATCCCCATCAGACCGATGAGACCAATCTGCGCGAATAGCGAAGATTCCATTCCAAAGTAGTAGAGCCCTGCAAAAGCTCCCGAGAAGCTGAGCGGAGCGGTCACCATGATCAGGAGCGGCTGCACGAAGGAATTGAATTGGCTCGCAAGCACCATGTAGAGCGCCAGCAAGGCGAGCAATAACGCGAAGCCGATCGCGCCGGCGGTCTCCTGCATGCGTTCCGACATGCCGCCGACCGAGTATGTGATGCCTGCCGGCGGCGGGTTGGCTTCAAGCACCTCGATTAAGGTGCTTGTCGCCTCACCAAGGGAAACACCGGTTGCAGAACTGGCAAGTACCGAGATCTTCCTGGCGCGGTCTGATCGATCGATTTTCGATGGGCCGGAAGCGAACTCAACACGTGAAACCGCTCCAATATCTACCAGTCGCCCGTCTGCACCGCGCACTTGTATGCGATCAAAATCCCGCACGCTTTCCCTCTGGTCTTCCTCCAGACGCAGGCGCACATCATATCGTTTTCCGCCCTCTTCAAAGGTGCCTGCATCGAGTCCGCCCAAGGCAATCCGGGCTGTGTCCGCCAAGGCACGAGCGGAAACGCCCTGGTCCCCGGCCCGCGTTCGGTCAAACAGGATCTGTGCTTCCGGTCGACCGCTTTCGAAGCTGGTTCTGACATCAGAAAAATCAGGTCGGGCACGCATCTCACGCACGAGATGCTCGCCATACTGCGCAAGGGAGTTGAGGTCAGACCCCTTTAACAACAAGTCGATGTCCGAGCTACCGGAGGTCGTCCCGCTGACCCACGGAACTTCAAGGACGGATATCTTGACCGCCTCAGGGGATGCGATGCGGATGGCCTTCCGCGCTTGGTCCATGATTTCAAACTGACCCGTTTGGCGCTCCTGTTTCGGTGTCAAGGAAGCGTATAGATCGATGACACGGGCCTCGGCTTGCGCGCCGGCCCCAATGGAGACGAACACTTCTTCAACGTGCTCGATCTTGCGGAGTTCAGCATCTATTTTTTGCGCGGCGTCGAGCGCAGAAACAACGCCAGTGCCAAGCGGTAGCTCGATCGAACCCTGAAACTCGCTCCTGTCGGCGCGCGACGTAAACCCGGAAGGAACGCGAGCAGCATACCACGCACCGGCAACAACCGAGGCAAACGCAATGATAATCACAACAATGCGAAATCGAACGGCCAGCTTTACGAGACCTGCATAGGCGCGGTCAGTTGAGTCCCAGAACGCTTCGAGCGGCCGAAAGACGGGTGAAACGCCACTGGATGTGAGGATGCGCGATGCAAGCATCGGCGTGAGTGTCAAAGCAACGAGCAAAGAAACAGACACCGAAAATACGATCGTCAGACCGTACTGGTAGAAGAAGCGTCCTACGATGCCATCCATGAAGGCAATCGGAACAAAAACAGCAAGCGTGGCTGCTGTGCCTGCAACCACGGCAAGTCCCACTTTACGCGTACCGTCCAGCGCGGCCTCAAGCGGTGGCTTCCCCTCTTCCAGCTCTTTCATGATCGCTTCAATAACGACGATAGCGTCGTCTACGAGCAGTCCGATGGCAACGGTGAGCGCAAGCAGGGTCAGGACGTTGATTGAGAACCCCAGGAGGTAAAAGCCAAAAAAAGTGGCCACAAGGGATGTCGGGATCGCCAGGGCCACGATGATCGTCGCTCTGAAATTCAGGAGGAAAACAAAGGTCACTGCAACGACAAGCCCTATTGCAATCACGACGTCATGGGTGACGTCCTCGATCGAGCTCTCGATGAATTTCGACACATCTCTGGTCGCAACAATAGTCACCCCGGCGGGCGCAAGCGCGCGCAAGCCTTCTGTGGCGGCTTTGACCTGGTGCGCGACCTCCACAGTATTCTGACCTGATTGTTTCCTGATATCGAGCGAGATGCCTCGTCTGCCATTCAAGAATGCCGCTGAGCGCTCATCCTCCAGGCCGTCCTCCACGCGGGCAACATCAGAAATTCGGATTGTGACGCCATTTTCCCGATAGGCGACTGGCAAGTCAGAAAAGCCATTCGCACGGGTAACTTCAGCGACAGTTTTGACACCAAACTCCAGCGTGCGGGCAGCCGTTTCCAGCCGCCCGCCAGGAAGCTCTGCATGCTCGCTCTGGATCGCCCGTCGTACATCATCCGCCGTGACGCCAAACGCCCGCAGCCGTTCATTGTCGAGCCAGATGCGCACCGCGCGCTCACGACCCCCGACCAATTTCACGGCGCCGACACCGTCGAGGCGTTGAAGACGTTCCTTGGCCACATCATCGGCGAACGCCGTCAACTCGGCGATAGGCAGATCGCCAGCGATCATGACGGAGATGATCGGCGCCGCGTCCGGATCGACCTTGTCCACGATGGGCGGATCCATATCCGGAGGCAATTCTGCCAAGGCGACTTGCACCTTGTCCCGAACATCCTGGACCTTCTCGCGGGCATTGGAACTCAGATTGAACTCGATCAGAATTTGCGCGCGCCCTTCACTGGAAAAGGATTGCAGCGTTTCAATTCCGTCGATCGTGTTGATGTACTCTTCGAGAATGTCGGTGACTTCCGACTCCATGGTTTCCGCAGAGGCCCCGTCCAGCGTCGCCGTCACATTGACATAGGGAAATTCAACATCGGGAAATAAGTCGACACCCAAGCGCCCCATCGACATAAAACCGAGGCCTACCAACGATGCGATGAGCATCACGGCGAATACGGCGCGGCGAATCGAAATATCGACGAGCGACATCATGAAGGTGTGGGCTCAATCCTGGCGCCGTCATACAGCGGCTCCGAGGCTGTCAGGACGACTGTTTCTCCACTCATCAACCCGTCAAGGATCTCTACACGATCAGCATCAATGTCTGAAACTTTCACGGGACGTCGCTTAGCTTGCGCGTTCGTTACCAGATAGACGTAGCGATCTTCGCCCGTACCTTGAATTGCTCTGCGCGGCAGGACGGTGGCAGACCGGGGATCAACTTCGACCTCTGCGCGGACCGACTGCCCGGCTTTGACAGCGCAATCGGGGTTCGCAAATGCCATTCGAAATTCCACCATCCTTGAAGTCGGGTCAACGCGGTCGTTCAAGATGAGGATCTGTGATTCTATCGGATCACTCCGGCCATCGACGTAGAGATGACCTTTCAAGTCGAGCCGCAAACGCGCGAGCTCGGACTCAGGCGCAAACAAGATCGCCGCAGCAATTCCGCACTCCTGAACCTGAACAACGGCGGAGTTGCCCATTCCGGAGAAGCGGTTGGCCATGAACACGCCCTCATCGATATAGCGAGCTGTGATAGCGCCATCGAATGGCGCGCGGACTGTTGTATCCCACAGCGCCTGCTTGGCGGTTTCCACTTCTGTCTCCCTGAGTCGCAGGTTGGCGCCAGCAACCTCAAGGGCGGTTTTGGCATTGTCAAAGACCACACCCGAGACGACGCCTTTGGTTTCCAGTGGCGTGTAGCGATCCACGAGTGTCTGTGAGCGTGTAACTTCGGCCAGGGCAACGTCCCGCATTGCTTCGGCTTCGACGAGGCTGCGCTGATAATCGACCTGCCGGGTTCTAAAGAGCGGATCGCCCTTACGAACCCTGTCACCCACCCGGACGAAAATCTGTTCAACGACCCCCTCCGCCAACGCGCCAATATTGCTGGTTTGCTTGGCGGCAATGGTCCCGGATGCAATCAAATAGTCGTCCCGCATGACCGTTTCTGCGGAAACCGTTTCAACCTGGACAACCCGGGTCTCGGCTTCAGCCGTAACGCCGGCCGCCGCAGGGGCGGCTTGCCCTTCAGGCTCTGCGTCCCGGCATCCAGAGATCAGAACGAAAACCGCACAGAGTGAAAGCGTCGCACAAATCCTCATGAACGCCCCGGCATCAGGTAGGCGCCGCGCCCGCTCGAAAGCAGGGCTCCGTCGGCGTTCATTACAGTGGCTTCGGCGACAGAGAGAGTTGCCCCAAGACGGACAATTCTTCCCGTTACACTCAGCGTTCCTGGCGTGGCCGGTTTGTGATAATCGACCCGCAAGTCCGCCGTCGCGGCAGGCATGTTACCCGAGGCGAGCAGGGCATAAAATCCTGTAAGATCAATCAGCGCCGCAATTACACCGCCATGGGCAGACTGTATTCGCGGATTGGAAACCACTTCCTCTCGCCATGGCATTTCCAGCAGCAGCTTGTCACTGTCTGTGCTGATCGCCCTCAACCCCAGCCACCGATGGAAGGGGGCCGCATCGAGTGCGGCCTGTAACTGATCAAGATTGAGCATGGGGCCACTCATGCAAGGGTCTGCTCTCGGATCGGCCGAAGAAAGGATACAACCGCTTCGATAAACACATCGTTGCGATCTCCCGCCACCATATGTCTTGCGCCAGCAACGTCGGTGAAATGCGCCTGCGGCGCGAGGGATCGAAACGCCGTGACGGAGTCTTCTGAAACCAGCTCGCTCATACGTCCACGGATGAGATGAAGCGGTACGCGGATGTCCCGAACAGCTTGCTCCAGATCACCTGTATGAGCAACTCCGGAGCGGCGCATGACGCCGGTGATAAAGGCAGGGTCCCAGTGCCATCGCCAACGCCCATCTTCGCCCTGCCGAAGGTTCTTGCGCAGCCCCTCAAGGTCTTTCGGCCGCGGGCGATGTGGCAGATAGCTGGCAATCACATCTGCGGCCTGTTCCAGCGAGGCAAAGCCTTCCTGAACATGCGCGCCCATGAAGCCGACAACTTTGGTGACACCGGCAGCGTCCATGTTCGGCGTGATGTCGACAAGTGTCACCGATTCAAATGCATCGCGTGACAGCATGCCTGCGGCAACTATGGCTGCGAGTCCTCCAAGCGAAGCACCGACTATATGTGGGCGCGGCCCTCCACCCGCTACACGTTCACCAACCTCAACAAGGTCTCGCGCGATAGCTTCGAGAGAGTAATCACCGTCTGGAGCCCAGTCGCTTTCACCATGTCCGCGAAGATCCAAGGCAATTGAGCGATACCCTTCAAATGCCACCGCTTTCGCGGCGCCGCTCCAGGCGTGGCGGGTTTGCCCCCCGCCATGGGCAAAGATTACCGGCGGGGCGGCAGGATCGCCAAAAGAACTGAGCGCCAGTTTCAACCCTTGTGCATGAAGATACCCGTCACGACTGCTCAAAATACCCATCCGCTTTGGCAACTTGTAAGGATACTTTTATTAAGTTAGCTTACAAACTTTGTAAATGGAGAAAGCTATGGAGTTGCCTGCGCGGTCGCGCGCGTCCCACCTCAAGGGAGACCCAAGAATTGATTTCAGCTTCCTTCTTGGTGAGGTCACCCGCCTATTGCGCCGGGCGTTCGATCGGGAAATGGAAGCCATTGGCCTGACACGGTCACAGTGGCATGTGCTTGTATATGTGATCAAACTGGAAGGCCCGACCCAGACCAAGCTTGCGGAAGCGCTTGATATTGCGCGTCCATCTGTCGGCGCGCTGATCGATCATCTCGCAAGCTCAGGCTATGTCTCACGTGAGCGAGATTCCCGTGATCGCCGCGTCTGGCGGATTGTCCCGACTCGATTGGCTATCCAACAGGCAGATGAATTTGCGCGGTCGGCCGAGCGTGTTGCATCTCAAGCCTTCGACTCTGTTTTGAGCCAAGACCTCGCTGCTGCAGCGACTTTGCTTTCGACTATTAAAGACAATCTGAAGTCCTCATCAGCGGGGCTCTGATGCCGTCCGGATGAACGATTTGTTGCACGCACCCGAGATCCGTCTGAAGCCTGCGGAGCGCGCCAAAGCTGGCCACCCCCACATCTTTGACAATAGCTTGCGGAGCGCTGCGACGTCCAGCACCCACTTCTAAAACAACAGCTTAAGCTTCGCGTTCCCGCCGCCCCCAAAGAGATTGGCCCTTACATCCAGCCTCCTCAGGTCAAGTCAAGCTAACATTGCCAAGGATCCTACGCATAGCTTCTGATCTCTGCTTACGGATATTACTCGCAAAGTACGCCACGAAGCGATCGCCCCAAAGACGATCACTTTCGCGGCACTCATCAGTACCGCTTCCATACAGAACATCTTGTTCATTGCGGAGGTAAAGCGGAAATCGGACATGCATCAGCACGCCAAGCTAAATGATCCATGGTGAGGTCTTGGAGTGGTCAAACGGGTTTTTGGCCAGTGTCCGACATTAATGACCCTGTCCGGCTGTCTCAAGTCCTGCTTCCGCTAGGATCACCTAAACTTGAGACCTGTCAGGCGGCTTCGGGAAGACGCCTGAGCATCAGCGTTTTTCCCGGCTGCCGATCTCAGAATCACGGGGCTTCAGGCGCTTGGGATGTATCACTCCAGTTTCCAAGCGCCCGGAAAAGGGCGACCGTATTCCGTCCTCGGTCAAGCTGCGTAGCAATCAGTTGCTGACGCCCGGAATAATATTCGCGCTGCGCATCCAGCACTGCGAGATAGTCGTCGATACCTGCCTTAAAACGCTCTTCTGAAAGAGACAGCGTGATATCCGTATCTTCAGCAAGTTGTTGAAGCGCGGAGAGGCGCGCGTCGATTGTTGCCGCGACGGCGAGGGCGTCCGCCGTTTCGCGGAAGGCAGACTGGATGGAACGCTCATAGCTCGCGAGCGCCGCATCGCGGGCAGCGAGGGTGGAAGCGAGGTTGCTCCGCCGCGCGCCGCCATCGAAAATCGGCAGGCTGAGGCTTGGACCAAATCGCCACCCCCCAGTCCCGTCGCCGCCGACAAGACCCGAGAGGTCTGCGCTGACATAGCCAGCGCTGCCAATCAGCGAAATCGACGGGAAGTAAGCCGCGCGTGCGGCGCCGATACTCGCGTTCGCCGCGCGCAACTGGCGCTCGGCGGCCATCAGGTCCGGGCGCGCGAGCAGGATTTCGGACGACGCGCCGACGGGAATTTTCGAGACCAGCGGTGTAGGCGAGAGCACGGCGGAGCCGGCGATGCCTTCAGGCAAGTCAGCGCCGGCGAGGAAGCGCAGAAGGTTCAGGTCCTGCCGCACCCGCGCCTCAAACTGCGCCGCCTGCGCGCGGGCGGTCTGCACGGATGCGGACGCTCGCCGGACGTCGAGTTCGTTTGCTGCGCCGGCATCGAGAAGTTCGCGGGTAAGATCGAAACTTTCGCTCTGGCTACGGACCGTTTCTTCGGCGAGGGCAAGCAATTCCTTGTCGGCCGCGAGCTGCAGCCAGGCTTCGCAGATGGAGGCCACCAGAGCGATGCGCGCCGCGCGTTGGCCTTCTTCGCTGGCGAAATAGGATTCACGTGCTGCAGCCTGGTTGTTGGCAATGCGGCCGAAGAAATCGAGTTCCCATGCTGTGACGCTCAGACCCGCGGACGCGTTGTCCGAGAAGGATTGGGGCGGGGACGCTGAGCTTTCGAATGTGCCGCCTTCCTCCACGGATGCGTCTGCCCCGAAGCGCGGAAACAGGCCGGACCGCGCCAATCCGAGTTTTGCGCGGGCGACGCGGACATTGGCGGCGACGACTTGCAGGTCGCGGTTCTCGATCAGGGCGACCGCAATCAGTTCGCGCAGCGGAGCCGCCACGACAATATCTTCCCAGTGAAGCGCCGCGCTTCCACTGCTGGCTGCCGGATCAACCGGCAACTGGGCAGGCATTGACGGCGCGCCGCGCTTATAGTCCGGCGCAAGGTTGACGCAACCCGCAAGCGCAAGGACGCTGACTGAGAGGACTGCCGTTCTCATCGTCTTCATTCTACGGGATCTCCGGCAGGAACAAGGGTCTTGGGTTTGCGGGTCGTCAGCTTACGGACGACCATGTAGAACAGGGGTGAAAACAAGAGGCTGAACAGCATGGCAGAGCCGACGCCGCCGAGGACGATCGTGCCGATCGCGATGCGGCCGCTGGCGCCGGCGCCGGAACTCAGTGCCAGCGGAAGCACGCCGAACCCGAAAGCGAGAGAGGTCATCAGGATGGGCCGGATGCGCTGCCGGACGGCCTCCATCGTCGCCGTGTGGCCTGCCCCTCAGCAGTGGTCCACCAGATTTGTTAGCCCGGCGGTTTCAAGGT